>JBKJJJ010000084.1:0-29116 GCA_046598045.1 Candidatus Eiseniibacteriota bacterium
CGGGCCAGTCCACCCTTGGGCGTGTGTCAGCCGCAGGGCGTGATGTAACCGATGACGTCCGAGGTCGAGACGACCGGCAGCATCTTGCCCTTGAGCGCGCCCTGGGACTGGCTCAGCGTGGTGCCGAACGCAGTCAGGGCGAACGCCGACCCGAGCAACACGAGATCGCCAACGCGCAAAGTCTTCAGAGCCTTCACCTCCTGAGAGGGCCGCGAGCGGCCCTGTGGCGAGCGGAAACGGTCCAGAGTGTACGGGCCGCCGACGGGACGGGTCAAGCCGCCGACCGGTCCGCCCCCCGGCTTTGCAGCGAATTATTGACCGGCCCCCGAGAGCCCCGGCAGGTTCCCCAGGCCGCCGAATCCGCCGATTCCGGTGGTGCCGCGGTCGAGGTAGATCTCGGGGCGGTCCACGATCCCGATCCGGAAGTAGTAATCGGCCGTCCCCCCCGAAAACCTGCGGACGAACTGCAGACTCCAGCAATGCAGATTGCGCGTGAGCGCGTACTCCTGGGCGACGATGCGCCGCTCGGTCAGGTCGACCTGGTTGTAGTAGTTCAGCAGCCAGTTCGCAGTCGGCCGGATCGAGACCACCGCGTTCGCCGATTCGCGGTGCGTCCACGGCCCGTCGAGCGCGCGGCTCCCCCCGTAGGAAAACGACAGCGAGAGGTTCCACGGCACGAGGGGGTCGGACGGGCGCGCGGTTTGCGCCTCGTTGCCCGCGAGCGGGATGCGGGTCACGGTCTCGGTCGCGCCGCCGCCGGAGAAGCGGAAACCGAGCGAACCCTGGGCGGAGCGCAGCACGCGGCCGTACGTCAGGTCGTGCTGCAGGCTGAAGTCCCCGGTGACGTAGTTCGGCGGCTGGATGCGGATGCTGGTCGAGATCGGGCGCCACGGCGTCGAGCGGCCGTTGCGGTCGTGCAGGAAGTCGTACGCCGAGTTGAGGTTGATCGAGAGCAGGTTCGACAGGGACTTCTCGCCGTGCTTCGTGCGCACCTTGGCCTCGAAGCGATTCGACAGGTTGAACGACAGGAAGCTCTGCTGCGATGCCGAGAGCCCGATGCCCGCGAAGGACGGGAAACGGTCCACGGTCGCGAACGTCGAGTCGGTGAGCGGCACGCGCGCCTTGAGCCCCGGGAAATCCGGCTGGTACGAGTAGCTGACCGACGGGTTGAACACGTGGCGGAAGCTGGTGACCGGACCGAGCCCGCCCTTCGACGTGCCATAGACCGTCATCGAGGCGCTCGCGCCCGCGCCCCAGGTCGCGCCCGCGGCCGGGCGCTTGCCGGTCACATCCTCGTCGAACACGACCTGCGTGTAGCGCAGCGACGGCCCGACGTTGACGAACCCGAACAGGCGGCGCGAGTCCGAGAGCGACGCCTGGTGCTGGTACGCCGCGCGCGCGATCGTGGTGTCGGCGGGGCTGTAGCTGTTCAGGCTGTCGAGGCGCAGAAATACGTTCACGTCGCGCTGGTTCACGAAGCGGGCATTGAGCGAGTAATAGGTGCTCGCGAAGAACGGGAGGAACGCGTCCCTCCCCGCCCCCGCCTTGTGCCCGAGCGTGCGCGTCGGGAACGACACCGACAGGCTCGGCAACAACTCCTCGATGCGCGACACGGGCACCGTGGTCGGGGTGGGCTCGAGGTCCTCGCGCCGCTGCAGGTAGAGATTGAACGAAGCCCAGGGCTGGCGGTGGCTCAACGTCAGGCTCGAGATCAGGAAGCGGTCCAGGCGCGTCGCGAGCGGATCGCCGGTCAGCGGGTTTTTCGTGTAGTCGCTGCTCGAGCTGAAGTTCGCCTCGGCGGTGAGCGCCGTGTTGTCGCCGAACTGCTCGTAGTGTCGGCCGTGCAGGTCCCCCGAGCGCGAGTCGGTGAAGTCGATGCGGCGCGCGTAGGATCCGCGGACCTCGCCTTCGAAGCGGTAGAGCAGCTTGTAGCGCGCCTCGCCCCGGAGCAGCCAGGACGGAATCGAGGGCTGGTAGTCGCCCGCGAACGTGAAGTCCATGTAGTCGTTCGGCGCCCAGTAATAGCCCGCGTTGCGCACGGACCCCTGTCCGTTCGTGAACCCGAACTGGATCTGCGGCACGAGCACGCCCGAGTGCCGGTCGTCGCGGATGGGGAATATGTAGAACGGCAGCGCGAGCAGCGGGATGCCGCGCACGGCGAACACGAGCGGGCGCGCGATCACCTTGTCCTTGAGATAGATCTTCATGCGGTCGGACTCGAACGCGTAGTGCGGGTGGAGCAGGCTACACGTCGTGTAGGTCGCGCCCTTCACGTCGAGCACGGAATCCCCGAGCCGCCGGATCCGATCGCCCGAGAACCACCCGGTTTCGTAATGCGTGCGCGCACCGTAGACCGCGCCCTTGCGCGCCACGAGGTCGTAGGCGAGCGAGCGCCCGCGCAGCGTGTCGCCGCGGTCCTCGAGTACGGGGTTCCCGCGCGCCTCGAACACCTGGCGCCTGGAATCGAACACCACCTCGGGCGAGCGGAGCGAGAGCTCCTGGTAGGTCAGGTGCGCGTCGTCCTCGAGCCGGATGCGATTCTTCGGCACCTCGAACGTGATCTTCCCGGCCTCGTACTCGACGTGGTCCGCGCGGGCGCTGTCCGCGAGGTCGCTCTCGGCGAGATAGTCACCCTTCGCCGAGCCGGTCACGATCGCGCGCTCGAGCTGCTTGTCCTTGAAGTAGAGCCGGATGCGCTCGCCGTGCGTGCGGTTCGTCTCCGAGCGCCGGCCCGGGATGGGTGCGCCGGTGAACTCGTTCGCCGCGTGCTGCTCCGCCCACAGCGAATCCACCGCGTCGCCCGCGAACCAGATCTCCATGCGGTCCGCGCTCAGCGTACTGACCTCGCCGTTCGAGTCCTTGCCCCCGCCGCGGTAGTCGATCGCGCCGGCGCTGCGGACGCGCAGGCGCTCGAGGCTCTTGCCCCTCGTGAAGACCTCGAGCGTGTCGCCGCGCACCGCGACCTCGCTCGTCGTCGCCTGCGGGCCGTCGAGCAGCAATCCGCGATTCTCCCGATCGAAGAACACCGCATGGCCCGCCGTCGCCGCGAGGCTGTCCTGCAGGACGCGCACGTGCCCATCGGCGTTTGCGACGCGCTCCTTCGAGTGCACGGTGATGGTGTCGCCGAGCAGCGTCACCGTCCCCTTGCCGTCGCGCGGCGTCTGGACGAGCTTCGGCCCCTGCGTCGCGCGGGCGGTCCCGGCGCGGCGGTCGTAGTCGAGCGCGTCCGCGGTGAGCGTGATGCCCGCGGTCGAATCGCGCGCGGTGACGCGGCCGCGCGCCTCCGCGCGCTCAGCGTCGCGCAGGTAGGCGACGCGGTCGGCGACGATGGTCTGTGCCTTGTCCCGACCGCGCACATGGCTCCATACCTCGGCCCGGCCCTGCTGCTGGTCGTACGAGCCGAAGTCGCCGGTGAGCACGAGGTCCTTGTCGCGCACGACCACCTGGCCGGTGAGCGTCAGGAAGTCCGAGGTCTCGTTGTACGCGGCCTGCAGCGAGTTGATGTGGGCCGTCCCGTCGACTGCGTCCACGCCGCCGGTGAGGTAGATCGTGCCCTCGCGCTTGACGTACTTGCCCATCTGGCTCTTCACCATCGTGCCGTCGCGCGTCAGCGTGACGTTGCCGAGCAGCGTGATGATCTCGCCCTCGGCGTCGGTGCGCCCGCCCTCGAGGCGATCCGCGACCACGTTGTAGGGCCCCCCCCGGCGCGTGCGCGTCTTGAGCGGTGGCGGCGTGCCCGACGGGGGCGCGCCATACGAGGGCTCGGGCCTGATACGCACGCTGTCGGTCCGCGCCGAGTCCGCGCGCGCGCTATCCGGCAGTGCGAGCGTGCTCTCGGGCAGGGCCACGATCGGGGCCTGCGCGCGCGCCGGCGGGGCCGGCACCGCGAGCCCGGCGGCGAGCGCGGCGGCGAGCGCGAGGACCGCGAGGCGCGTGCTCAGAGACACTCGAGGTCTCCCCCGCCGACCGCCGCCATCGCCTCGCCGACGACGAACAGCGATCCGCACGCGAGCGCGAGCTCGCCGGGCGCGAGCGACGCGAGCGCCAGCGCGACGCCGTCCGCCACGCTCCCCGCTGCGGTCACGGACACGCCCGGCCAGGCGGCCAGGGCGCGGTGCGCCACGTCGTCGGCCGGGCGCGCGCGCGGCGAGCGCGCGGCCACCGCGAACACGCGGCGCCACGGACCTTGCAGGGCCGCGAGCATCGCGTCCGCATCCTTGTCCTCGGAGAGGCCGAGCACCAGCGCGCCCGGGGCATCGCCGAGCACCTCGCGCCAGGCGGCGCGCAGCATCGCCGCGCCCTGCGGGTTGTGCGCGCCGTCCCAGAACAGGCGCGGCTCGGGGGGCGCGGCCTCGAATCTCCCGGGCCAGCGCGCGTGCGCCAGCCCGCGGGCCAGGTCATGGGCGGAAAGCGTGGGCGCGTACGTGCGCACGGCGGCGAGCGCGACCGCCGCGTTCGCCACCTGGTGGCGACCGAGCAGCGGCAGGCGCGCGCGCACCTCGCCCACGCCCTTGACCTCGAACGCGACGTCGCTGCCGCGCCCATCCAGCGCGTGAACGACGTGGCGCGGCACGACCTCCCACGCGGGCACGACCCGGGCGCCGACCACGCGCGCCTGGTGCTCGATCACGGCGAGCGCGCGCGGATCCTGGGGCGCGACCACCGCGGCGACACCGGGCTTGAGGATGCCGGCCTTCTCCCTTGCGATCGCCTCGAGCGTGTCGCCCAGCAGCTCGGTGTGGTCGAGCCCGATCGGCGTGATCACCGTGAGCGCGGGAAGGACCACGTTCGTCGAATCGAGGCGACCGCCGAGGCCGGTCTCGAGCACGGCGAGCTCGACCGCGCGCTCGGCGAACGCGAGCGCGCCGAGCGCGAACGTGACCTCGAAGAAGGTGCGGCCCCCGGCCGACGGCGCCTCACCCACCCGCTCGAGCAGGCGAGCGACCGTGCCGGGCGGGACGGCGCGGCCATCGATGCGGATGCGTTCGCGGTAGTCGACGAGGTGGGGCGATGTGAACAAACCGGTGCGCATGCCGCCCTCGCGCAACAGGCGCTCGATCAGCGCGGAGGTCGAGCCCTTGCCGTTCGTGCCCGCGACGTGGATGGACGGGAATTGGCCCTCGGGGCGACCGAGGTCGTCGAGCAGCGCGCGCGTGCCCGCGAGGCCGAACGGCCCCTTGTTGCCGCGCTCGAGCCCGTACAGTCGCTCGATCGCCTCACGGTCGCGATCGGGGAGCGCAGTCACGGGCATGTCGCGCGGGCTTGGATCAGGGCCGGTAGACGGCATCGGCCGGGGCGGGCCGGAAGCCGTCGGTCGACTGCCAGAACATGCCCAGCAGCCGGCCGACCGTATCGTGCATTTCCTTGCGGTGGATGACGGAGTCGACCATCCCGTGCTCGAGCACGAAGTCCGAACGCTGGAAGCCGGGCGGCAGCTCCTCGCCGATCGTGTCCTGGATCACGCGCGGGCCGGCGAAACCGATCAGCGCGCCGGGCTCGGCCAGGATCACGTCGCCGAGCGAGGCGTAGGAGGCCATCACGCCCGCGGTCGAAGGATCGGTCAGGATCGAGAGGAACGGCAGGCGCTCCTCCTTGAGCGAGGCGAGCAGCGCGGAGGTCTTCGCCATCTGCATGAGCGAGAGGATGCCCTCCTGCATGCGCGCACCGCCCGACGCGGTGACGATCACCACGGCGCGGCGCTCCGCGATCGCGAGCTCGATCGTGCGCGCAATCTTTTCCCCGACGACCGAGCCCATCGAGCCGGCCATGAAGAAGAAGTCCATGACGGCGAGCGCGACCGGCACCGTGCCGATGGTCGCGCGGCCCGTGCGCACGGCGTCGTTGAGCCCGGTGGCCTCGCGCGCGAGATTGTAGCGCTCGGGGTACTTCATGCGGGCATCGCGGAACTGCAGCGGGTCCTGCGCGAGCAGGTCGGTGAACAGCTCCTGGAACGAGCCGACGTCGCTCAAGAGGGCGACGTAGGCGCGCGAGGCGATGCGGAAGTGGTGCCCGCACTTCGGGCAGGTCCACAGCGCGGCCTCGAGCTCGGGCTGGTAGAGGATCTCCCCGCAGCCCTCGCACTTGATGAACAGGCCCTCGGGGACCTCTTTCTTGTCCTGCGTGGTGATGCCGGTCTGCTTCTTCTTGAGCCAGGACATGGTCCCTCACTCACTCCGGAGGTCTTTCAACATGACGAGCGCGTCCTCGCCCGAATCCTGGTAGTAACCGCGCCGCAGCGCGACGGCGTCGAAGCCGAAGCGGCGGTAGAGTTCCTGGGCCGCGAAATTCGAGGCCCGCACCTCGAGCGTGATGCGCTCCGCGCCGGCTTCCTGCGCGCGCACGAGCAACCACTCGAGCAGCGCCTGGCCGGCGCCCCGCCGCTGGTACTCGGGCGCGACCGCGAGGTTCCCGAGGTGCATCTCCGCGTCGAGTCGCCACGCGAGCAGGTACCCGGCCAGCTTACCACGGTGCCGCGCGGCGCACGCCACCGACTGGGGCACGCGAATTTCCTCGAGAAAGAACTGCCGCGGCCACGGGTCGGTGAACAGGAGGTTCTCGATCACCAGCGCCTCGTCGAGGTCGGCCTCGGTGAGGGGGCCGAACGCGAGCTCGTCGGCGAACGGCCGCCGGGCCGGCGCGCGCTCGACCGCCTGCGGCGCGCGCACGTAGAGCGGCCGCGCGGTCTGCGGCGCGCCGCCCTGTCCGAGCAGCCGCGCCCCGGCGCGCGCGAGCGCAGAGGCGAGCGGCCCGTCCGCGCCCAGTACCTCCCCGCCGTCCGCCCCGCCGGGCGCATGCGTCGATCCCGGGAAGCGCGCCTCGAGCGCCGCGCGGTCGCGCGCCGCGCCGGGCCCGAGGAACAGGGGCAGAACGTTGCGCGGGCAGAGCGCGAGCGCGGCGAGCACCGCGTCGCCGGTCCTCGCCACGTCGCCGACCGCCGGGCCGCGCAGGATCATCAGCCGCCCGGTCGCGTCGCCGCGATAGAACCCGGCGTAGGACAGGTCGCGCCCGGCGATCACGAGCGGCACCACGAGCCGGTCCGGCGCGTCCAGCCCCTCGACCAGCGCGGCAAACGAGGTCACGCCCACGACCCTCGTGTCGAACGGCTGGGCGAGCCCACGCGCGGTCGCGAGGCCGACCCGCAGCGCGGTGAACGATCCCGGGCCGACGTCGATCGCCACGCCCGCGAGGTCCTTCGCGCTCAAGCCGGCCGCGGCGAGCGTCTCGAGCGCGAGCGCGAGCAGGTTCTTCGCGTGCGCATGCGCGGAGTCGCGCGCCTTCTCGGCGGCCGGCGCACCCTGCGCGTCGAACACGCAGGTCACGATGCGGTCACCCGAGCACTCGATCGCGAGGCCCCGGAATGGGGCGGCGGCCGGCGCGCTCATGCGCCCTCGAGCGCGGTGGCGAGCGCGGGTTCGCGACCGGCCCAGCGTGCGCCGTGGCCCGCGATGCGCACGCGGCGCGGCTCGGCCGGACCGCCCGGCGCGGGCACGGCAGCGGGCACGTCCTCGATCGTGACCAGCACGTGGTCCGGATAGTCGGCCGCGAGGCGCGCGCCCCACTCCGCCGCGACCACCCCGTGCTCGAGGAACTCGTCGAGCCCCAGGTCGAGGAGCGAGCTGCCCTCGGCGAGCCGGTAGAGGTCGAGGTGCGCGAGATCCGCGCGCGCGCCGCGCCAGGCTCTGGCGTGATGTTCGTGCACCAGCGTAAAGGTCGGCGACTTGACCGCGCCCCGGAGCCCGAGCCCGCGCGCGAGCCCCTGCACGAACACGGTCTTGCCCGCGCCGAGCCCGCCCTCGAGCAGGACGACGTCGCCGGCCGCGAGCGCTTTGCCGAGCGCCTCGCCGAGCGCGCGCGTCGCGGCCTCGCTGTCGGTCGTGCGGTCGAACAAGCGAAGCCTCAGGCGCGGTCGCGCGGCGTGAGCGTGGCGAGCGGGACGATCATCTCCTCGAGCGAGACGCCGCCGTGCTGGAACGTGTCCCGGTACTTGCTCTCGTACTCGTGGAATTTCGTCGGGTACACGAAATAGTAGTCCTCGCGCGCGAGCAGGTAATTCTTGTTGAGCCCGGGCGGCAGGCGGTAATCGACCGGGTTCTTGACGTTGATCGACATGCGCGCGTCGCTCACCAGGTTCGTGCCGTACTTGTAGCGCAGGTTGGTCGAGGTCTCGCGATTGCCATAGACCAGCGCCGCGCGCTTGCCGAGCACGGCGCCGTGGTCGGTGGTCACGACCACCACGCCGTCCTGCTGGGCCAGCGCGCGGAAGATGTCGAACAGCGGCGAGTGCGCGAACCACGCGCGCACCACCGCGCGGAACGCGGTCTCGTCGGGCGCGAGTTCCTGCAGCAACTCGGACTCGGAGCGGCCGTGCGCCATGATATCGAGGAAGTTGAACACCAGCGCGACCAGCCCGAGCCCCGAGTAGGTGCTGATCTGCCGGCGCACGTTCAGGCTCTCCTCGGCGGTGTAGATCTTCACGTACTTGATCGGCTTGGCCGGCGTGGCATCGAGCCGCGCGAGCTGCAGCTCGAGCAGCTGGCGCTCGAAACGGTTCTTGCTGCGCTCGTCCTTGCTGTCCTCGGTCCAGTACTCGGGGTGCTTCGCGAACAGCTCGTCGGGGTACATGCCCGAGAAGATCGCGTTGCGCGAGTATGGCGTCGCGGTCGGCAGGATGCTGTAGTACGAGTCGTTCGACACGTCGAAGAACGGCTCGAGCATCGCCTGCAGCGCGTACCACTGGTCGAGCCGCAGGCAATCGAGCACGATCAGCGTCACCTTCCTGCCCGCCTTGAGGTGCGGCACGACTGCGTGCTCGACCACGTCGGGCGACAACCGCGGACGGTCGCCCGCGCCCTTCTTCACCCACGACGGGTATCGCTCCTCGACGAAGCGGCTGAACTCGAGGTTGAGCTCGCGGCGGCTGTCCATGTGCGCCTGCTTCAATCCGGGATCGGCGATCGACTCGAGCTCGAGGTCCCACTGCGAGAGCCGGCGGTTGACGTCGAGCCACTCGCGCCAGCCCAGGCGCTTGGTGTCGAGGTCGGCGAGCCAGCGCACGTGCCCGACGTAGTCGCGCGCCGAGCGATCCTGCTGCAGCGTGGAGGACTCGAACACCTTCTTGACCGCGAGCCAGATCTGGCTCGGGTTGACGGGCTTGATCAGGTAGTCGGTGATGCGCCGGCCGAGCGCCTCGTCCATGAGCTCTTCCTGCTCGCTCTTGGTGATCAGGATCACGGGCAGGGTCGGGAAGCGGTCCTTGATCGCGGCCAGCGTCGCGAGGCCACCCATGCCCGGCATCATCTCGTCGAGCAGCACGACGTCGTACGGCGTCGCGGTGACCATCGAGAGCGCATCCTCGCCGTTGGTCGCGGGCGTGACCGCGTAGCCCTTGCCCTCGAGGTAGAGGATGTGGGGCTTGAGCAGGTCGATCTCGTCGTCCGCCCAGAGGATGCGCTTCTTGCCTTCTTCGACGCCGGGCATCAGGCCTCCAGGGTCAACGGGCGTGAACCGAATCGGGCGCGGCGACGCGCACAGCGATCCCGCCGGGCGGCGAGAGCACGGTGATCGGCATCGCGTTGTCGAGCTGCATGTCCTCGACCGTGGCATCGAGGATGACCGGGCCGGGCCGGCCCTCGGCGTCGCTCGCGCGCAGGGTGCGCCGCTGCGCCCACGTCCAGCCGTAGCGCTGGTGATCGGCCGCGAGTTCGAGCAGGTACCACCCGCGCGCCGCCGGATCGTACCAGCGCACGGTGCGCATCGCGTACGACGGCGGGTCGAAGCGCACCCACACGCGCGTGCCGGCGGGCAGGTCCTGCCCGGGCCCGTACTCGATCCGCACCGAGAGCGGGCCGTTCTTGACGTACGGCGGGTCGACCCGGCGCTTGAGACTGAAGTCGAGCAGGTTCCACGGCATGCGCAGGAGCCACTCGTTCTGCAGGGCGAGCGCGCGCGCCGAAGACACCACCGCCGGGTCGGTCGTCCATACGCCGCCGCGGCGCACGAACGTCGTGTCGCCGGTGACCACCACGACCGTGCTGTCGTCCGAATTGTCGATGCGCACGCGCGGCCGGCCCTTGGTCCACACCATGTGGGCCTCGGTCCACTCGTTGACCTTCGTGCTGTCGGGACCGACCACGCGGTAGGTGATGAAATAGCGCAGGCCGTCGAGGTTGTCCCAGTTGTCCACGCCGCCGTAGACGCCGCGCAGGAACGTGAGCATCTCGTGCGCGTTGCGCGACGAGTCGTCGGCGGCCCCGGGCAGGCCGGACGGTTGGAGCCCCTTGTGGCCCTGGGCGGCATTCGTGCGACGCCCGGCGGACGCGCCCCCGCCCGGCAGGATGAGGACGAGTGCAAGGGAGATGGCGCTGGCGAAGACCGCGGCGGGAGCGGACAGGTTACGTCGGAAACGCGATGACAAAGCTGCTGCCCTCCCCCGGTGCGGAATGCCGAATGAAAATGCGCCCTCCGTGATATTCCTCGACGATGCGCTTGGCGAGCGCGAGGCCGAGCCCCCAGCCGCGGGGCTTCGTGGTGTAGCCCGCGTCGAACGCCCGCGCCTGCTCCTCCGGGGACATCCCCCGGCCGTTGTCGGTCACCGAAAGCTCGACCGTCTCGTTCTCGGCGCGGCGCTCGAGCCGGACCTCGATCCGGCCGTCCGGCCGGTTGTCCGAAATGATGGCATTGGTGGCATTGACCAGCAGGTTCTCGACCACCCACTCCAGCAGTTCCCGGCTGGCGTTGATGGGCGGCACCTCGCCATACACCTCACGGATCTCGATTCTCCGGCCGCGGCCGGGCAGGCGGCGCTTCAGGTATTGTACCGCCTCGACCACGACCGGGGAGACGTCCATCAGCGCCAGGTTCGGGATCGACCCGATGTGGCTGAAACGGGCCGCCACCTTGTTCAGGCGGGCCGCGTCGTTCTCCATCTCTCCCATCATCTGCTCGAGGTCGCCCCGGGGCAGCGTGATCGTGGGCCCCGGCTGCCCCGCGATCCGGTCGTTCATGAGCTCGATCCAGCCCATCAGGGAGGAAATTGGCGTCCCCAGCTGGTGCGCGGTCTCGCGCGCGAGGCCGACCCAGATGTTGCGCTGCTCCGAGAGCTTGATCGAGCGCGCCCCCCAGGCCGCGAGCCCGACGAACAGCAGCATGACGATGAGCTCGATATAGGGCAGGAAGCGCAGCTGCTCGAGCCCTGGCGGATCGCCCCAGTGCACGAGGCCGAGCGATTCGCCGCCGCCCGGTGGCACCATCGAAATCGGGGCGTGACGGCGGTCCATGCGCTCGACCGCCTGGCGCACGACCTCGACCTTGTGGAGGAGCCCGGCAGAGACCGGGCGCTTGCTCGCGAGCGCCTCGAGCGCTTCCTGCGGCACGTCCGAGGACTTGACCGCGATGCCCTTCCACGCGCGCGGCACGCCTTGCGCGTCGGTGAGCACGATCGGGAAGGCGAGGCCGTTGATGACCTCGCCCACGATCGCCGACAGCGTGGTGTCGGTGGTCGCGGGATAGGACGCGGTGGCGCAGAAGCGCGCGAAGACCTCCGAGGTGGACTGGACCTGGGTCGCGAGTCGCGCGACCAGGATGTTCGTGAACACGAACACCGCGAGCACGATGCCGGCGACCCCGAGGAACAGGTAACCCTGGAACAGCCGCGGCAGCGCCGGCCGGCCCAGGCCGAACGGGCCGGAACGACGCGGACGGGGCACGCTCGGGCCCGGGCGGGGCCGAGCCTCTTTGCGCTCTTCAGCAGGCGGAAGTTGGGACAAGCGCGGGTCGCCTCCGGGGCCGTGGTACCACCCACGAACCTAGCAGGCCCGGGGGTGGGTTGCCACCGGGCGCGCATTCGCCCGTTGGCCCGCTTCAGCGCAGGACGAGCACGCGCGCCCTCAGACGCTCGCCGTCCACCATCGCGCGCGCGAAGTAGATCCCGGAGGTGGGTGCCGCAATCGACCCCGGGCCGCCGCTCCAGGTCAGGCGATGGAACCCGGCATCGAGGCCGCCGCGATGGAGCTCGGCGACGCGTCGCCCGGCGACGTCGTAGATCGTCACGTCGGCACTCGCTGCCGGCGCCGGCAGGTCGAGCACGACACCGACGCCATAGTCCCGTCCCGGCCACGGGCCGAAAGCGGAGAGCGTGGCGATCGCCCGGGCATCGCGAACCTCCGGGCGGCCGACGATGAGCGCGCACGCGTGTCCCGAAATCCGGCTGCCGTCCCGGAGGCGGCCCTCGAACGGCAACAACGCGGCCTCGGCCTCCGGCGGGTCGCGGCGCAAGAACTCGCGGCTCGCCAGCCAGCCGGCGAGTACATCCCCCGCGCTGAACTCGAGCTCGAGGTCCGGCCTGCCGTCCGGTTGATCTTCGACGAGGCGGCACGCTTCGAGCGGCACGCGAACACGCGAGACCGTGTCCTGCACGTGCTCCCGTCCGCTCAGCGCCCGTGCGCCCGCGAGCCGGACGGAGGGCAGGTCGACCTGGCTCACGTCGAGCCGGGAGTCCCCTGCCATCGTCAGCGTGAGGGCGCCGGTCTTGCCGCGCGCGAGGATCGCGTCCGGGAGGCCGTCGCCGATGCGAGCGGCGACTTCGGAGGAATCGACCGTGGCGCCGCCGAGGTTCCGGAGGCTGTAGACGCCAGCCTCGGTGCTGACGACGACGTCGGAGCGGCCATCGCGATCGAAGTCGGCGAGGGCAAGCCCCCAGGCCCGACCCGGGACGCCGAATTCCTCACGTTCCCCGAACGAACCATCGGGCATCGCGGGCCGAACGTCGACCCGTCCACGATCGCCGGCAGTGACGAGATCGAGTCGGCCATCCCCGGTGAGATCGGCGAGACGCACTCCCCCGGGAGTCCCGCCCATGAACAGGGGACCCTGGGAAGGAATCAGGAAACCGGAATCCGCGTGATAGACCGACACTCCATAGCGTTCGTCCGGGCAGCCGAACCGCGATTCGGCTGCAACCACGGTGATGTCCCCGTGTCCACGGACCTCGCCGATGGCCAGAGCGTGAACCGGAAACCGCGTCAGCAGGGGCCGCTCCACGTCGAAGGATCCGTCTCCTGCGCCCCGGAGCAGGAACAGGGCCGGATAGCCGTCGTGGGGTCCCCCGGTTCCGACAAGCAGGTCACTCCGGCCGTCGCGATCGAAGTCCCATGCCGCAACGCTCGATGGCCGGTACATGGAGGGCACATCCTTTCGGACCGACAGGGGGCCGTCAGGTCCGGCGAGCAAGACGGTGACCGAGGTGCCATTGAGATTGGCGACTGCAAAATCCAGTTTCCCGTCTCCATCGAAGTCGGCGGAGGTAAAGTCGAAGGGGAATGCTCCCACCGCCGGATGCGCCCGGAGACGCAGAGCGCCCTGAGCATCCAGGTCGAAGATGTCGAGTTCCCCGAACGAGAAGCCATCCGGACTCACGGTGGCGACAAGTTCGGCCCGACCGTCCTGATCGATGTCCACGACTTTCAGCGAGGTAATCTCGCCCGCGACCGGAATCGGATCGAGCAGTTCGAACCCACCCCCGTCGATGCCGTGCAGCACGGTGATCGCCGAGGGCAATTGCGTGGTGACAACGAGGTCCGGCCTGCCGTCCTGGTCGAAGTCCGTAGTCTCCACGTTCTCCGCCCTCGCGATCGCGACCAACCCGGCGAGCCGAGCAAACCCGCCATCGCCGAGCCCCTTAAACACGAAGAGCGTTGAACCCGAATACAGCGGGCACTCCGGAATGCCTCCGGTCGCACTCCACTCCGGCACACACAGGTCGAGCCGTCGATCCCCATCGAAGTTCCCGAGGGCTGCGGGCGCTCCCGCGGGACTGACGAAGCGCGGTGGGCCGGCCGGGCCAAGTCCGGAGGGGGATCCCTTGTGAACCAGGAAGGCGCGCGACCGGATCACGATCACATCTTCGGCGCCATCCGCGTCCAGGTCGCCGACGGCCAAGCCCTCCGCCAATGCTCCGGTTTCCACTCGTACGGGGGGGTCAAAGGAGCCGTCGGGGCGTCCGTACCACGTGTTGAGCGCGTAGGGTCGGTCGTAGGCGTAGCCCTCGGGGATGATCAGGTCAGCTCGCCCGTCACCGTTGACGTCCCCGGTCGCAGCAAGGCTCGAACCGCTCGGTGCGACGTGAAGCGTCGGCGATGCGAAATTGCCGAGCCCATCATTCGCGAGTGAGGTGAACCCCGCCTGATATCGGTGAAGCACCAATAGTTCAGGACGACCATCCCCGTCGACGTCCCCGGCGAGCAGGTGATCGGGCTGGGTCGGAATCGGGTAGACCCTTGGCGCGCCAAGATTGCCTCCCCTGCCGCTGATCCAGACCCAGACTGTGGATCCAGTCGGATCGGTCGCCGCAAGGTCCGGCTGGCCATCCCCGTTCAGGTCGCGGGCCAACAGGTCGCCCCCGTTGATCACGAACGGAACGCTGAAGGGCGCGCCGAAGTTCCCATCTCCTCTTCCAGGGAAGATGTGCAAGAACGCGTCGTCCGTCCGAAGGGCCGCGAGATCCTTGATGCGATCTCCGTTCAGGTCCGCAACTGCGACCGCAATCACGGAACCGGAATCGACTCGGCGCTGCGCTTCCAGTGTGCCATCCCCATGGGCAATCAGGACCGCCAGGCCGTCGCTGTCGATCGCGACGAGGTCATCCATCCCATCGCCTGACAAATCGCCGACTGTCAGGCAGCGTGGCTTCGGGTGAACTGGAAATCCCAGGTAGTCGGCTTGGAGCAACGGCACGCCGATTGAGTTGCCCGGGAGCGCCCACGAGGTGAGCGCAAACAGGCAGAAGAACTGGAGAAGAGTTTGCCGCGGAGGTGGTCGTCGGGTCAGCGTCATCGGGCACTCGATTGGGGACGCGGCCCGGAGCGTGTCCCAGAGAGGCGGGGCGAGTCGGCTCGTCCCAGCGCATCCGCCCGGCGCCGGACCAGCTTACGCCGAGTCCTCCGTCCTGTCAGGTTGCAATCTTGGGCAGGGCCCATCCCTCGAAGAAGTCCCCGTGCACCACGAACCCGAGCCCCTCGTAGACGCGGACCGCCGGCAGGTTGTCCTGGCGCACGTTGAGCACGATGGTCGCGATGCCCGCGGCGCGGAGGTCGCGCGCCACCGCGGCGGTGGTGACGTGCGCGAGGCCGCGCCCACGGCATGCGCGGTCGGTGAACACGTTGCCGATCGCGGCCGCGCTCGCACCGGGAGCGAGAACGTGGGTGCCGGCCATCGCGATCAGGCGGTCCCCGTCCCATATGCCGTGGTAGAGGCCCTGTTGGAGCATCGCTTCGGTGAAGAACTCGGGCTCCTCCTCGGGGAGGGCGCCGCGCGCAAACAGCGCGTGGGCCGCAGCCAGGTCCGCGGGGCCGAGCCGGCGGCGCGCGACGCCGCCGGGCCCGTGCAGCGGCACGTCCGCGGGGAGGCGCATGCGGAACATCGCGCTCGCGTGCGTGAACGGGGAGAGGCGATCGACGAACGCGCGATGTTCGGGGAGACACACGGCGAAGAGTCGCGATCCGGCGGGAGCGGCGGCGAGCGCCTCGGCCCACAACGGCGCGCACGCGTCGGCCGGGCCGAACGCGGTCAGGACCGGCAGCGGGAACTCGCGGTAGAGCAACACGACCGCCGCCTTTGCCTCGTCGACGAACCAGGTCGCATGCGCGTCGTGCGGCGGCTCGAGGTCGGCGAGCAGATACGCGCCCCACGCGGGATCGCGCGCCAGCAGCGCGCGCAGGGTGGCCGGGTCAGGAGGCAGGCGCGATCCACTCCTTGCCGCCCATGCGCGGGACGAGGGCCTTCGGGATGCGCACGCGGCCGTCCTTGTCCTGGTTCTGCTCGAGGATCGTGATCACGATGCGCGGCAGCGCGAGGCCCGACGCGTTGAGCGTGTGCACGAACTCCGGCTTCGCGCCCGCCTCGCGGCGAAAGCGGATGCCCGCGCGCCGCGCCTGGAACGCCTCGAAGTTCGAGCACGAGCTGACCTCGAGCCACGCGCCCTGCCCCGGCGCCCAGGTCTCGAAGTCGTAGCACTTCGCGGCGGCGAACGACATGTCGCCCGCGCACAGGAGCAGCACGCGATAGGGCAGCTCGAGCGCCTTGAGCACGTCCTCGACATCGCCGCGCAACTTCTCGTGCTCGGCGTAGCTGGTCTCGGGCGGGACGAACTTGACGAGCTCGACCTTGTCGAACTGGTGCAGGCGCTGGATGCCGCGCGTGTCCTTGCCGTACGCGCCCGACTCCTTGCGGAACGACGGGCAGTAGGCGGTGAGATAGCGTGGCACGACGCCGGGATCGAGGATCTCGTCGGCGTAGATGTTGGTCACCGGGACCTCGGCCGTGGGGTTGAGCCACAGGTCCTCGCCCTCGATCTTGTACATGTCGTCGGCCATCTTCGGCAGCTGGCCGGTGCCCTTGAGCGAGCGCGAGTTGATCGCGATCGCCGGGTGCACCTCGAGGTAGCCGTGCTGCTCGACGTGCAGGTCGATCATGAAGTCGATCAAGGCGCGCACGAGCTTCGCGCCGTCGCCCACGAACAGCGGGAAGCCCGAGCCCGCGAGCTTCGGCCCGCGCTCGAAGTCGACGATGCCGAGCGCGGCCGCGAGCTCCCAGTGCGGCTTCGGCGTGAAGTCGAACGTCGGCGGCGTGCCCCATTTCGCGACCTCGATGTTCGCCGACGAGTCGCGGCCCTCGGGGACGGACTCGTGCGGCACGTTCGGGATCCACAGCACGGCCTCATCGAGTTCCTCCTCGACGGCGCGCAGGCGGGTGTCGAGCTCCTTGATCCGGTCGGAGACCGACTTCATGGCGGCGATGCGATCGGCCGCGTCCGCGCCCTCCTTCTTGAGGCGCGCGATCTCCTCGCTCGCGGTGTTGCGCTGCTGCTTGAGCGCGTCGGCCTCCAGGAGCAGCGCGAGGCGCTCCCGATCGAGCTCGTAGAAGCGCTCGAGCTGCGGGGGCAGCGTGCCGGCCTTCTTGAGGACGCCCACGCGGATCGCGTCGCCGTGTTCGCGCAGGACTTTCGGATCGTGCATGGAGCGGTTCTCCCGGAACTGGAAGCTAGGCGAGCTCGTGCGCGGATTCGCGCGCGGCGGAAATCACGTGGTCGATCACGGCATCGTCGTGCGCCGTGGACAGGAACCAGGCCTCGAACTGGCTCGGCGGCAGGTACACGCCGCGCTCGAGCATGTGCCCGTGGAAGCGGCCGAAGCGCGCGGTGTCGGCGCGCTTGACCGCGGCGAAGTCGCCCGCCTCCCCCTCGAGGAAGAACGCGGTGCCCATCGAGCCGACGCGCGTCACGCACGCGGGCACGCCGGCGGCTCTGAACGCGTCCGCGAGGCCCTGCTCGAGCCGCGCGCCGGCCGCATCGAGTGCAGCCCACGGCTTGAGCCTGGCGAGCGTCGACAGCGTCGCGGTGCCCGCGGCCATCGCGACCGGGTTGCCGGACAGCGTGCCCGCCTGGTAGACGGGCCCGCTCGGCGCGATGCGCGACATCAGGTCCCTGCGCCCGCCGTACGCGCCCGAGGGGAACCCGCCGCCGAGGATCTTCGACAGCGTGGTGAGGTCGGGCCTTACGCCGTAGAGCTCCTGCGCGCCGCCCGGTGCGACGCGGAAGCCGGTCATCACCTCGTCGAAGACCAGGAGCGCTCCGCTCTGGTCGCACACGCGCCGCAGCGTCTCGAGGAAGCCGAGCCGCGGCGGCACGACTCCCATGTTCGCGGCGATAGGCTCGGAAAGAACGCACGCGACCTCCTTGCCGCGTTCGGCGAAGAAGCGCTCGACCGCGGGGCCGTCGTTGTAAGGCAGCACCGCGGTCAGAGCGGCGAGCGCGGCCGGGACGCCCGGGCTGTCGGGGATCCCGAGCGTGAGCGCCCCCGAGCCGGCGGCGACCAGCAGCGAGTCGGCGTGGCCGTGGTAGCAGCCCTCGAACTTGACGATCACGTCGCGCCCCGTCGCCGCACGCGCGAGGCGAATCGCGCTCATCACGGCCTCGGTGCCCGAGTTGACGAAGCGCACCTGCTCGATCGATGGCACCATCGCGACCACGAGGCGGGCGAGCTCGAGCTCGGACGGGCTGGGCGCGCCGAACGAGGAACCGTTCTCGAACGCGCGCGTCACCGCCTGGACGACGTTCGGGTGCGCGTGGCCGAGGATCAACGGTCCCCACGAGCCGACGAGATCGATGAAGCGCCGCCCGTCGACGTCGAACAGGTACGGGCCCTCGCCGCGCTCGAAGAACACGGGCGTGCCGCCCACCGCCTTGAACGCGCGCACGGGCGAGTTCACGCCGCCCGGCAGCAGTTCCTGCGCCTCGCGCCAGAGCTCCTGCGAGCGGCTCACGCGGTCTTGCCCTCGGCGAGCCAGCGCGCGGCGTCGGCGGCGTGGTAGGTCAGGATCCAGTCCGCGCCCGCCCGTCGGATGCCGGTCAGGATCTCGAGCACGACGCGCTGCTCGTCGATCCACCCCTGCGCGGCGGCGGCCTTGACCATGCTGTACTCGCCGCTCACGTTGTAGGCGGCGATCGGCGTGTCGAAGCGCTCGCGCGCCGCGTGGATGACGTCGAGGAACGCAAGCGCGGGCTTGACGATGAACGCATCGGCGCCCTCGTTCAGGTCCTGCTCGATCTCGCGCATCGCCTCGCGCGCGTTCGCCGGGTCCATCTGGTAGGTGCGCCGGTCGCCGAACTGCGGCGCCGAGCCCGCGGCCTCGCGGAACGGGCCGTAGAAGCCCGACGCGAACTTGGCCGCATAGGACAGCAGCGCGACGTCGGCATGGCCGCCCTCGTCGAGCGCCTCGCGCAGCGCGCCGATCCGGCCGTCCATCATGTCCGAAGGGGCGATCACGTCGGCGCCGGCCCTGGCGTAGGCGACCGCCGCCTTCGCCAGCAACGGGAGTGTCGCGTCGTTGTCCACGTCGCCGTGCGCGATCACGCCGCAGTGGCCGTGGTCGGTGTACTCGCACAGGCAGACGTCGGCGAACAGCGCGAGCCCGAGGTCCGCCTGCTTGAGCGCGTGCAGCGCGGTCGGCACCGGGCCGTCCTCCGCCCACGCCGAGGAACCGGTCGCGTCCTTGGTCTCGGGCAGGCCGAACAAGAGCATCGCGGGCACGCCGAGGTCGCGCAGCTTCTTCGCGTCCTCGACCACCTGGTCCGGCGAAAGGTGGTGAACCCCGGGCATGACCGGGATCGGCTGGCGGATGGTCTTGCCGGGCACGACGAACGTCGGCGCGATGAACGCGTCCGGCGTCAGGCGCGTCTCCTTGCTCATCCTGCGGAGCGCGCCGGTCTTGCGCAGGCGGCGCATGCGCAGTTCGGGGTACATCATGGCTCGTCTCCCTCCGTTGGGACCGCGAGCGGCCCGGCAAAGTGTTCGACCAGCACGGCCACCAGCGCCGCCAACGTCGCCGCGCGCGCCTCGACCTGCGGCGCGAATCCAAGCTCGCGCAGGACTTCGCTCGTCACCGGGCCGATCGAAGCCCGCGTCACGTCGGCGAGTCGCGCCCGCGCGTCGCCGATCGCCTCGATGAACGCGCGCGCCACCCCCCCGCTGGTGAACGTGACCGCGTCGAGTTCCCCGGCAAGCAGCGCCGCGCGCGCCGGCGCGGCGCCCTCGGGACACGGCCGCGCAAGATACACCGGCGCGACCTCGACCAGCGCGCCCGCCGCGGCGAGCGCCTGCTCGAGCACGTCCCGCGCCTCGAGCGCGCGCGGAATCAACACGCGGCGGCCCGTCAGCGGCTCGGCGGACATCAGGTCGACCACGCCCTCGGCGCGGAACTCGGCCGGCGCTGCTTCCACCGCGAGGCCGTGCGCCGCGAGGCCCTGCGCCGTGGCCGGGCCGATCGCGACCAGCCGCGCCGGGATCTTCGCCAGCTCCGTCGGGTCGCGCCCGAGCGTCGCCATGCGCGCGCGGAGACGCGGCAGCGTGTTCGCGCTCGTGAACACGATCCAGTCGAACGTGTCCAGGCGCGCGAGCGCCGCGTCGAGCGGGCCGAAGTCGGGCGGATCGGCGAGCGCGATCGCCGGCGCGAAGAGCACGGAAGCGCCCAGGCGCTCGAGCGCCTCGGCGAGCGGACCCGCCTGCTCCGGGGTGCGCGTCACGGCGATGCGCCTAAGGGCCAGCGGCCCCGTCGGCGCGGGCTCGTTCACGACTCGAACAGCGCGCGCGCGCGGCGAACCACGCGGTCCCCGCCCTGGTCGAGCAGGTCGATCGCGAGCCGCTTGCCGATCGCCGCAGCCTGCGACTTCTTGCCCTGGTGGTCGCCCCGGTACACGTCGATGCCGTCGGGGCTGATGATGATGCCCGTGACCACGATCTCGCCGCCGAGCACCTCGGCAAGCGCGCCCGCGGGTGACTGGCAATTGCCGCCGAGCGCCGCGAGGAAGCCGCGCTCGCACGTGCCGGCGGCGCGCGCGTTCGGGTCCTCGAACACGTCGATCGCGCGCTGGGTCCTGGCGTCGCCTTCGCGCATCGCGATCGCGAGCAGGCCCTGGCCCGGCGCCGGGATCATCACGTCCTGGGTCAGGATCTCGCTCACCCTGTCCTGCAGGCCGAGGCGCTCGAGCCCGGCGGCCGCGAGCACGAGCGCGTCGACCTGGCCGGCATCGAGCTTCTTGAGCCGGGTATCGACGTTTCCGCGGATGTCCACCATCTCGAGGTCGTCGCGATAGAGCAGGAGCTGCGCCTTGCGCCTCGAGCTCGAGGTGCCGACCTTCGCGCCCTCGGCGAGCTCGTCGAGGATCGACCCGTCGTTCGTGATCAGCACGTCGAACGGCGTCGCGCGGTGCCCGATCGCGCCCAGCACGAGGCCCTCGGGCAACTCGGTCGGCACGTCCTTGAGCGAATGCACGGCGCAGTCGATCGTCCCCGCCAGCAGCGCCTCGTCGAGCTCCTTCGTGAACGCGCCCTTGCCGCCGAGCTGGCTCAGCGGACGATCGAGGTCGCGATCGCCCAGCGTCGACACGCGAATGATCTCGACCTCGAGCCCGGCATGCGCGGCCATCAGGCGACCCTTCACGAGTTCGCTCTGGGCGAGCGCGAGCGCGCTGCCGCGGCTGCCGATGCGAAGATGCGCCCCTTTCTTGCTCACGCCGCCTCCCCCGTGGTTCGCTCGTGGACACGAACGGCGCTCCCCGTACGAGGAACGCCGAACGAGGTTGCCCTTCCGCCCTCTGGTCCTACTTCTTGGCGGCCTTCTTCGCGGCGGCCTTCTTGGCGCTCGGCTTCTTCTTGGGCGCGGTGGCCTTCGCGGCGAGGCGCGCCTTCTTCTGCAGCACGGCCTTGCGCGGAGCCTTCTTGGCCTTCGCCTTCGCGGCCTTCGCGGTGGCCACGGCCTTCTTCTTGGGCTTGGTCTGGCGCACCGGCATCGCGATGCCCGCCTTCTTGAACAGCGACTTCACCTGGTCCGACGGCGTCGCACCGACCGACAGCCAGTACTTCGCGCGCTCGGCGTCGACGCGCAATTCGGCTTCCTTCGGCTGCGCGTTGTACGAGCCCAGCTCGTCGACGAAGCGGCCGTCCCGCGGCGACTTCGACTCGGCGACCACGATACGGAACTTGGGGTCCTTCTTGGCGCCCATGCGGCGCAGACGAATCACGACAGCCATGAAACGAATCCTCCCTGGGGGTCACCCCCCGAAGCGAAACCCTCCCATGCCACGCATGCCGGGCGGAGCGAAGGGCACCTTCTTCTTCGGCCCCTTCATCCGCTTCGCGAGGGTGCGAACCTGCTCGAAGTCGCGCAGCAGCTTGTTGACGTTCTGCACCTGCGTCCCGCTGCCCGCCGCGATACGTCGCTTGCGCGACCCGTCGAGCAGGGCGGGCTTCGCGCGCTCCTTCGGCGTCATCGAGAGGATGATCGCCTCCACGCGCTTGAGTTCCTTCTCGCCTTCGTCGGTCATCTTCGAGTCGATCTTGTGGCCACCGGGCAGCAGGCCGAGGATGTCGCCGAGCGAACCGAGTTTCTTCATCTCCCTCAACTGCGACAGGAAGTCGTCGAGCGTGAGGTCGCTCTTCTTCAGGCGGTTCTCGAGTTCGAGCGCCTTCTCGAGATCGATCTTGCTCTGCGCCTTCTCGACCAGCGTGAGCACGTCGCCCATGCCGAGGATGCGTTGCGCGAGCCGCTCCGGATGGAACGGCTCGAGGGCGTCGATCTTCTCCCCCGTCGAGAGGAACAGGATCGGTCGCCCGGTGACGTGGCGCAAGGAGAGCGCCGCGCCACCGCGCGCGTCGCCATCCATCTTGGTGAGCACGACGCCGTCGACGCCGAGCTCCTTGTGGAACCGCTCGCCGGTCTGGACCGCGTCCTGCCCGGTCATGCCGTCGACGACGAGCAACACCTGGTGCGGCTTGAGCGCCTTCTGGATCGCCTTCGCCTCGGCCATCATGGCCTCGTCGACGGTGACGCGGCCGGCGGTGTCGAACACCAGGTAGTCGAATCCGCGGTCGATCGCCGCCCTGAGCGCGTTCTTCGCGATGTCCGCGGGCGCCTGCGTGGCGTCGGTCGGCAGGAAGCCGAGGTCGTTCGCCTTGGCGAGCACCTGCAACTGCTCGAGCGCCGCCGGGCGATGGATGTCGGCCGAGGCCAGCAGCGTGCGCTGCTTCCTGTCCTTCAAGTGCCGCGCCAGCTTGGCCGCGAACGTGGTCTTGCCCGAGCCCTGGAGGCCCACCAGCAGGATCACGGTCGGCGGCTTGTTGGACACCATCAGCGGCGCGTTCGAGCCGCCGAGGATCTGCGTCAGCTCCTCGTACACGACCTGGACGATCATCGCCGAGGGGTCGACACCCTCGAGCACCTCCCGTCCGGTGGCGCGCTCCTCGACCTTCGCGAGGAAGTCCTTCACCACCACCAACGAGACATCGGCTTCGAGCAGCGCGCGGCGAATCTCGCGCAGCCCTTCC
This sequence comes from Candidatus Eiseniibacteriota bacterium, assembly GCA_046598045.1. Lineage (GTDB taxonomy): Bacteria > Eisenbacteria > RBG-16-71-46 > RBG-16-71-46 > DASYSL01 > JANPEF01. Next base: position 22,875 of record JBKJJJ010000084.1, read on the forward strand.
TTGATGTTCTCGGGGGTGAGTTTGCCCTGGCCGCGAAGGTTCTTGAGGATGCCTTCGAGCCGGCGGGTGAGGGAATCGAACACGGGGAGGCCGACTGCCTTTCGACGCGAGTGACTTGTGGAGGTCCGGGGAAACGAAAGCCGCCGGAGCCGGGCTCCAGACGGCTTCAATTACCTTGGGGAAACTAGCACACGGGCCGGGGGGCGACAACCGCCCCGTGCCGCGCTCGGGGCGCGCTCGGGGCGCGCTCGGGGCGCGCCCGGGCGGCGCGGGCCGTGTTAACCTGCCGGCCATGACCAGCCCCCATCCAGGCCGTTTGATCGGCGTCGTCCACCTCGCGCCACTGCCCGGCACCGCGGGCGCCCCGCCGCGCGCCCAGGACGCGATGCGCGCCGTGCTCGACCGCGCGCTCGCCGATGCCGCCGCGCTCCAGGCCGGCGGCCTCGACGGCGCGATCGTCGAGAACTTCGGCGATGCCCCGTTCCACAAGGAGCGCGTGCCGCCCTCGGTCGTCGCGGCATTGACGACGGCTTGCACCGAGATCCGCCGCGCCACGAAATTCGCGCTCGGCGCGAACGTGCTGCGCAACGACGTCGAATCCGCGCTCGCGGTCGCCGCGGCGTGTGGGCTGTCGTTCGTGCGCGTCAACGTGCACGCGGGAGCGATGGTCACCGACCAGGGCGTGATCGAGGGCCGCGCGGCATGGACGCTCGCCGAGCGCCGCCGCCTCGGCGCCGAGGAGGTCGCGATCTGGGCCGACGTGCTGGTCAAGCACGCGACCCCGCTCGCTGGCACGCGCGAGGCGCTCCTGCCGCAGATGGCCGAGGACACGTTCCGCCGCGGCCGCGCCGATGCTCTGATCGTCTCGGGCGCGGGCACAGGCAAGGGCACGTCGCTCGCCGACCTCGAGGTCGTGCGCCGCGCGGTGCCCGAGGCGCCGGTCTTCGTCGGCTCGGGCACGACGATCGAGACCGCGCGCGCCACGCTCGCGGCCTGCCACGGCATCATCGTCGGGACCTGGATCAAGCAGGAGGGGCGCGTCGACCGCCCGGTCGACGTCGAGCGCGTGCGCGCGTTCGTCGCCGCGGCGCGGGGTTCGGCCTAGGCGCCGCCGCGCCGCGTGCCGCCGGGCCGCGTGCCGCCGCGCCGCGCCGCTGCGAGCAGCGCGTGGGCGCGGGCGAACACGCCCTCGAGCATGGGCCGGGTCAGCCGCCCGGTGCTCGTGTTCTGCTGGCTCGGGTGGTAGGAACCGAGCAGGGTGATTTCCCTCAGTCCGGACGCAGGGTATTCTCCGGAGAGGTGCGTACGCTTTGTACGCTTCGTACGTTTTGTACACGCCTCCCCGGAAGACACAGGCTCCCCGAACCCGCCGCCCAGCACGACCTCCGCCCCGTGCCCGAACCTCGGCCGCGGCGTCGGCACCACCCCGCCGCGCGCGCGCCACGCGAGCAGGAACTCGCCCCACGCCAGAGCGCCCAACGCGACCACGCACCGCATGTCCGAAAGCAGCGCGAGCTCGTCCACGAGCCACGGGCGGCAGTGCGCGAATTCCTCTCGCGTCGGCTTGTTGTCGGGAGGCGCGCAGCGCGCGCCGGCGGTGACGAACGTGTCGCGCAGCGCGAGGCCGTCGCCGCGCGCGCGCGACTCGGCCTGGTTCGCGAACCCGGAGGCGTAAAGCGCGGCGTAGAGCCAGTCGCCCGAGCGGTCGCCGGTGAACATGCGGCCGGTGCGGTTTCCCCCGTGCGCCGCCGGGGCGAGGCCGACCACGACCAGCCGGGCGGACGCCGCACCGAACGCCGGCACGGGGCGGCCCCAGTAGGTGTCACCGAGGTAGGCGCGGCGCTTGACGCGCGCGGTCTCCTCGCGCCACGCCACGAGGCGCGGGCACTTGCGGCAGCGGATGATGCGGGCTTCGAGGCGCGCGAGCGCGGCCTCGTCGGGCGGGATCACACGCCGAGGTCGAGCCCGAACAGGGCGTGCAGCCCGGCGCCGAGCGCGACGTAGAGCCCGAGCAGCGCGAACGCGCACACCACGGCGCGTCCGAACGAGAAGCGATGCGCTTCCGCGACCGCGAGCGCGGTGATGAACAGCGACCACCCCCACAACAGGAACAGGCAGAGCGCCGAGAGCAGCTCGGAGTCGGGGCGATCGAGCGTCTGCGACCACAGTTTGAGCAGCGCGAACGGCATGCCCGCAGCGGCGGGCGCCTGGCCCCACGCGATCCCGACCAGCAATTCGCGCCACCGGCCGACGCCGCCGAGCACACGGCCGATGTGCGTCAGCGCGAACGCCGCGATCGCCCACGCGCCGAGGCCGATCAACATGCCGATCGCCAGTTCGACGAGCCAGGTCCAGCGCCCGAAGTCGGACGTGCGCTCGAGCAGCGCGCCGTCCGCGACGACGGCGGTCGCGGCCGCGGAGCAGACCAGAAGGATCGAGAGCCGCAGGTCGCCGTGATCGAGGATCCAGCGCACGGTCGCGCGCGGCTGGGTCCACACGGTGCGCAGCGCATCGGGCGGCCCGTGCCACGCGGGGCGCGTGGGCGGCCTCAAACCAGGACGGGAGACGGTCTCGCTCATGCCGCCCCCGCCGGCGCGCCGAGCGCCTTGAGCGCGCGGATCGCGGCCACCGGGTCGTCCTGGCGATAGATGCCGTGGCCCGCGACGACCGCGTCGACGCCGGCCTCGGCCACGCGCGGCCCGGTGTCGTGCACGACGATCCCGCCGTCGACCTCGATCAGGAAGCCCGCGCCGTGCGCGCGCCGGTACCCGGCAGCGCGGCGAATGGTCGCGAGCGGCGCGGGCAGGAACTCCTGTCCGCTGAAGCCCGGGTACACGGTCATCACGAGCAGGAGGTCGAGCTCGCCGAGCACCGGCTCGAGCTGCTCGAACGTCGTGTCGGGCCGCGCCGCGAGTCCGACCCTCGCGCCGCTCGCGCGCACCGCGGCGAGCGCGCGGCGGAGTTGCGCGACGTCGAGCGCGGGCGCGGTGTCCCGGGCCCAGCCGGGCCCCGCGACCCCGGGCGCCTCGAGGTGCAACGTGACATACGTGGCGCCCGCCTCGACGAACGCGGGCACGGAGCGCAACGGGTCGTCGATCATGAGGTGGACGTCGAGCGGCAGGCGCGTCATGCGGTGGAGCGCAGCGACCATGGTCGGGCCGAACGTGAGGTTCGGCACGAAGTGGCCGTCCATGACGTCGCAGTGCAACCAGTCGGCGCCCGACTCCGCGATGCGCACGGCATCGGCGAGTCGGGTCCAGTCGGCGCTCAGGATGGAGGGCGAGACGATCATCGCGCGTTCCCCGGGGGAGACCTACTGGATGAGCCGCCCGGCGACGCCGAGCGTGATGGTCTGCCCGCGCAGCACGCGCGCGCCCGGAGCCGGCGTCTGGGTCTCGATGCGCGCGAAGTTCGAGCCGGGGCCCGTGGCCTGCACGCGGAAACCGAGCGCCTCGAGATCTCGCTGCGCGGCCTGCGCGTCCCGGCCCACGAGGTCGGGCATGACGTAGGCCTCGGGCTCGGACGCGATGCACAGGAGCAGGTTCACCGCCGAGCCGCGCGCGACGACGGCGCCAAGCGGCGGCTCGGTCGCGACCACGAGCCCCGGCCCGACCTCCGAGGTGACCACGCGCCCGAGCGCGCCGGCCCGGAGCCCCGCGCGATCGATCAGGAGGCGCGCGCTGCGCAGCGACTCGCCGAACAGCTCGGGGATGTTGGCGTACTCCTCGCCGAGGCTGAGCGCGACCGACACGCGCCGGCCGGCCTTGACGAAGCGGCCCGACTCGGGATCCTGCGCGATCACGAAGCCGCGCGGGATCGCCGGGTCGAAGCGCTCGGACGAGACCGAGAGCGTCAGCCCGGTGCGGGAGAGCAGCTTCTCGGCCTGGTCGCGATTGAGGTTCGAGAGATCGGGCACCGTGACGTCCCCCCCCGAGCGTACGAAGCGCGGCATCACCACCTCGTCGAACAGCACGAGCCCGGTGACGAACGCAATCCCGGCGATGATCGCCGTGCCGAGGAGCGCGCTGACGGAGGTCAGCAGCGCGCGACCCGCACTGCGGCGCGGGGGCGGCTCGTCGCTCACGACGCGGCGGCCGCTTTCACGAGGCGCACGGCGAACGCACCATCAGTGCCGTGTCGGTTCGGCAGGATGCGCATCGATCCCCCCTCCTCGACCAATGCCGCCGCCACGGACTGGGCCGCGTCATCCTTCTTCCACTCGGGGTTTCCGGCGAGGAAGGAGGCGACGACCTCGTCGGTCTCCTCCGGCTCGAACGAGCACACACTGTAGACCAGGACGCCGCCCGGTTTCACCGCGCTCGCGGCGGCGCGCAGCAGGCGGCCCTGCAGCCCGGCCAGCTCGGAGAAGCCTTCGGCCTCCTTGCGCCAGCGCGCGTCGGCGCGGCGCGCGAGCACGCCCAGGCTGGAGCACGGCGCATCCACGATCGCGCGGTCGTACGGCCCGCCCTTGCCGAGCGCGAGCAGGTTGACCTCGGTGCCGTCGCCCACCTCGACCGTGATCGTCTTGAGGCCGAGGCGCTCGATCTGGCGCTGCATCGAGCGCGCGCGCGGGGGCATCTTCTCGAGCGCGATGATCTCACCCACGTCGCCCATCTGTTCGGCCATGTGCGTCGACTTGCCGCCCGGCGCGGCGCACAGGTCGAGCACGCGTTCGCCCGAGCGGGCGCCGACGAGCAGGCCGACCATGGTCTCGCTCTCGTCCTGCACGGTGCAATCGCCGCGCGCGTACGAGGGGAAGTTCCCGAAGTCGGCGTCGCTCTCGATCGCGACCGAAACGTTCGACCACTTGCCCGGCTCTGCGTGCAGCCCGGCGGCTTCGAGGCGTTTGATGAGTTCCTTCTGGTCGAGCCGCAGGCGATTCGCGCGCAGGCCGAGCGCGGCCGTGCGGTTGTTCGCCTCGCACAGCGCGAGCGTCTCGTCGACGCCGTAGCGCGCGAGCCAGCGCTCGACCAGCCAGCGCGGGTGCGACGTGATCGCGGTGATGCCGTCGACGTCCGGCGTCTCGTCGATCTTGTAGACCGCAGGCGACGGCAGTTCGCGCGTGCCGACCTCGTCCGCGAGGCGGCGCAGCACGCTGTTCGACAGCCCCGCGGTGCCCGGGTGCCCGTACTTGAGCGCGAGCTTGACCGCCTCGTCCACCGCGGCGCGCGGCGGGATGCGGTCGAGATAGATCATCTGGTAGGCCCCGAGCCGGAGGCCGTTCTGGATCCACAGCGGCAGGCTCGCGAGCCCGACGTGGAGCAGCCGGTTGAGGTGCCAGTCGAGCGTGCCGCGCCGGCGCAGCGTGCCCTTGACCAGCTCGTTGAGGAAGCCGCGATCGCGCTGGTCGAGCCGGAACTGCTCGGCGAGATCGTCGATCACGCGTTCGGCGAACGCGCGCTTGACCTGCACCTGGAACAGCACCTGGAGCGCGAGGTCACGCACGTTCGCTCCGCGGCGCGGCGCGGTTGCGGCCGGCGCGCTGCCAACCGCCTTCTCGCGCACGCGGCCCGCGGCGCGCGGGTCGGTCGTGATCGGCCGTCCGGTCGCAGCGTCGAAGCGGGTCGGGCGCGCGTGGCGCTTCCCGGTGGCTTCGGTCGGCGTGCGCCGGGGCCCGCGCGCATCGCGCGGAACCTTGGGCCCGGTATAGCGTTCCTTGCCTCCGAACTTGGGTGCGCCGCCGGTGCGGGGACCTGCGCTCGTGCGCGGGCCGGTGCTGGTCCGCGGACCGGTGCTCGTGCGCGGGCCGGCGCTGGTCCGCGGACCGGTGCTCGTGCGCGGGCCGAAGGTCGTGCGTGGGCCGGTGCCCTCGCGCTTGAAGCCGCCCTCGCGACGAGGACCGGAACTTGTGCGCGGGCCGGAACCTGTACGCGGACCGGAACCTGTACGCGGCGCGCCCGGGCGAGTGAAGGCGCCCTCGCGCTTGAAGCCGCCTTCGCGACGTGGGCCGGCGCTCGAACGTGGACCCGAGCTGGTGCGCGGGCCGGAGCTCGTACGCGGGCCGGAGCTCGTACGCGAACCCGAGCTCGAACGCGGGCTGTCAGCGCGCGTGAACGACCCCTCGCGCTTGAAGCCGCCTTCGCGACGAGGGCCGGCGCTCGAACGTGGACCCGAGCTGGTACGCGGACCGGAGCCGGTACGAGGGCCGGAGCCGGTGCGCGGGCCGGAGCTCGTCCGCGGACCGCTGCTCGAACGCGGGCTGTCCGAACGCGTGTAGCCGCCTTCGCGACGAGGGCCCGAGC
>JBKJJJ010000184.1:0-2912 GCA_046598045.1 Candidatus Eiseniibacteriota bacterium
AACAGCTAGCGTGAACGCCAAGGTCTCGGTCATCGGCGGCGGCAACGTCGGCGCCAACACCGCGCTCTACATCGCCGAGCGCGGCCTGGCCGACGTCACCCTGATCGACATCGTCGAGGGCATGCCGCAGGGCAAGGCGCTCGACCTCACCCAGGCCGCGCCCCTGTGGCACTCCGGCGCGCGGGTGACCGGTTCGAACTCGCTCGACGACGTCAAGGGCTCGTCGGTGGTGGTGATCACCGCCGGCTTCCCACGCAAGCCCGGCATGTCGCGCTCGGACCTGCTCAAGGCCAATGCCGACATCGTATCCCCGGCGGCCGAGGCCGTGAAGAAGCACGCCCCCAACGCCTATGTCATCGTGGTCACCAATCCGCTCGACGTCATGGCCTACGTGGCGTGGCGCAAGACCGGGTTCCCGAAGCAGCGCGTGCTCGGCATGGCGGGCGTCCTCGATTCGACGCGCTTCCGCGCGTTCGTCGCGATGGAGCTCGGCGTGTGCGCGTCCGACGTCCATGCGATGGTGCTCGGCGGCCACGGCGACTCGATGGTGCCGCTGCCGCGCTACACCACCGTGAGCGGCATCCCGATCCCCGAGCTCCTCTCCAAGGAGAAGATCGACGCCCTGTCCCAGCGCACGCGCGATGGCGGCGCCGAGATCGTCAAGCTGCTCAAGACCGGCAGCGCCTACTACGCGCCCGCGATGTCCGCGGTCGACATGGTGCAGGCGATCCTCAAGGACGAGAAGCGGGTGATCCCGTGCTCGGTGTTGCTCAATGGCGAGTACGGCATGAAGGACCTGTTCCTCGGCGTGCCCGTCGTCGTCGGCGCAGCCGGCGTCGAACGGGTGATCGAGCTCGGCCTCGCCGCCGACGAGCTCGCGGCGCTCCACGCGTCCGGCAACGGCGTGCGCGAAATGATCGAGGAGCTTGCGCTCGACACGGTGGCCTGAGCCCCGCGCCCTCCACGCGCGCACCGTTTCGGCATCGCACCCTCGTCCCACGAAGTCCGAGTCGCCCCGATGAAGGCGCTGGGAGTCATTCCGGCCCGCATCGGGGCGACGCGCTTTCCGGCCAAGCCGCTCGCCCTGCTGCGCGGGGAGCCCATGATCACTCACGTGTGGCGGCGCGCCGCGGCCTGCCCGGCGCTCGCGCGCACGGTGGTCGCGACCGACGACGAGTCGATCGCCCGGGTCGTGCGCGCGGCCGGGGGCGAGGCCGTGCTCACGCGTGCCGACCACGCGAGCGGGACGGACCGCGTGGCCGAGGTGTGCGCGCGGCCCGAGTTCCAGGAATTCGGCGCGGTGGTCAACGTGCAGGGCGACGAGCCGGCGATCGACCCGCGCGCGATCCTTGCCGCGGTCCAGCCGGTGCTCGCGGGCGAGGCGAGGATCGCGACCATCGCCTACGAGGAGACGGACGCTGCGGCGTTCGCCTCCCCAGATGCGGTGAAGGTCGTGCTCGACCGCGCGGGGGACGCGCTCTACTTCACGCGCGCGCCGATCGAGGGCGCGCGGGAGGGAGACGCTTTCCTGCGACACATCGGCCTGTATGCCTACGAGCGCGCGACGCTGCTCGCGTTCGCCGGGCTGCCTTCGAGTCCGCTCGAGCGGGTGGAACGGCTCGAGCAGTTGCGCGCCCTGTGGCACGGGATTAAGATTCGTGTCGTGCGCACGCCGCACGCGAGCCGCGGGGTCGACACGCCCGCGGATCTCGCCGCGCTCGAACGCGACTGGGAAAAGCTCACCGGGGGCGGGAGCCCCACGAAGGAGCCTCTGCGATGACCCGATTCGTCTTCGTGACCGGTGGCGTCGTCTCCTCGCTCGGCAAGGGCATCGCCGCCAGCTCGCTCGGCCTGCTGCTCAAGGCGCGCGGGCTCTCGGTCTCGATGCAGAAGTTCGATCCCTACCTCAACATCGATCCCGGCACGATGAGCCCGTTCCAGCACGGCGAGGTGTTCGTCACCGACGACGGTGCCGAGACCGACCTCGACCTCGGGCACTACGAGCGTTTCACGGGCAACACGCTGGGCCGCTCGAACAACGTCACCGCCGGGCAGGTCTACCAGGGCATCCTCGAAAAGGAGCGCCGCGGCGATTACCTCGGGTGCACCGTGCAGGTCATCCCGCACGTCACCGACGAGATCAAGTCGCGCATCCTGCTGCTCGCCGAATCCTCGGGCGCCGACGTCACGATCGTCGAGATCGGCGGCACGGTGGGGGACATCGAGTCGCTGCCGTTCCCCGAGGCGATCCGGCAGATGCGGCTCGATCTCGGGCGCGAGCGCACGTGCTTCATCCACCTCACGCTCGTGCCCTACATCAAGTCCGCGCACGAGACCAAGACCAAGCCGACGCAGCACTCGGTCAAGGAGCTGCGCGAGATCGGCATCCAGCCCGACCTCCTGCTGTGTCGCTGCGAGGAGCCGCTCGGCGCCGAAATCCGGGCGAAGATCGGCCTGTTCACGAACCTCACGGCCGAGGCGGTGATCGAGGCGCCCGACGTCGACACCATCTACCGCGTGCCGCTCGTGCTGCACGAGAACGGGCTCGACGACCGGGTGATCGCGCACCTCTCTGTCCCGGCCGGCGAGCCCGCGCTCGATGCGTGGCGCAGCCTGGTCGACCGCATCACGGCGCCGAGCAAGCAGGTGAAGATCGCAGTCGTGGGCAAGTACACGAACCTGCACGACGCCTACAAGTCGATCGTCGAGGCGTTCGTCCACGCCGGCGCGGCGCACGACGCGCGCGTCGAGCTGGCGTGGGTCGGCTCCGAGGAACTCGAGTCGCAGCCCGCGGAGAAGCCGCCCGGGACGAGCACGCCGTCCATGCCGGCGAGCAGCTTCTCCGCGGGCTGCGACTCGAGTTCCTCGGAGCCGACCCACGCCAGCTCGACGCGCGCGTCGTGCGCCGCGCC
>JBKJJJ010000013.1:0-32489 GCA_046598045.1 Candidatus Eiseniibacteriota bacterium
CCAACACATTCCGGGCCGCCCGCCCGCTCCCCCCGGTTCCCTCCACGCCCGGGGAGGACTATGCTCCCCCCAAGCCATTCCTCATTCCCGCCACGGAGGCCTCGCCGATGATCCGCAACCGCACCCCGCTCGCCGTCCTCGCGCTCACCGTCTCGCTCTTCCCCGCGGCCGCGTTCGCCGATGGCGGCGGCATGCCCGCGCCGCCGACCTCGGGCGCGCCGGCTTGGAACACGCCGACCGAGGCGAAGATGAGCAAGGAGGACGCCGACAAGGTGAAGTCGGTCGAGCTCTACACGCAGGCCTACCGCGAGGTCGACAAGGCGAAGCAGGAGTTGGCCGATGCCGCAACGCTGCGCGCGGCCGCGGGCGTCGACGCGAAGGCGCTCAAGAAGGCCTACGACAAGACCGCCTCGGCGATGAAGCGCCTGGCGCAATCGCGCGACAAGTTCGGCGAGGTCACGACGCTCGATAAGACCAACGCCGACGGCTGGAACATGCTCGGCTTCACGCGCCGCAAGACCGGCGACCACCCGGGCGCGTTCGACGCGTACTGGAAGTGCCTCGCACTCAAGCCCGAGCACTTCGGGGCGCACGAGTACATGGGCGAGGCCTACCTTGAAGAGGGCAAGCTGGCCGAGGCGCGCACGGAGCTGACGTGGCTCAAGAAGCACGGCGCATCGGCGCAGAACGAGACCACCAACCTCGAGACCGCGATCAACGGCTGGGTCGCCGCGAATCCCGACGCCGCCGCGAAGGCCGTGATCGGCGCGAAGGGCGTCTCGGCGCAGGGCGAGATGGTGAACACCGCGGCGGCGGCGGCAGACAGCGCGAAGTAACACTCCGCGACAGCTCCACAGACAATCATCGCCCGGGCGTGCTAGGCTCCTCAGCCTCATGCGCGCCCGGGCGACCTCTTTCCTGCTCGCAATCGGACTGACGCTTCCCGGCGTCGGTGACGCGGCGCCCTATCGCATCGGCCCCGTCCCCGTCTGGGTGAAGCCGGTTGCGGCCGAGCCCCCCCACGCCTCGGGGCCCTCGCGCGGCAACGTCGCGTTCCGGCTCATCGACGTGCAGGTGAACCGGGCGCTCGCTGCGCCCGAGATGTACTACCACTCCGTGAAACAGGCGCGCAACGGGCAGGGCGTCCCGGAGATCGCGCGCGTCTCGGTCGAGTTCGACCCGAGCTACCAGACGCTCGTGCTCCACGCGGTGACGATCCACCGCGGCGGCGAGTCCATCGCCGTCCCGCTTGCGGGCAAGGTGCGGCTGCTGCAGCGTGAGGCCCGCCTCGAAGAGCAGATCTACGACGGTACGCTGACCGCAAACCTGATCCTCGAGGATGTGCGCTCCGGCGACACCGTCGAGTCCGCGTATACGATTCGAGGCGCGAACCCGGTGCTTGGTGGGAGTTACTCCGCGAGGTGGCTGATTGCGTCCGACGAGCCGCTCGACGTTCTACATCGTCGCCTGGTGTGGCCCGCGGACCGGCCGTTGCGAATCCTCCGGCGCTGCGAGGGCGCCGCGCCCACGGTGACGCAGCGTGGCAACCTCAAGGAGTACGAGCTACTCCGGCGCGACACGCCCGCGCTGGTCGTCGAGGGCGGGGTTCCCGCCTGGTACGAGCCGTTCCCCGCATTCGCGATCGAGGATGGCACGACCTGGAGCGACGTGGCGCGCTGGGGGGGCACCATGTTCGCCGAGCCCGCGGTCCTCTCCCCTGCGATGCGCGCCAAGGTCGCGGAGCTGGCCGGCGGCGTCCCCGGGGATGATGCGCGCGCGCTGGCAGTGACACGCTTCGTGCAGGACCAGGTCCGCTACCTCGGCATCGAGATCGGCCAGAACAGCCACCGCGCGACGGACCCGAACACGGTGCTCGCGCGGCGCTTCGGCGACTGCAAGGACAAGGCCCTGTTGCTGGTCACGATGCTGCACGCGCTCGGCATGAAGGCCGAGCCCGCGCTCGTGAGTTCCTCGCTCACCGACTCAGTCGGCAGGAACGGCCCATCACGCCAGGCATTCGACCACGTGATCGTGAGGCTCGAACTCCAGGGCAAGACCTACTGGATCGACGCCACGCGGGAGGCGCAGGGCGGCGGCGGCCTGGCGTCGCTCGCGGTTCCGCGCTTTGGCAGGGCGCTGGTGCTCGCCGAGGGGACGACCGACCTGGCGGTAATCCCCGTGCCCAAGGAACAGTTGCCGCTCTCGACGATCGAGAAGAGCGTCAAGGTCGATCCCGCCGGTGGCACCGCCACGTACGAGGTCAAGACCAGCTACTTCGGACTGCTGGCGGACCAGATCCGGGGGTTCATCCGGTCGTCGAGCCGCGATGACATTGCGCGCGGCTATCTCGACTACTACCAGGAGCGCTACCCGAACATCGAGGCCACGGCGCCGCCCGACGTGCACGATGACCGCGAGGCCAACCGCGTGGTGATCGCCGAACACTACCGCATTCCCGAGTTCGGGAAACAGCGCGAGGACACGGAGTCGAAGAGCGACTTCAACCTCTACGAAGTCGCGAACGCGGTCCCAGCCTGGCGGGGCGTCAAGCGCGCATCGCCGCTCAGCCTGGGAGTCCCGCACCGGACGATCTTCCTGGCGCACATGGAGGGGCCGACCAAGTTCCGGATCAAGCCCGAGTCGAAGGAGATCAGGGTTCCGGGGATGAAGTTCGTCTATCGCGAGTCGAGCACGGGCGAAAAGATCGAGGAGTACGCCGAAATCGAGAATTCGCGCAGCTTCCTCACCGCCGAGGAGGCGGTGGCGGCGGCGCCGAAGTTCAAGGAGATGGCGTCGTCGCTCGTGGTCGGTCTCGAGGGCCAGCCGGAGGCCGCGCCCCCCGGCGGCAGTCTCGACCTCGTCTCGTTCTCGATCACGTTCATGATCGCGCTGGCGGCGCTCGCGCTCAGCATCGTGGTGGCGGTCATGATCTGGCGGGCGCCGCCCCCCGCAACGCTCTGGCCCCGGCTGACCTACAAACCGGGCAACGAGGCGTGGATTCCGGACCAGCCGATCGGAGGATGGCTCTACCTGTTCGGGCTCGGGATCGTGCTCCTGCCGATGTTCTCGCTTTACCAGATCGGGGGCACCGTGCCTTCGGCGTTCAAGCTCGCGATCGGGTTCGGCATGGGCGGGCGGGTCGCGGCCCTGCACCTGTTCGTGCTCCTGATGCTCTTCGCTTCGATCGCCGAGTTCGTCGGGTCGATCCTGCTGGTCGCACTGTTCCTCCAGCGCAAGCGGAAGTTCTTTCGCGTCTACGTGGGGTTCATGGTGTTGCTGGTCGCATCGACCGCGATCTGGATCGCGGTCGCCCTCATCCTGATGCCCGAGGAGGCGAAGCCGGCCGCGGACCTGGTCGGCGCCCTGATCAAGGGCCTGGTCTCGTTCACGATCTGGGCGCTGTACTTCACGAACTCGCGACGGGCCGAAGCGACGTTCGTGCGCTAGGGGCATGGAGGGGGTACTGGCGGAGAGAGAGGGATTCGAACCCTCGAGAGGGTATTAGCCTCTACACGATTTCCAGTCGTGCTCCTTCAACCACTCGGACATCTCTCCGCGAAGTGGGCGCAGCATAGTCGGTTCGGCGCCCCGGGTGCAAACCCTAGCGGTAGACGGCCTTGATCGCGCCCCACGTGATGGGCCGGGACGGGACGGGCGGCTCCTTGCCGTACTTCGTCACCTTGCACAGCGAGCCGTCGGTGACGAACACATTGTTCGCGGCGTCGAGCGCGACCGTCAGCGCGTTGTAGTACTCGCCCGGCCCCGAGCCGTCGCCGCCCCAACGCGCAAGGAACGCGCCCGAGGCGGTGTACTTGTCGATTCGGTCGTTCGCGATCACGACGTAGACGTTGCCCCCGGGCTCGACCGCGAGCCCGTAGTTGATCGCGAGCGGCATGTTGAACGGCCCGCCGAGGTACCACCAGGTGGTGAGCGCGCCGCTCTCGTTGAAGCGGTAGATGCGGCCGTTGCCCTGGTCGGTGACGAACACGTCGCCCAGCGCGTCGACCGCGACCTTGGTCGGGAACTGCAATTGCCCGATCTGCCCGCCCGCCACCCCCCACTTGCCGAGAAACGTTCCGTCGAGCGCGAACTTCTGGATGCGGTGGTTGCCCGCGTCCGCGACCAACACGTGGCCATGGAGGTCGACCGCGATGCCGTAAGGGCCGCTCATCTGACCGTCGGCGCTGCCGGCGGCGCCGAACTCGCCGAGCGAGACGCCGGTATCGGTGAAGTGCTCGATGCGCGCATCGTCCTTGCGCAGCACGAAGAGCGAGCCATCGGGCGCGACCGCGACGTCCCACGCGTGGGCGACCGGCCAACGCGTCACGTACACGCCGTTGTTGTCGAACTTGTTGACGCGCTGCGCCTGGGCGTCGACCACGTAGACCGAGCCGTCGGGCCCGGCGGCGATGCCCCACAGCCCCATGAACTGGCCGGGGCCGGAGCCGCACGTGCCGAAGGTGGTGACGTAGGGCGGTGGGGTCTCGGCGTGGGCTTGCGCGCTGATCGCCATCGCCGCAATCGCTGCGGCTACTTTTAGGAGCTTCGAATGGAGTCCCATGACGGGATTCCTCCTCCAGGCCGCTGGGACGGCGGCCGGTCGGTTACATCTCTCGGGGCAGGCAACGCCTGCGGTGCGGACGCGGTTCGGAGGGCTTCGAAGGACGCGGGTCCGTTTCTAATGAGCTGGAGGAGAGGGAGGGATTCGAACCCTCGAGACCCTTGCGGGCCTGGCGGTTTTCGAGACCGCTCGATTCAACCACTCTCGCACCTCTCCGGACCCGAATTTGTAACGGGTTACGGGCTTTTTTGCAAGGCCCGGAAGGGCGCTGGCTACAGAACTGGCTGGATACCGAGGCCCGTGGCCGCTGGGTGCCCTTCGCCAATCCTGCCATAATTGCCGGTCGGGCGAATGAGCAAGGGCCACCACGGCCAGCGCCGAACCGTTGGCCCACTCCAGGAGCACGTCATGCGACCTCTTCGATATTCCATCAACGTCACATTGGACGGATGCTGCGATCATCGTGCAGGGATTGCGGACGAGGAATTGCATCGTCACGCGGTCGAGAACCTCGCCCAGGCCGATGCCCTCCTCTTTGGCCGTGTGACTTACGAAATGATGGAGGCAGCGTGGCGAACGCCGGTGCAGACAGCGGCGCGGCCCGAATGGATGGAGCCCTTCGCCCGGACGATCGAGGCGGCGAAGAAGTACGTCGTGTCGAGCACCCTGGGTCGGGTCGATTGGAACGCGGAGCTCCTGCGCGGAGATCTGGGGAGCGCCGTACAGCAACTCAAGCGGGAGCCGGGCAAGGGACTGTTTGTTGGAGGCGTAAAGCTCCCGCAAGCGTTGGCCGAGCTGGGGTTGATCGATGAGTACGAGTTCGTCGTGCAGCCCATGCTCGCAGGCCATGGGCCCACGTTGTTCGCGGGGCTATCGAAGCGTATCGACTTGAAGCTCGTGAGCCGGCTGGAGTTCGGCTCGGGGGCGGTGGCGATGCGGTATGAGCCACGAAGGTAGCCATCGGGACGATTAAGCCCAGGGCCAATCAAGCAGGTCTCATCGCGAGTGAGGAGCCAGCCCGAGCCTACGCGTCAGCACCGCGAATCGGGGATCGGAACGGAGCGCGTCGTGTCGCCCCGCCGTCGCCAGCGCCCATCCCAACACCCCAAGAAGGTACGGGGCTCGGTGCGTCACGGCGACACCGTGCTCGGCGGTCGCGATGCCTTCGTCGAACCTGCGCTGAACAATCTGCGCCATGGCCAGCGCGGAGAGCGCCGAGGCATCTGCACGACGAGCCGCTCGAGCCGGAGACTCTGACTCGGACCGTGCCGCGAGTCCAGTGAAGCTCGAGGCACCAGGATAACCGCCTCCAAAATCTCCCCTTGTCTTATATTCAACCGAATGGTTTAATATTTCCATGACCACCCTGACTCCCGTCCTCAACGCCATCGCCGATCCCTCCCGCCGGGCGATCCTTGCCCGTCTGGCGAAGGGCCCCGCGCGCGTGACCGAGATCGCCGCGCCGTTCGACATGTCGCTGAACGCAGTCTCCAAGCACCTCAAGGTGCTCGAGCAGGCAGGCCTGGTCCACCGCGAGCGGCGAGGCCGCGAGCACGTCATGGAACTCCGTCCTGCGCCGCTGCGCGAGGTCACCGATTGGCTCCACCCCTACGAGCGCTTCTGGAGCGGTCATCTCGACCGCATCGAGGAGCACTTCCAGAAGAAAGGTAAGCCCCGGTCATGAACACGCCTTCGCCGACTTTCGTGGTGTCCCTGACGCGCGACATCCCCGCCTCGCCCGCCGAGGTCTATGACGCCTGGATGGACCCGGCTCTCCCATGTAACCCGTGGAACGGGTCCGAACAGCTCATCCTCGACCCGCGCGTGGATCGCGCGTTCTACTTCCGCCACAAGCTGACCGACGGGGACGTGATCGCGCACTTCGGCCGCTTCACGGCGGTCGAGCGCGGCACGCGTGTCCAGTACACGTGGATGTCCCGCTTCACGCGCGGGCTCGAGTCGGAGGTCACCGTCACGTTCGAGGCGCAGGGCAAGGGCACGAGGCTCACGCTTCGCCACGACGGTCTGCCCGACGACGATTTCGGCAAGCTGCACGAGGGCGGTTGGGGGCACTACGTGGGCCTGCTCGAGGGGCGGTTCCAGCCGGCGCGGTAGCGGGAGTACCGAAGCTGGAGGCTCGACCGGTGCAAGAAACAACTTCACGCGCCGCCGATATTCCTCGCAATACATTGCGCTCCGGCTGCCCGCCGAGCCCCATGTATCGGCGGCTTCGCGCGACTTCCGCGAGCGATTCGGCGTTTCCGCAGAAGCCCGCAGCCAAGGGAGCAGCCCTCAGCCTGCGAACTGCCACAGGTGGTAATCCAAGTGCATCTGCAGGAGCTTGCCCCACTCGAGAGGCGTCATCTTCCCGAAGAGCGGATGCGGTTTCCTGGCCGCGTCCGCTCGCGCGTGCCACGCCGTCTCTACGATCTTCAGCAGTTGTGCCTTCTCGGAGGCGAACTCAAGTCTCTGCGAATGCGGGATTTTGAAGCCCTTGGGAATGCGGAGTCCCACGGGCTGCTCCGGCAACCAATCCACCGTGACCCACTTGCCGACGGTTCGGGTGGCCAGGTTGCTCTCGTCCGGAAGATCGTAAAAGCCCGACGAGCCGCCGCACGCCAGGTTCAGATGGTGGAGCATCTGGTCGACGTTCATCGTCCCCCACGGACGCAGGGACTGGAGGGTCACACTCTCTACGCGCTGGCGGTACTCCTGCCGATTCTCCTCCGTGAAGAAGCGATTCCCATCCACCTGTTTCAACTGCAGCGCCCGCGGAATGTCTCGCACCATTGCGACTCCCGACCTCAAGAAGTCGGGATCAAAGAGCGCACGCATCAGGTTCACGGCGACTACTTCTCCGAAACATTGGCCGCCGACAACGACTTCGGCGGGGTGTCGAGCCCCAGATTTTTTCGAATCCCTGCGTCCATTACGCCGGCGGGCGCAAGTTTGCGGAGCCACCACAGGCGGCTGGCAGCCCTCCCGGCCGTGTAGCGAAGTTTCGGGCGAGCCGAAACCGCGGCTCGCACCACGACATCCGCCACGATGCCCGGCTCGTCTCCCGCCGCGACTGCGTCCCGCAGCCCCTTGCCCACGACGGCACGGACCCCGCGGTACTCGTCGAGCTTCGCGTCAGGCTCCAGCAAGTGCGCGTCGAACTGCGTCCTGATGTACGAAGGTTCGATCACTGAGACACGGATGGCCCACGTGCGGAGTTCGTGGTCGAGCGATTCCGAATAGCCTTCGATCGCGTGTTTGGTTGCGGCATAGAGCGCCATGTACGGCGCCGGTAGGAAACCCAGCACGGAGCCGATATTGATGATGCGACCACCACCCTGGCGCCGCATGTGGGGCACGACAGAGCGCGTCATCCGGACCATCCCGAAGAAGTTCGTATCGAAGATCGATCGTGCCTGCTCGAGGGAACTCTCTTCCGCTCCGGCCGGGGCGACACCGGAGCCGGCGTTGTTCACGAGCAGGTCGATGCGGCCGGCCAACCGCACCAAGTTGGCGATGACGGCTAAGACCGATGCATCGCTGGTCACGTCGAGGGGGAGCAACTCGAATGAGCGCTGTCCCGCTGAAGCACCCCGTCTGCTGGTGCCGTAAACCGTGTAGCCAGCCGTCACGAGCCGCTGCGCCGTGGCTTCACCGATTCCCGACGAGGCGCCGGTCACCAGGGCGATCTTTCCCTGAAGCTTGGGCATATCACTCTCCTTCACATGCTCCCAAACCCGGTCCAGTTCAGGGCAGCCGTCGCTGCGGGTTAGAAAGTCACTGCACCGCCCCGGCTTCTTCGGAGACTCGGTTAGCTGAGTCGATTCCCAGAAGACCCTCGGACTCTCATCGAGTCACGACTCGCGATGGGTTGACACATGAACACCCGCACAAGCCGGCGACCGCATCCGCGCCTCACGGCAACCGAACAAACTTCGCTCGCGCCACCCTGCCCCCGAATCTCAGCGCCACGAAGTAAACGCCACTCGCCACGACGCGGCCGTTGTCATCCGTCCCATCCCACGCCATCGAGGCCCGCCCGGCGGAGAGCGTCTGATCGAGCAACGACCGCACCCGCGCCCCGCGCAGGTCGAACACATCCAGCTCAACGCGCCCCGCCTGCGGCAGCGTGAACGAAACCAGGCTGGCGCGTGAACCGAGTGTCGGATTCGGCGCGACCGCATCGATCCGCAGCGGGCCCGCCCCTAACTCGGGCGAAGGCACGCCGACGGCCGTTCCCGTGAGCCAGACATCATGATCCCCGCTCGCGTGCGCCTCCGGCGTGATCCAACGCGACCGCGGGAACAGCGGGTTCGGATTCCTCCACCGCCCCCGCATGCGGAGCGTTCGCCCCGGCAGCACCGGCACGAGATTCGAGGTCGTGAAGACGAAATTCTGCGAACCGGCCGGCCCCGAATCGAAGTGGTGCGGATCCGTCGAATTGATCACCACGCCGTCGAACGCCTGGTTCTGGGTCTTGATCTCGACCTCGAATCCGACCCTCGAGCGGCCCTGAGCCGCCGTGTGCTCATAGATGGCCGCCGCGACCTGATCCGGCTCGTGGGAGATGCCCGGGTGCACGACCCGACGGGGGACGGGTCCGTAGTCGTATAAGTCGATCTCGTGACGCATGCCGAAGCCGCCTCCCCCCATGAACGGATAGACGCGGCCGGTCGCTCCCGGGGCCCCGACGATCACGTCGGCGAACCCGTCGAGGTTGATGTCGCGGAACGGCGCGAAGCTCGCTCCCAGCGCGGCCCCCGTGATGTTCGACTCGAGGACCACGCCGGGCACGACATTGGGGCCGTTCGGTGCGCCGTAGTACAGGCTGAACCGGCCCTCGTCGGTCTGGCCGCCGTCCCAGCCCGGCTCGCCGATCACCAGGTCACCGATGCCGTCGCCGTCGACATCGCCCCCGCCGGCCATCGCCTCGCCGAAGCGCGCGTTGTCCTGCGTGCCGAAGATCGTCGCGACCGGGAAGGTCGGCCCGCGGCCGAGCGTGCCCTTGTAGATCCGCACCACCCCGCGGTTGTTCTCGAGCGGCGCGCCGATCCCCAGGTCGGCGACTCCGTCGGCCGTGACGTCGCCGATCGCGCTGACCGTGAGGCCGAAAGAAACCTCGGGACTGGGCGGCAGGAAGACGAGTCCGGGAGTGCTCGCGGGGCCCGTCGGACCGCCATAGTAAACCTCGACCTTGCCGGCTGCGGTCGCTGCGAACGTCGGAGACGATGAGCCGACGATCACATCCGTGTACCCGTCCCCATCGAAATCTGCGAACGCGACTCCGGCGCCCAGGCCCTGTCCCGCAGCGCTCCCCACGCGCGTCCAGGGCGGGGTTCCGAGCAGCCCGCTGGCCCCACCGAAGTAGAGGAAGACCTTGCCGCAATCGGCGCTGCCCGGCTCGTCCCACTCGCGAGCGCCGATCAGGAGATCGTGGTACCCGTCCCCGTTGACATCACCCCGCCCGGCGAGCGCGCTGCCCACGCGGTCGAACGAGCTCGTCCCCATCACGATCGTGAGCGGCGGCGGAACGGCCCCCTGCGCGCCCCGGTGCAGCCGCACGGATCCCACCTGGAATGCGGGCGAAGCGTCGATCGTCGTCGCCGACACGGCGAAGTCGGAGTAGCCGTCGCCATCGGTATCCCCGGCGTCGACGATCTTTGCGCCGTAACTCTGGAAGGACCCGCCCGCGGGATACGACACCTGCTCGGAGAAGTTCACTCCCGTCGTCTGCAATCCGAAGTGCAGCGAGACGCGACCGGCGCCGCCGAACTGGGGGTCGCCGATGACCAGCTTGCCCGTATCGATCCCGTCGAAGCGGGAGACCACCGCGACCGCGCTGCCGTAACCCGTCCCAGGGTCGCCCCCAAGGCGCGGCCAGCCGCCGGTCGACAGAAGCAGTCCGTTCTTCGGCGCCTTGAACTGGTAAGCGACTCCTTCGTGCTGGCCCGGCAGGAAGCTCGTGTCCTCGGTGCCGACGAGGATCTCGGAGAAGCCGTCGCCATCGGTGTCGCCGCTGGTCGCGAGGCAGAGGCCGAAGAACCCGTCGGAGCCGTGGGTGAGGATTTCGCCGAAGTACTGCGGGCCCGTACGCGCGCCAAGGTAGACGCTGACCCGCCCGCGCCCCGTCACGTTGGCGTAGCGCGAGACGACGCCGACATCGGCCAGGCCGTCGCCGTTGATATCGCCGAGAGTCGACACGATCATGCCGGTGGACTCGTTGGCCGTGGCAAGAGGGTTCGCGAGGTTCGACACGGTCGCAATCCCCTGCGGGCCGCCGAAGCCGATCATCGCCTTGCCGATGTTCGTGTTCTCGCCCGGCACGCCGACGATCACGTCGCTGAACCCGTCGCCGTTCACGTCCCCGGCCACCGACACGGATTGGCCACAGCGTACGCCGTTCGCCGTGCCCCTGATGACCGTATCGGGCACGGCCACGACGCCGGCGGCCGATCCCAGGTAAACGTAGGCGTTCCCGCCGCCGGGGAACGGATTGGCCTCGCCCTGGGCCCCGATGATCACGTCCGCGAAGCCGTCGGCGTTGACGTCGCCGGCCGTGGACACGCTCCGGCCCAAGAAGGCGTTTGTGCCCGCCTGGCCGAGCCAGGTATTCGCGGGGGTCGCGGACAGACCGGCCGCGCCACCCTGGAACAGGAACGCGGCGCCACGAGCGAAACCTCCCTCCGCGTTATAAGCCCCGACCAGCACGTCGGCGAATCCGTCGCCATTGACGTCGCCCGCGGGAGCGACGCTGATGCCGAACTGCTGGCTGACGGCCGGAATGGGCGAGAACAGTTCGTAGGCCGGCGTGAGCGAAAGGCCGTTGGGCCCGCCGTGGAAGACGACGACCTTGCCGGCGTTGGCGTGCGCCGGCGTGTCCCAGGCGGGAACGGCGACCAGGACGTCGGCATAACCGTCGTTGTTGACATCGCCCGCCGGGGCCACGGCGTCTCCGGCGTAGGCGTTCAATTGCCTCCCGCGGTAGACCCAGGACGGTGTGAGCGCCGAGCCCTGCTTCGAGCCGCGGTAGAGATACGCCGCGCCTTCATCCACGAAGGTCGAATCCTCGAGCTCGGCGCCGACAATCACGTCGCCGAAGCCGTCGCCATCCACGTCCCCGGCCGTGGTCGCCGAGTAGCCGAGGAGTGCGTTTGGTTGGCTGCCTGAGACCTCCCAGGCGGGCGATCCGAAGCGATCGATCAGGCCGACGGCGAGAACCGGGGCGGGGATAGCGATCAAGGTCGCAAGGACGATGACCGTTGGACGGCGGCGCGTGGAGGAATTCATGGGGGCCTCAGGACGTGCGGAATCGAAAACGCGCGTGCCGGGGGGAGGGCGCGAGCGCGGCGGGACCGTGGAAGGTTACCCGGAAACAGACCGAAAGGAAGGGGGTTTTTCAGGAGTCTCGCGCCCCGGTTCATATTCCCATGAGCCAATTTCGAGACGATTCATGCTTGAGGAATCGAGTGCGGACCCCTGGCTTCGGCGGGGTGTCGTTTCGAGACCATAATTCCAATTGGCACGGAGATCCTCATGACCATGCGATCGGTCCCCGATCCCGCGAAGCTCTCGGCCCTCGTGCTCCTTGCCCTCCTGCCGCGGCCGGCCGCGGCGGCCTGGCCCTCGGACCCCGCGGTCAATGTGCCCCTTTGCCTGGCCCCCTTTGGCCAGCGCTCTCCAGAAGCGGCTCCGGACAATGGCGGCGTCGCGATCGTCGCGTGGGACGACCAGCGCGGGGGTCCGCGCGACATCTACGTCCAGCGCGTCGGCGGCACCGGGACACCGCGGTGGGCGGCCGGCGGCGTGGCGATCTGTTCCGCCACCGGGGAACAGTACGAACCGAAGGTCATCCCCGACGGCAGCGCCGGCGCCATCGTCACGTGGAGCGACTATCGGGGCGCCGCCTACGACATCTACGCGCAGCGGGTCGACTCCTCGGGAGCGCCCAGGTGGACGGCCAACGGGGCGGCAATCTGCACGGCCACGAATTTTCAGTCCCACCCCGCCATCGTCCCGGACGGCAGCAGGGGCGCCGTCATCACCTGGGACGACGCTCGTTCGGGCATCGCACGAATTTATGCTCAGCGAGTGAACGCCACGGGCGCGCCCCAGTGGACGGCCAATGGCGTGGCGCTCACGAACTCCCCCTCAGGCCAGGCGCGTCCGATCGCCATCTCGAACGGTGCCGCGGGAGCCATCGTGATCTGTCTGGACTATCGGAACAACGAGGCCGACATCTTCGGCCAGCGCATCCTGTCCACGGGCGCCGTGGACCCCGCCTGGCCGGCCGGCGGCCGTGTCCTGAACGCCGATTTCTATGACCATGCCAACCCCGCCCTCGTGTCCGACGGAGCCGGCGGCGCCCTGTTGAGCTGGGACGACCTCCGGGGCGGTCGGGACATCTATGCCCAGCACGTCCTCGCCACGGGAGCGCTCGATCCTGCCTGGCCCGCGACCGGGACCGCGCTCTGCCTGGCAACGGGAAACCAGGTGTCTCCGCGGATGGTTCCGGACGGCACCGGCGGCGCCATCGTCACGTGGCACGACCTCGAGGACATACAAGCCGACCTCTACGCTCAGCACGTGACGGCCAGCGGTGTTGTGGATCCCGCATGGCCGGCGGATGGCCGCGCGATCTCCACGGCGGGTCTGCGGCAGATCTCTCCCACCATCGTCGCCGATGGCGCGGGCGGGGCCGTCCTCGCCTGGGAGGATGGCCGAAACGGCACCGGCGAATTCGGCGATAGCGACATCTACGCCCAGGGAGTGAAGGCGAACGGCCAACTCGGAGACCGCCGGTCGGCGTGTCCGACGACGCGGCGCCCGGGCTTGCGCTCGAGGCCCCGAGCCCCAACCCGGGCCGGACGAGCGCGATGATCGTGCGCTTCACGCTCCCGACGGATGCGTCCGCCACGCTCGAACTCTTCGACGTCGCCGGCCGATGCCTCGTCTCGCGGGAGGTCGGCTCGCTGGGAGCCGGCATCACACGATCAACCTCGCGGCCAACCGGCGGCCCGGGCCGGTGTATACTTCGTCCGCCTGCAGCAGGGCCCGGGCGTGCGCGCTCGGCGAATCGTGGTCCTCGACCAATGACGCCCCGCTCACCTGATTCGCGAACCGTCCTCCCCTCCCGGAGACACCCCATGAAGCCCTTCGCTGTTCGTTCGTTCCCCCTGGCTCTTCTCGCCGGATGCGGCGTCCTCATCGGGACGCTCGTCCCGTCGGCCCTCGCGGCCACGCTGGGCCTGCCCTCGCCCTACTCGATCGACGCCGGAGTCGGCATGGGCGCCCCCAACCAGCCCGACGGCGTCGCGCCGACCGGGCAGCCCTACCTGCGCGAGGTTCCCACGACCCCCGTCGTGGCAGCCGCCCTGCCGGTCGCACTCCTCACCGGCACCCCGACTCCGCCGCGCATCGCGAACACGTACGTCGTGACGACCGACGCCGACACCGGCAATGTCTCGCTCCGCGCCGCGATCACCGCGGCCAACGCCAACCCCGGGACCGACCAGATCACGTTCAACATCCCGGGGGGCGGCGTGCGGACGATCCGGCCCACGACCGCGCTGCCGACGATCACCCAACCCGTTGTGATCGACGGCGCGAGCCAGCCGGGCTACGCCGGCTCGCCGCTCATCGAGATCGATGGTTCTCTGATCCCGAGCGCGAACGGCCTCCTGATCACCGGCGGGAACAGCACGGTGCGTGGCCTGCTCATCAACCGCTTCCGGTCGACGGGCGGAGCGGGATTCGGGATCATCCTCGACGTCCTGGGCGGAAACGTGATCGAGGGCAACTGGATCGGGATCAACTCCGCAGGCACCGCTGCGGCGGGGAACGCCGGCAACGGGATCGCGGTATTCGGCACCTCAGGAGGAAACCTGATCGGCGGCACGGCGGCCGGCGCGGGGAACCTCGTCTCGGGGAACGGCAGCTCGGGGATTGCCTTCGCGACCGGCAATGCGGGCGGGAACATCGCCCGCGGGAACTGGGCAGGACTCAATGCCGCGGGCACCGCCGCGATTCCCAACGGAGGCAACGGCATCTTCGTCAACGCCCCGAACTGCGTCCTCGGCGGAACGGTGCCCGGCTCACGCAACCTCGTGTCCGGGAACACCCTCCCCGGCATCTTCGTGGGCATGAGCGCGGCGTCGACGATCATCCAGGGCAATTGGATCGGCACCGACGCCGCCGGCTCGGGCGATCTCGGGAACGTCCAGAACGGGATCAGCATTGACCGGGCGAGCAACACGACGATCGGCGGGAACACCCCGGAGGCGCGGAACGTCATCGCCGGGAACGAGTTCCCGAACATCTACCTGCTCGGCCCGGCGACCGGCACGAAGATCCAGGGCAATTACATCGGGACCGACGCGACGGGAACGATCGCCCTGGGCGACGGCAATGCAGTCGTCTTCGACAACGCGGCGAACAACCAGCTCGGTGGCCCCGGCGCCGGGGAGGGGAACCTCCTCTCGGGCAACATGCCGAACACCGCCGTGGTGATCACGAACGCGGGCGCGACCGGCAACCTCGTTCGCGGAAATCGGATCGGCACGAACGTCGCGGGGACGGCGGCGATTCCGAACTTCAAGGGCGTCCTCGTCGCCAACGCCGCGAGCAATGTGATCGGCGGGCCCGCGGCAGGCGACCGCAATCTGATCTCGGGAAACGAGACCTACGGGATCGAGTTCCGCAACGCGAACAACTCGCGTGCCTCCGGGAACTACGTGGGCACGGACGTGACCGGGACGCTCGACCTCGGCAACAAGCTGCACGGGATCGTGGTGATCGCATCGAATGACACGATCGGGGGGACGACGCTGGCGCACGGCAACTGGATCGCCTTCAACGGGCGGACCGGCGTGTTCGACTCGACCGGGACGAACAACCTGGTCCGCTTCAACAAGCTGTGGGAGAACCGGGCCCTGGGCATCGACCTCTTCCCGCGCGGGATCGTGGCCAACGACTCCCTCGACAATGACGCGGGCGCCAACGGCGGGCAGAACTTCCCGATCATGGATTCGACATCGGTGCTCACCGGCACGACGCGTATCTACGGACGGCTCGATAGCAGACCGAGCGGCACCTACACGATCGACTTCTATGCGTCCGCCGTCCCGGACACCGCGCACTTCGGAGAGGGTAAGGAATACATCAGCAGCATCAATGTCTCGACGGACGCTTCGGGACGCGCGGTGTTCGTCTACGATCCCGGGATCCTGATTCCCGACGAGCTGTTCGTGGCCGCGACGGCCACGGACGCGGCCGGGAACACGTCCGAGTTCTCGCAAACGCTGTGCCTCGCGGATCGCGACAAGGATGGCATTCGAGACTGCTGGGAGACGCCCGGCTGGCCGATCGACATCGACAGCGACGGCAAGTACGACCTCGACCTGTACGCGCGCGGCGCGCGACCGGACTCGATCGACATCTTCGTAGAGATCGACGCAATGAACGGCTATGCGCCGCCCGCGGGAATGATCCCGATGGTGAAGGCGGCCTTCTCGAAACTTCCCAAGGCGTACCTGAACGCGGGCCCGGAAGTGAACGGGATCGCGCTTCACGCCGAGTTGTCGCACCTTGCGATCAGCGACATGCCGCCTAATTTGTCGAACCGGTGGCCCGATTTCTGGGCCGTCCGGAAGAAGTACTTCGGCGACGCAAACGAGATCGCCGATGCGAACAGCGCGAAGATCCTGCGCGCCAAGAGCATGTTCTTCCGCTACGGGGTGTGGGCGCGCACGAGCGGCGCGAGCGTCGACACGACGTGGTCGGGCTACGGCGAGGGCTCGGACGGCACGGGGGGCGATGAGTTCGTGGTCACGTTCGGGAGCACGGGTCCGAACGGATGGAACTCGACTCAGGTCCTCGAGAATCACGCCGGCACGTTCATGCATGAGATGGGTCATACGCTCGGGCTCAAGCACGGAGGATCGGACCACCTACAGTACAAGCCGAACTACTACAGCGTCATGAACTACACGTGGCAGACGCCGAAGACCTGGCAGATGCCGAACACGTGGCGGCTCGATTACTCGCGGGCGGCCCTGCCCACACTGAATGAGGCCAATCTCAACGAGCCCGCGGGGCTCGGAGCACCGGCGAATGTCTGGCCCATCTCCGACATGCCGTACACCGACTCCCTCGGCGGCACGTGGTACGCGTCCCTGAAACCCGGCGCGGATGCCGACTGGACGGACGACGGGTACATCCTCCCGAACCGCCAGGTTGACATCAATCTCGTAGGGAACCCGGCCCCGACTCCCGGCGAATCGCTCGTGGGATATCAGGACTGGCAGAACCTCGTCGTCAACTTCCGCAATAGCGTCGAATACACCCCGGCCGGCGTGACCCCTCAGGAGTTGGCGATCACCGGGACGCTCGACCTGCCTGATGGGGAGTTGACGCCGCAGATCCAGAATCGCCTGAACAGCATCCCCCCGCCGAAACCCAAAGGCATCTTCGTCATGGACGGTCAGCGCGATCCCAACTCGATGCTGGTCGCGTCGAATGCGGGCGTGAACCTTTATGCCGCTTACCGTGTGGGCACCCTGGGCGGACAATTGTACCTGGCAGCGGACGGCGCGCAGGCGGGCCGCGACGTGGCGATCCTCTTGGCGAAGACACCGGGCGCCATGCGCCCCGCGCCCCTGGGCAAGTCCGGCACGGTCGCAAGCTGGGACGCGTTGCTGGCGCGGAGGGGCACCGCGAACACCGCCGAATGGCAGGACAGGACGGGCACGCCGTTCGAGGCGATCGTCGTCGACTCGGCCGGCACGTTTCTCGAAGGTGTCGTGCGGCTCGAGTCGCTCCTCGGCCAGGAACCGGCGACCTATTCTGTCGCGCTGGCCGCCTACGGCGCGGCACCGGGAGGCACGCTCCTGGCGCAGGCACCGAGCGGGGACGGCAACGGCAACGTCGAGGCGAACGAGTGGGTCACACTCGCAACCTCGAACGTCGGCGTGCCCGGGGTGCCGGGGCCGGGACTCGGGCTCGGTGTCCGCCTGTCGAACGCGCGGCCGAACCCCTCGTACGGCGCGTCGAGCGTGCGTCTGAGCCTGCCCGCGGCCGCAGACGTCGTCGCCACCGTGCAGGACGTCGCGGGCCGCACCGTGGCCACGCTCGTGCACGGTCGCATGGGAGCCGGCGAGCACGTGATCGCGTGGAATCAGCCCGAGGACGGCGGGCGGAAGCCGGCGGCGGGCGTCTACTTCATCGTCGTTCGGGCGCTCGGCGAGCAGCGCTCGTCGCGGGTGGTCGTGCTGCCGTAGAGCCTCAGCTCCGGGAATCGAGCGGTTGGTGCGCGGCGCCGTGGACCCTGGTCCACGGCGCCGCCTCCTCACGGCGGTGAACCGGATGAGCCTATTTCCCCCCCAATAATGCTTTCTCCTGTGACCGCCTTCCGGTCCTCACGCTGGGGATCGGAAAAATGAGCGGCCCCGAACGGTTTCGCAGGAGGACATGTGCGCACTCGTATCTCATTGTCGAACCGTAGCTTCCGCGGGCGCCAGGTCGCATTCATCGCCCGGCTCGCGGCCCTCGCAATCCTCGTCACCACGGCGGTTCCTGCGCTCGGGCAGAGCGTCCGCCCCGATCTCCAAATCACGAACGGCAGAGTGTTTGTCACGGCGCGCTCGGGGAACACCCTCTACCTGGGCGGCAGCTTCTCTCAAGTGTGCAAAGCCTCCGGGGGCGCGCTGCCGCTCGACCCTGCGACGGGCGCCCCAATCGCCCTGCCAAAGGTCAATGGCACCGTCTACGCCCTCGTCCCGGACGGCGCGGGCGGCTGGTATGTAGGCGGCGACTTCGAATGGGTCGGCAGCGCACCCCGGCTCAACCTCGCCCACATCGGCCCGGACCACCAAGTCACGGCGTGGAATCCGGGCACCAATGGATGGGTGGAGGACATCGTGGTTAGCGGCGGCATCGTTTACGTCGCCGGTCGGTTCACCTCGGCCGGCGGGCAGACGCGGAACTATATCGCCGCCATTGACCCCGTCACCGGCGCGGCGACGCCATGGAACCCGGACGCCACCGGGGAGGTCATCGCTCTGGCCGTGAACGGAAGCACCGTTTACGCCGGCGGCACCTTCAGCACAATCGGAGGACAGCTCCGCCCCAGGATTGCCGCGCTGGATGCCGGTACTGGCCTCGCGACCTCCTGGAATCCGCAGGCGAACATTGGGGTGGCGACAATCGAGATAGACGGCGGCACGGTCTGGGTCGGCGGAGGCTTCACGTCGATCGGCGGCCAACTCCGCAATCGCGTCGCGGCTCTCGACCCCGCCACGGGCCTCGCCCAAGCGTGGAATACCGACGTCAACGGAACCGTGCGCACATTGCGCGTGGGCGGCGGCGTGGTCTACCTCGGGGGCGACTTCACGACCATCGCGGGGCTGCCGCGCAATCGCATCGCTGCCTTGGATCGGACGAGCGCTGCACTCCTCCCGTGGAATCCCAACGCGGACGGCCCGGTATATGCCCTGGCGATCGATGGGGCCACGATCTACGGCGCCGGCCAATTCACCACCATCGGCGGACTCAGCCGCAATGGCGTCGCTGCCCTCTCCACCGCGACAGGATTCGCGACCTCCTGGAACCCCGGGCTGAGCGGCGAGGGCTTTGAGGTCGCCGCCTCGGGCGGAGTCGTCTACGTCGGTGGCGCGCTGAAGGGCTACGATTCGACGGCCCGCAAAAACCTCGCGGCGCTCGACCTCGGCACGGGCAGTCCGACATCGTGGAATCCCGGCCCCAACGGCCTCGTGCGAGCCCTATTGATCCGGAACGGGCTCGTCTACGCGGGGGGCGACTTCACGTCGATCGGCGGCCAGGCACACGACGTTATCGCGGCCGTCGACTCGGCGAGCGGACTCGCCACCGGCTGGGACGCGGGAGCGGTGACCTCGCCGTTCAACAGAAGTGTTTACTCCCTCGCGGCCAGCGGCAACACCCTGTACGTCGGC
Source organism: Candidatus Eiseniibacteriota bacterium (assembly GCA_046598045.1). Taxonomy (GTDB): domain Bacteria; phylum Eisenbacteria; class RBG-16-71-46; order RBG-16-71-46; family DASYSL01; genus JANPEF01. The sequence goes on from JBKJJJ010000013.1 coordinate 19,525, forward strand.
GGCACCTTCAATTATCTCGGCGGCCAAGCTAGGGTCGGGCTCGGCGCCGTGGATCTGACGTCCGGCCTTGCCACCGGGTTCGTAGCTAATACGGACTTTTCCCACATTGGCGCCGGAGCGCTCGCCGTCGATGGCGGCATCGTCTACGCTGGCGGCAGCTTCCTCTCCATCAACGGGACGACGCGGAACATGGTGGCGGGGCTTGACGCCGCCACCGGCGCGGTCAACGGCTTCGACCCCAACGGCACCGGCAGTACCGGCAATGGCTTTACTGGAGTGCAAACGATTGTAGTCGATGCCGGCACTGTGTACGTGGGCGGCGGCTTCACGAGTATGGGCGGCGCGACGCGCAACCACATCGCGGCGCTGAGCCCGGCGACGGGAGCGGCCACTTCATGGAATCCGGCTGCCGATGCCGCCGTCACGTCGATCGCGATCGCCAACGGGCGGCTGTTCGCCGGCGGCCAGTTCACCAACATCGGCGGTTCCGCCCGCACCGGACTCGCGGAGCTGAGCCTCACCACCGGCCTCGCGGCAAGCTGGTTCCCCTATGGCGCCACCGCGCCCTTCGCGGTGTACCACCTGACTGCCGGGCAGGGACGCGTGTTCGCCGGCGGCGCCTTCAACGCCTACTCCGGCGAGCCGCATCAGAGCCTTGTCGAGATCGCGGCGGTCGATGCATCGATCGCGAACGCGTCCATCGCGGAGGGCGCCTCGGGCGTCCAGAACGTCGCAGTTTCGGCGACCCTATCTGCACCCGTGCCGTGGAAGAGCATCCAGATCGGATACGCCACCGCGGACGGCACGGCGAGTGCGGTACAAGGCGACTACCAGGCCACATCCGGCCTCGTCACCTTCGCCCCCGGCCAGACCGCCGGTCAGGCGCTGATCCCGGTCAATGGCGACGGCGACGTCGAGTCCGACGAGACCTTCACCGTGACGCCCGCGAACAATCTCGAGGCCAGGGTGTCCACCACCCCGGCCACGGTCACCATCCGCAACGACGACTCGCCCGCCCAGTATGCCTGCGCGGCCGGCTACGGGGTCGACGGCCAGGTCAACGTGACCGCCGTCTCCGGCAACACGCTCTACCTCGGCGGCCAGTTCACGCAGGTCGGGCGGCCGATCGGCGGCGCGGTCCAGGTCGATAGCGCAAGCGCGGCCATCACCGGATTCCCCGAGGTCGTCGGGGCTGTCTTCGTGATCGTTCCCGATGGTTCGGGAGGATGGTTCCTCGGCGGCAGATTCACCCACGTGGGGGGCTTCGAGCGCAAGAACCTCGCCCACATCGGCGCCGACCACAAGGTGACGGACTGGAGCCCTGCAGTCGACGCGTTCACCAATCCGAGCGTGTCCGCGCTGGCCCTGGACAACGGCGTCCTCTACGTGGGCGGCGACTTCACCAGCGTCGGCGGCCAGACGCGCAACCGCATCGCCGCCGTGAACGCGGTCACCGGAGAGGTGACAAGCTGGAACCCGAACGCCGGCTCCACCGTCTTTGCGCTCGCCGTGAATGGCGGCGTGGTGTACGCCGGCGGTTACTTCCTCACGATCGGCGGCGCCGCTCGACAGCGGCTCGCGGCGATCGACGCCACCACCGGGCTTGCCACCGCCTGGACGGCGAACGCCGCCCAGGACGTCCAACAGCTGGCGGTCAGCGGCAACACGCTCTACGCCGTCGGCAACTTCACCACGATCGCCGGGCAGTTACGCAGCCACCTGGCCGCCTTCAACCTGACGACGGGCGCTCTGACCGCATGGAACCCCGGTGCCAACTCTGCGGTCACCGCACTGGCCGTCCGCAGCGGCGTCGTCTACGTGGGCGGATTCTTCACGACCATCGGCGGTCAGCCTCGCAACCGCGTGGCTGCGCTGGACGCCAACACCAACATTGCGCTGCCATGGAATCCCAACGTCAATGCGGGCGTGTATTCGATCTCACTGTCCGGAAACACCGCCTACATCGCGGGCTCCTTCACGAGCGTCGGAGCCGCGGCTCGGCGCTGGGTTGCGGCGATCGACCTGGGCTCGGGCCTCGCCTCGGCGTGGAATCCGTCGCTTGGTGGAAAGCTGCCTTCCCAGTCGGGGTCCGCCAACACGGTCGTGCCATCCTCGGGACGTGTCTACGTCGGTGGCGGCTTCACGCTGGCCGATCCCGTGACGCGCAATGGCCTGGCGGCGATCGATCTCGCCACAGGGACCCCGACGCCCTGGAACCCCGGTTCCGACGGCACCGTCTCTTCCATGGTGGCGACCGCAACCCGCATTTACGTCGGAGGCACGTTTGCCAACGTCGGGGGTGCGGTTCGCGCGAACCTGGCCGCGCTCGATCCGGCGACCGGGACCGCGGTGGCGTGGAATCCCGGCGCCGACGGCTGGGTCGGCGCGCTGACGCTCGACGGCAACACCCTTTACGCCGGCGGCGAATTCATCACGCTCGGCGGCCAGCCGCGCGCGCGGATTGGCGCAGTCGACGCCACCACCGGCGCCGTGACCGGCTGGAACCCGGGCGCCAACAACACCGTGGTGTCGATCGCCACGAGCGCTGGCGTCGTCTATGTGGGCGGCTACTTCACTACCTTTGCCGGCCAACCGCGCGGCTACGCCGGCGCGGCCAGCGCCGCGACCGGCGCCGCGACGGCGTGGAACCCCAATCCGCCGGGGCCACTGAGTTCGATCATCCCGAGCGGAGGCAGCATCCTCGTCGGCGGCCTCTTCGCCACCATCGGCGGTCAGAATCGCGCCAATCTCGCGGCGCTGGACCCCGCGACCGGCGCTGCACAGGCATGGAACCCGGGGGCGAACTACTGGGTCCACGCGATGACGCTCGACGGCAACACGCTCTACGTGACCGGCGATTTCACGCTCCTGGCCGGCCAGCCACGCAATTACGTCGGTGCGATCGACGTGCCCACCCAACAGGCGACCAACTGGAAGCCGTTCGGAGATTACCCGACCTCGATCGCGGTCAGCGCAGACAAGGTCTACATCGGCGGCTCGTTCACGAGCGCAAACTGGCTGCCGCGCAATGGCCTCGCATGCCTGCTGAAGTCCTCGCCGACGGTCGACGTCGAGCCGGGTCCCCTTGCGGTCGAAGCGTCGTTCACGAATCCCTACCCCAATCCGACGCGCGGCGTCGTGGGGCTGGACTTCACGCTGCCGCGGGCGGGGCATGTGCGGATGGGCATCTACGATGTGCGCGGCCGCCAGGTTGCCGTGCCGATCGACGAGGATCGCCTCGCCGGAAGACATGTGGTGGCCTGGAGCGCGCGCGAAGCACGGCTCGCGTCCGGGCAGTACTTCGTGCTCTTCGAAGGGCTGGGGCGGCGCATCGCGCGGAAGTTCATGGTGCTGAGATAGGCGCATCGTTCTGCTGCGCTAACGGCCGGCGTTTCGCGCGGAGGGGATGTTCGCACCATCGAGTACCCCTCGCGCGCGCGCGAGGGCCCGGCCGAGCTCCGTATCGGGCTTTGCCGCGAGCTCGGCTGCCAGCGCTGCGGCTTCCTTGAAGGTGGTGTGTGCAGCGTCCGCATTTCCCTGGGCATGCTCGAGCTCTGCGCGCATGCAAAGCATCCGTCCGAGTTCATTGCGGGCCCCGATCCCGCGGAGGATCGGCTCGGCGGCGGCGAGAGCGTCCCGGGCCTCCGGGTACGAACCGCGAGCGAGCAAGAGCCTGGCCAGGCTGGTCAAGGCGGCCCCCTCGTAGTGCCGGTCGCCGGCCTCCCGGTGGATGGCGAGCGCGCTCTCGTAGTGGGCGCGCGCCTCCTCGGGCTCGCCGCTCAGCTCGTGCAGGCGCGCGAGATTGCCGACGATGATGCCCTCGACGCGACGATCGCCGAGCTCGCGCTGGATGGCGAGCGCGGGTTCGAAGCGAGTGCGCGCGTCCTCCGTGGCTCCCAGCTCGGCGCTCAACTCGCCGAGCGCCGTCAGCGCAAACCCTTCACTCGCCCGAGAACCGATCGCCCGCGCGACCGCGAGCGCCGCCTCGAGGTGTTCACGCGCCTCCGTCATCCGCCGCTGGTCGGTCGTGAGGCTCCCCAGGTTGAGGTGGGCGATGCCCTCCGAGCGCCGGTTTCCCGTCTCCCGGTAGATGGCGAGAGCGGCCTCGAAGAGGGCGCCAGCCTCGTCGAGTCGGCCGCTCTTGTGGTGGAGAATGCCGAGGCCCAGCAGGGTCATCGCCTCGAGCCCGCGATCGCCGATCTCACGCGCGATCGCCACCGCCTCCCCGTAGACGACCTCTGCTTCCTTGGTGCGCCCGAGTTCGTGATGGACCATGCCCAGGCCGTTGAGCGCGGCACACAGCGTCTGTGCGTCCCCCACCGAACGGGCCGCCGCCACTCCGGCCTGCAGGGAGGCGAGCGCTTCGTCGACCCTTCCGAGGACGAACCAAGCCCTTCCAAGGGGGACGGCGACCCGGCCTTCGAGGCGGGGATCCGCAATCTCGTGCGCGATCTCCAGCGCCGTCTCGCAGTGAAGGCGGGCCTCTTCGAAACGCCCGGCGTGCCATTCCGCTTCTCCGAGATACCCGGCGATGCTCGCCCGCACCTCGCTTCGCAAGCGCGTGTTCTCGAGAGCCTCGCGCCCCAGCACGAGCGCCGTGCCCAGCGGGCCCCGCGCCTTGAGCACCCGCCAAGCGGCGCGGTACGTCGACGCCACGGTCTCCCCGTCACCGCGCGCGATGGCCCGCCGGCACGCGCCGACCAGGTTGTCGAGCTCACGCTCGAGTCGGCGTCGCAGCAGAGTTCCCCCGCGGCGATCGACCGCCTCGATCGCCTCGTCACTTCCGTAGCCCGCGTAGAATGAACCGTGTCGTTCCTCGGCTTCGCGCTCGGCGCCGCCCGAGGAGCGCAGTCTCGCCCGCGCGTATTCCTGCAGCGACACGTACATGCCGAAGCGAACGTCGGGCACGGGCTCCCCCGGGTCCGTCGGCGGCACCCACGACCGCAGCAGGCTCTTGTCGACCAGGGAACGGACGACATCCACGACCTCAGGCGCCTGCGGCCATGCACTCAATTCCAGCACGCCGAGCGCGGCGTCGAGCGTGCATCCCCCTTCGAAGACCGCACACTGAGCCCACGCCGCGCGTTCCCACGGGGCCAGCAGTTCCCAGGATCCGTCGATCGTGCCTTCGAGCGTCTCGTGATGTGCGCCGCTCCCGCCGGCGAGCAGCCGGAATCGCTTGCGCATGCCTTCGAGAATCTGCGCAATGCTCATCACGCGAATTCGTGCTGCCGCCAGCTCGATCGCGAGCGGGATGCCGTCGAGCAGCCGTACGATCTCGCGCGCGAGCACGGCGCCTTCGCCCGCGAGCTCGAGCCCGGGGCGCAACCCGCGGGCGCGCAGCGTGAACAGTTCGAGGGCTTCCCCGGCCGAGAGCGACTCGATGGCGAGGGTACGCTCACCCTCGATGCCCAGGCGCTCGCGGCTGGTGACGAGGAACATTGCCTCGGTCGCGAGCGACCGCCAGCGGTCGATCGTCTCGGAAACCTGCGCGACGACCTGTTCGCAATTGTCGAGCAGGATCAGGCACGACCCGCGGCCAGCGATCGCGTGCCCAAGTTGCAGAATTGGATCGGCGCGACCGAGTTGGACCCCTAGTGCGACGCCGACCGCAGAGGCGATGCCGTCCGTGCCCATGGCCTCGGTCAGATCGCAGAACCAGGTCCCGCCCGGCCAGGCGTCGGCCGTGCGCCCGCCGAAGCGGATCGCCAGGCGCGTCTTCCCCATTCCCCCGGGACCGACGAGCGTCACGAGGCGCGCCCCGTCCTTCCGCGCGCGCTCCAGGTTCTCGAGGTCGGCTTCCCGGCCCACGAAGGCGTCGATCTCCGAAGGCAACGAGGACCGCGGCCTGGTGACCCGCTCGACGTCGCTCCCGGTTACGTGGGTTCGGCCCGCGAGCGCGGAGGCGACGTCCTCGGCGCGCACGAACCGCCACCGCGGCTCGCGCTCGAGACAACGTCGGATCACGGCGTCCCAGCGCGCGTCGAGGTCGGGCAATCCCAGGCGCGGCGACGGGGGATCCTCATCAAGCTTTCGCCGGATCAGTTCATCGTTCGTGAGACCGGCGTACGGCGACTTTCCCGTCACCATCTCGAAGAGCACGAGTCCGAGCGCGTAGATGTCGGCAGCGGGACCGACCTCCTCACCGCGCAACTGCTCGGGAGCCATGTACGCAGGAGTGCCGAGGACCGTGCCGGGAGGCGCCGAGCGATCGGAACGAGCGAGCGCCTGCCCGATGCCGAAGTCGGTGATGACCGCCTGCTCGGCGCCATCGCGGAAGACCAGCATGACGTTGCCGGGCTTGAGGTCTCGGTGCACGACTCCGGCCCGATGCGCGGCGCCAAGGCCCCCACCCATCTCCTCGGCGAGGCGCAAGGCGACGTCGAGCGGGAGGCGCCCCTGCTCGCGCAATCGCTCTTCGAGCGTGGGACCCCGCAGCTGCTCCATCGCGAGGAACCAGAGCGCGGACTCCTCGTCGCCGTGGCGGCCCAGCTCGTAAACGCGACAGACGTTGGGATGCCAGACCGCACGCGCCAGCATGCCCTCGAGCTTGAGTTGATCCGGGGAAGCGTCGCGCCCGCCGATCGCCCGCAGTGTCTTGAGCGCGACCGTGATCCCCAGCTCTTCATCGTCGGCCTCGTAGATTTCGCCCATGCCGCCGCGGCCGATCAGCTGGCGGATGAGGTAGCGGCCGGCCAGGCGATCGCCGGGCGCGAAGCGGTCAGCATCGGGAGTGGCCAGCGCGCCGAGCCAGAGCGTCGGCAACTCGTCCACGACCTCCGCCCCGAGCAACGACAGGACCTCGCGGCGCAGTTCGGTGTCTCCCGCGCTGCCGGACTCGACGAACGCGCCGCGCGCGTGCGGTTCGCATTCGAGCGCGCCTTCGACCAGCTGCTGGACGCGGTCCCAGCGTTCCTCATTCACGCGCCCTCCCCGAGCTCGCGGCCGAGCCACAGGCGCAGCAGGCTCCAGTCGCGCTTGATCGTCGCGGGCGAGGCGTCGAGTGCCGTCGCGGTCTCCTCGATCGTCATGCCGCCGAAGAAGCGACACTCGACGACGCGCGCGTGCCGCGGGTTGAGCGCGGCGAGCCGCTCCAGCGCTTCATGGAGTGCGAGGATGCGGTCGGCATCCGCGGTCGGCAGGCCGGCGGCCTCCTCGAGTTGCACGTGCGGCGCGCCGCCGCCGCGCTTGAGGCGGTTTCGCTTGAGGGCGTGGTTCACCAGGATGTTTCGCATCGCCTGCGCCGCGATCGCCAGGAAATGGGCGCGCGAGTTCCATTGAATGCGGTCGAGTTGGATCAGCTTGAGATAGGCCTCGTTCACCAGCCCCACCGTGTCGAGGGTGTGGCCCGGTCGCTCGTGGCGCAGCCGGCGGCGGGCGATCCCCCGCAACTCGTCGTAGACGAGCGGCAGGAGCTTGTTCAGTGCTTCGCGGTTGCCGCTGCTGAGCGACAACAACAGCTCCGTCGCCTGTGCCTGCGTCGCCATGATGAGAAACCCCGGCCAACTTCGACGTGAACGAGCACGCGAGAGTGAGCGAGGAACACTATCACGACCGCCCCGGCTGCGGGAGTGGATGATCTGCCCGGGTGTTCACGCGATCTTGTTCCGCGTGGGGATTCAGGGGAGTTCGATCGGCGTTCCCCACTCCGGATTCTCCAGGCGCCCTCCGGCATCCGCCCGGCGCCCCGCTCGGTGACGCCGACCCGCGCGGCGACGTCGCGCATGCGCATCCCGGGGTCGCGGGGAGACAGAACAGCACGACCGCAGGGGCTTCAGGATCGGATCGTGCACGAGGTCGATGCCGAAATCGTCCCCACAGGCGCTCTCAACGCTCGGCAGTCTGCGCCCGTTTCAGCGCTCGTTCCACCTCGGTGCGGTAGTTCAGCACGATGTCGAACTGACGAACCTCGTTCTCCCCGTCGGCCTTGCGAGTAATCAGCAACGAGCCGTCGGGGAGCGGCTCGAAGTCGGCTGCTCCCAGGACCCACGGTGAGAGATCGAAACGCTTCGTGGGCTCCGAAGCCACGAGCGAGAGCGAGACCGTCGCACCCATGACCGCGAGGTCAGTGGTCCCCCAGAGCAGGGTGGTGTTGTCAGCCCACTGTGGATGGACACCGGCGGCACGCGAAACGGGAACCGGATCGCCGGCACGACCGTCCGACCGCAGCGCCGCCACGACCACGTAGTCTTCGCCGTTCTCCTGGGACAGGTAGGCGATGCGGCTTCCATCCGGGGAGATTGAGCCCGGGCCGACGTCGTAAGACTCGCGGACGACTTCGGCCGTCGTCGCGGTGTCGGCACCAGGCGTCACGCGGAGGAGAATCCGTCGCCCTTGCTCCGTCTGCGGGTTTGCCAGCACGGACCGGCCATCCGGATACCACTCCGGGGGTCCCTCGGCGAAGAGTCCGCGCGCGGCATGGATCCTGCGCGCGGCCAGGTCCCCACCGATCGGCGCGAGCCAGAGACCGGACGAGGAATCCTGTCCCATCCGGATCCACACCACATCCCGGCCGTTCGGCGCGATCCGCCCGTCGAAGCAGTCCTCTCCCTCGACGAACGCGAACCGGCGAGCGATGGCCACGTCGTGCTTGAGAATCGACACCTGCCAGGTGGCGTAGCCGGGGGGCGCCTCCGCCACGACCGCAGATCGGCCGTCCGGTGAGATCGCGGGGGATCGTTCGAATGCGGAGCGCAGGTCGTTCCAGGGTTCGATCCGGCCATCGGGTCGAACCACAGCGAGGCTGCGCTGCCTCGCCACCGCGGTGCCCGGCACGTAGCCAAGGTCGCCGGAGGGCGAAACCGCGAAATTCGCGTTCGACCAGGACTGGGCGGCTCGCAATCCGTCGAGGACTGCAACCGGCCGCGACCCGAGCCGCCGGGTGACGGGATCCCAGCGCGCCGCAAGGAGCGTCCCTCTTCGCGTCATCAGGATCCGATCCCGCTGGAGGAGCCTCGGTGCGCTCGCGTTTTCCTCGAGGAGGGTGAGGTCCCCGTCCTCCACGTCCAGCTTCCAGCAGCTCTCCACAAAGTCTGTCGATTGATAGGCGCTCGCCATGGCGAGAACCGTGCGGCCGTCGGGGAGCGCCTGGACCATGTCCAGCTCGGCAAGGGCGCGGGGACAATGAAGCGGCCGCCATCGTGGGGCTTCGGAGGCTCCGGGAGCGATCAGTGCGAAACGCTTCCATGTGCGTTCCGCAACGACCAGGCGGCCATCCGAAAATGCCGTCCAGCTCGCGTAGTCCTCGGACCAGGGGGTGACCTTCGTCGCGGGTGAGGAACCGTCCACGGGAATACGTCGCAGCTCCCTCTGGCGCGAACCCTCCGTGACGGCCGTCAAGATGTACAGCCATCGTCCGCCGTGCACCTCCCGCCACTCCACCACTCCTTCGGACCCCGCGATCTTCCTCCAACCGAACTGGTTGAATTCGCGCCGCCAGATCGCGCGGGACGACGCCCCCCGCTGCAGGCATAGGGCGTGAAGCCCTTTGCCGTCGGCGGCGAACCGCATCTCGAGCACGACGAGATCCCGCGGTGCCACGACCGAGAATCGCCGCACTTCCCGCCCACTCGGCGCAAAGGCGCCGCGGAGCGCCCAGCCGGCCGCGAGCACGGCGATGGCCGCGAGGGCGAGCGCGGGGGTCGGGCCCGCCCAGAGCGAACGCCGGGGGGGCCGGACCGGAGAAGGGACACCCTCGGAGCCGGCGTCCGCGATCCAGTGAAGCTCGAGGGCAAGATCGTGCGCCGCTTGCAGGCGATTCTCCGGGTCCTTTGCGAGGCACGCTCGGACCAGCCGATCGAGCGCCGCCGGCGTCACCGGATTCAGCCCTGTCATCGATCGGGGCTCTTCCTTGAAGACGGCCGCGATCAGGCTGGCCTGACTCTCCCCCGCGAACGCCCGCACGCCGGTCGCCATCTCGTACAGCACGCACCCGAGGGCCCAGATGTCCGATCGAGCGTCCGCCCCCTTCCCCTCGAGCTGCTCCGGTGACATGTACTGGAGCGTCCCGACGATGGTGCCCTCGACCGTGAGTGATCGGCTCACGGTCTGCGGCTGGCTCAGCGTGCCTGACGCGAAACCCGTCCCCCGCGCGAGGCCGAAGTCCACGAGCTTCGCACCGCCCTTCGTCAGCATCACGTTCGCCGGCTTCAGGTCCCGGTGCGCGACCCCGGCGCGATGCGCCCGGTCCAGCGCCTCCGCGATTTGCCTGCCAAGCGCCAGGACCTCGGCGATCGGCAGCGGGCCCCTTTCGAGCCGATGCTCCAGGGACTCGCCGTCGAGCAGCTCCATGACCAGGAAGTCGATTCCATCCTGGTGACCGACGTCGTGAAGGGTGCAGATGTGCGGATGGTTGAGCTGGGAGATACTGCGCGCTTCGCGCTCGAAGCGAGCGCGCCCCTCGGGGGTCGCGGCTAGGTGCGGAGGCAACACCTTGACGGCGACGTCGCGTCCGAGGCGCGTATCGCGTGCGCGATACACCTCGCCCATGCCCCCGGCGCCGATGGGAGCGATGATCGTATAGGGACCAAGCGTGGTTCCCGCAGCCAGCATGAGTGCCCCCATCGAAAGCCATCAGGGCTTGCTTTCGCATCTTCGAGGCACGCTACACCAGAGCACGGCCGAAGCAAACCTAGTCCGCCAGCCCCGGGCCATCCCCGGTCCCGGGTCGGCGCCGGCCTTGGGCCCGCTTTGCTCCCTTCGATCCCGCCACGGGGCCCTCGAGGGCAAGGCCGCCGTTCACCGCGGAGTTCAAAGCGTCGCTGGCGTTCTCGACGAGAAACGAAGCGTCGTTAGCCCGCCAGGATCCGCGCTAGCTGGATGCGATGCCGCATGGGATGCACGACCGCGTGTTCCAGCATCTGCTCGATGGTGTGGAGTTCCCCCCACCGGCTGAGGTACTGCTTCCCGGAGACGCGGTCGTTGTCGAGCGGCGCGAGATGCCGCCGCCAACCGTCGAGCGTCTCGGCCATGAACGCATCGAGCTGCGGCACGATCACGGCTTGGTCCCGCACGAGCGGGAGGCCCTCGATCGGCTGCTCGAGCATCTCCCAGATCCACAGCAGGTAGCTCCGCGCCGCGCCCTGCACGTGCGCCACGAGTCGCTCGGGGCTCTCGTAGTCGGCATCGCCTTGAGCGTCGGGCATCGGCTTGCCCGCGGCCACGAAACGCTTCCAGGTCGCGACGAAGTCCCGAAGCTCCTGCTCGTGCAATTCCACCAGGCTGCGCACTCCGCGGCTCTTGAACTCTTCCATCGATTCGCCCTCCTTCCGGGTGGCCGGGATCGTGCACCGGGTCGGGTCGCGCGACAACACCAGAATCGAGGCGACGCTGTACGCTTCCGTGGAGTGGCTGCTGAGGGCGGCGGAGTGGAGATCCTAGGCTTCGCCGATCGCCCGCAGCATCGCGTGGCGAAACGGAGCAGGCGTCATGCGCCCCAGCTTCACCTCGCCGCACCCCACGTGCCGGGCCAACGACCACAGCGAGGCGGCGATCCCCGCCAGTGCCTCGTCGCGATCGACGACCCCCCAGTGCGGGTGAGGCGGCGCCTGGCCTTTGGCCAGCCAGGACTCGAGATGAACGTGCCGGGCCTCGAGCACGCCCGCCTCGCGGTGCGTCTTGGCGTCGACCCGACCGACGAGCTGGCCCGCGTGCAGAACGGGCAGGCTGTAGTAGCCATGCGTGCGGGCATGTCCGGGCACGTAGATTTCGATGCGATAGTGGTATTTCCATATGCGCAGCGCGCGCTCGCGGTGCCACAGGAACGAGTCGAATGGCGACAGCAGGGTCGTCCCCCGCGATGGCGCGCGGCGCCGATCCGCCCGCTCGAGCGCGTCCAGGTCCTCCGTGCGCGCGAACCACCTCGAGCGCTGGCCCTCGACCGAAACTTCGCTCACGAGCCCCTCGCGCACGAGCGCGGCGAGCGCGACGTGCATCTCCTTCGCGGGCCAGCGCGGCGAGGTCCAGTACCAGTGCAGGTCATCGAGGGCCGCCGCGCCCATCGCCGCCAGCGAGCGCAGAAGGCGCTGGCGCCTCGCCTCCTCGAGCGCAAGAGGTGCGGTCGTCGCGGCTCGAGGGAGGACCTGACTCATGGTCGCGAAGCGCTTTTGAAAGTGACGGCGCGAGTGCACCGCGATCCGCCCCGCCTTCCACAGGTAGTCGAGGGCGTGCGTCGCGGGCTTCCACGTCCACCAGCCGCCGCCTTTGCCCATGTGTGCCGGCCGCTCGAAGTCCGCGTTGCCGAGCGGGCCGCGTTCGGCAATGACCTGCTCGACGGCGTCCACCAGCGGCTGTTCCCGTCCGGGGTAGGCGTAGCGATTGCGAAAAGTCCTCGGCACGTCGGCCATGAACGCGAGCCAGATCGGCAGATCTTCGGTGGCGACGAAGCAGGCGACATGCGAGAGGTATTCGAACAGCACGCGGCGGCGATAGATCAAACGCTCGAGCGTGCCGCGGTCGTACTCGCCGAAGCGGCTCCAGAGCGTCACGTGGTGCGCCCGGTCGAGCACGTTGACCGAATCAATCTGCACGCCGCCGGTCGCCCGCGCGAAGGCACCCAGCGAGCGCGCGCTCAAACGCCGCGCGCGCGGCCGGTCGAGCCACTGGCGCTCGAGGAATAGCGCGGCGGCCGCCCGGCGGGTGACGCTGAGCGGAGGCGCGGTCCGGGAGTGCCGGGTTGTCAAGGCTTCCGACCTATCCCAGCCGCTTCAGGAATTCCAGAACGCGCTCCTTGAGCAGCGCGGCCGGCGCCTCGTCGTAGTCCCCGGAGCTCGAGTCCGCGAAGAGGTGTCCCTTGGCGGGATAGAGAAACAGCTCCGCGCCGAGGGCCTCCTTCACCAGCGCCTCGGCGGCGGGGAGATCCTCCTCGGTCCAGGGATCGTGCTCCATCATGTGGATCTGGAGCGGCACGCCCTCGGGCCACGGGCCGCCGAACATCGCCGGCGGCACGCACGAGGTGATGAGCAGCG
>JBKJJJ010000180.1:0-8437 GCA_046598045.1 Candidatus Eiseniibacteriota bacterium
GTGTAGGGGCCCGTACCGCCACTCGCGCTCACGGTCTGGCTATAGGGAGTACTCGTGTCGCCGGCCGGCAGCGCGCCCGCAACCGGCGAGAGCGCGATCGCCGGGCAACTGATGACGATCGAGTACGAGTGGACACTCGTGCAGGTGTTCGCGTCGGTCGCGGTCACGCTGAAGTTGAACGTGCCGGCCGCGGTCGGCGTGCCCGTGAGCGCACCCCCCGAGGCGAGCGACGTGCCGGTCGGTAGGCTGCCGGTCGTCACGGCGAACGTGTACGGCCCGGTTCCGCCCGAGCCGCTGATCGTCTGGCTGTAGGCCACGCCGGTCGTCCCGCCTGGAAGGCTCGCAGGGGAGACCGCGATTGTCGGGCAGCTGATGACGATCGAGTAAGCGCGTACGCCGGTGCAGGCGTTCGCGTCGGTCGCGGTCACGCTGAAGTTGTACGTGCCGGCCGCGGTCGGCGTGCCCGTGAGCGCACCGCCCGAGGCGAGCGCGAGGCCCGTCGGCAGCGAGCCGGAGGTCACGGTGAACGTGAATGGCGCGGTGCCGCCACTCGCGGTGACGGTCTGGCTGTAGGCCACGCCGGTCGTGCCCGCGGGTAGGCTGGTGGGCGAAACTGCAATGGCGCCGCACGTCACGTTGAGCGTGTACGCGGCGCTGCCGGTGCAGCTGTTGGCGTCGGTCGCCGTGATCGTGAAGCTGGCATTGCCGAGCGCGCTGGGCGTGCCGGAGATCAGGCCGCCGCTCGAGAGCGAGAGGCCCGCGGGCAGCGCGCCCGAGGTCACGGCATAGGTGTAGGACCCGGCGGGCGAAGCCACGATGCTCTGGCTGTACGCGGTGCTCGTGTTGCCGGCGGGCAGGGCGCCGGCGGCGGGGGAGAAGGTGATGGTCGGGCAGCCGGCTTCGCCCAGGAGGAAGTCACTGAAGGCGGTGAGGCCGGTGGCCTGCGTCGAGGTCGACGTGCGGGTTCCGACCGTCGGGTTGGACCAGGTGCCGCTCGTGTTCTTGGCAACGATGAAGTTCGTCGCCACCGGGTTCGCGCCACCGAGCACGTCGCCGGCCACGAAGCCCAACGTGGCGCTGTAGACCGGGGACGTGATGCCGCTGTTCGTCAGCGTCCACGAGCGATTGACGTACTTCGTGGCGCTGAGACCCGATGCGCCCACGGGTGCCGAGATCGGGTTCGTGGCGTTCACCGTGAGATTGCCGGCGCCGCCGACGCTCGTGACGCCGAGCGTGACCGGCGAGTATGTCGTGCCGGTGCCCACGTCGAATGCGACAGTGCCGGCACCCGAGATCGGGCGTTGCAGGTTGCCGTCGATGAGACCGGACGTGCGCGTGACCGAGCCGTTCGCGATCACCTTCGCCGCCCCCGTGGTGATCTTGCTCGCTCCGAGCGCGAGGGTGCCGGTGATCGAAAGGTTTCCGGCGCCGAGGGACATCGCGCCGCCGTTGAAGGTCAAAGCGCCCGGCACCGTTCGAGCCGTAGCGGGCGTCGCGACCGAGCCTTGTTGAACTATGACGTTTTGCGGAACACCGAGGCCGGCGGTGGTACCCGAACCCCACTCCGTGGAAACCGAGGTCCCGCCCGCTTGATTGTAAGTAAGAGTGGAACTTCCTCCATAGGTAGGCGCTGTACCCGCAAGGCTTGTCGTGCCATCAAGACGTAGGGTGCCGGCGAGTGTGATTGCGGCGCCATTCGTCTTGGTGCCCGATCCGCTCAGGATCAAGTCAGTATAGGCAGAAACGCTCCCACCGCCACCCGTGGCCGCGACGAATGCCTGGTTCGCTCCCGAATATTCGACACTGCCGTTCAGGACGGTCGAATTCATGGCGATCGTAGGCGCGGCTCCACTCAAGACGAGCGAACCATTGACGGTCAGCGTGCCGCCATAGCCGACCGTCGCGCTACCGGTCCTTCCAAGCACAGCGTTTCCAAGTGTGCCGGTAGACGCGGAAGTGACCGCAGCTCCGGAGCTGATCGTGACATCGCCCTGCCCGGCCGTATTGTTGTCCACCGCGATGCGGCTTGTGCCGGCATCGAGAAGTCCCGATGTGATCTTCCAGCTCGATGCCTTGATGCTGGTTTGCATCGTCGCCGTCTGCCCAGCCGTCATCGCCACTTCGACACCGAAAGTCGTTGTGGCGGCTGTATTTCCCGCCGCCCATTCCCCGGTCGAGGTGATGTTTCTGGAATTGCCGACAAAGCGGATCTCTCCGGCGCTCGCGGCAGTAATCGTGATCGGGCTCGGACCTACGCTCGTCGTGGAGGTGCCCGGCACGGTCCCGACCGCAGCGAAGTAGCACCGCAACTTGCCGTTGAGGTCGAGCCGGTTGGCGCCCAGCGCCACGACGGCTTCGGAACCGGTCGTCGCGTTCGTGGTCCCGGTGCTGATGTGGAGGTCGTTGCACGCCTCGTTCTGGGTCAGGGTGACGGTGTGTCCCGACTGGATGAAGACGCTGGCCGTGGCTCCCGGGGTCGAGGCCGCTGCGACCCACGTCGCGCCATTGAAGCTTTGCCAGGTAGCGGTCGCGTTCCAGTTGCCTGTGGCATTCGAGCGGAAGTCGCCGGTTACCTGAGCGTCGGCTGCGGACCAGAGCCCACCGAGCACGAGCAGCGCTGTGACTACAGTCGACAGGGCGTTCTTCCGAAGCCAAGCACGGTTCAACATCAGGATTCCCTCCCGGGAACGGCCACGCGCGGAGCGGGCCCACGTTCTACGGAGCGCACGAACGGAGTCCATACAGGGGTCGTGGTAGTGGAAAGCGTGAACACACCGTCACCACGACCCGTGGGACGGTCCTTTGATCGCAGATCCTGGGAGTAATAAACGCGGGGTGCGGACTCTCGCAGTAACCGGGATCTCGTAGCGCAACTTGGGTGCATCCGGACCTCACGCACCGGGGATCCGTGCAAAGGCACGAGACGGAATCCACCAGCGTGGCGGGTGCGCGAATCCGAAGCCGGGGTCAATCCGAGAACGGGCTTGGCAAATGGAGCTTGGATTCAGCGTATGTAGAAACAGGTCGTCTCGGTCCACGGCGCCAGGGGGCTCTGCCGCTTGAGCCGCGTCCGACTCGCAACGGGGGTGCGAGGGCAGCAACTCCAGACTGAGGGTGAGTCAGGGTATTCCCGTCGGGGGCAGGATTCAAGGAAAAGTTGGCCCGGGACACGAACTTGCGCGCCATCGGGACTGGACCGAAACCCTCTCGAAGCGCTCCGGCAAGAGCTCCCGGATGACCAGCGTGCCTCACGGTTCGAGGGGGGCACCTGGATCGGTGCGGGCGTCTTCCAGGTCGAAGGTCCTGACCGACGAGTTGCGCCCGTTACCGGTGAACCCGCGATGGGGATCGGTCGCGAGCGCGACGCCGGGATGCCCGGCGTGTCCACCCGCGAAGACCTCGGTGGGCGCAGGTGCCAGGCATTCCCGGGGCAGTGAGTAACCGATGAAGGGGAGGGCGAAAAAATGTCCGGGGCTCGCATCGTGATGGGCGAGAGTGGCGTTAGCCGACCCGCCTCACCGATGGAGCCCCGGCAATTCTACAAGTCTGGTTCAAGCGTGGTGAAGAAGGAAACCAGGGGCGCTGGATGTCGAAGCCGGATGTGGGCCCCTGGTTCCTACGAACACCCTAGCTATTGCTTCTACCGCGCGTGGTCAGCGCGATCACGATGATCAGGAACACACCACCGGCAACCGCCCACAGCCACGGGCTGGCATACCAGGTTGTCGTGCTGACAGCCGACTTCGTCGACTCGTTGGTGGTGATGTTGACCGCCGTTGAGTCAGCGAACGCCCGGATTGCGCCGAGGCATGCACCAACGACGACCGCGAGTGCAGCAGGCAAGCTCTTGCGAATGACCAGCATTTGTAACCTCCCTGTGAACGGGAATTGCTCGTTGTTGCACTCGAGCGAACCTAATGCAAGTGCCGGGCCACGCGGAATACTGATCTCCAAGCTACTGTGCGGTAACACTTTGCAGTGTTGCGTGTCAGGAACGGTCCTACGGAGCGGAGGCTGCGGCGGGGAGGTTTCTACAATCCTCGCGCGGATGGTCGCGACTTTTTACCCGGGCTGGCCGACGTGCCACACCTCAGCGAGGTCACGATCAGCGATATGGGACCGCGCCTCAGAGCGCCCGTCTCTGGAACCAGCGCAGCGCGAGCGCGAGGCCGACGACGACGTAGCCCGCGGCCCACAGGACCATGGCGCCGCTCGGCAGCGAGGCGGGGGAGAACGGGGTCATGTGCAGGTCGCGCATGATCGGCGGCTGCATGAAATAGGCGGCGCGTTGCCACAGCGCCTCGCTGGGCATGATCAGGCTCGCGATGGTGCCGAGGTAGCGCGCCGACCCGTTGTCCATCAGCGTGCCGATCTGCTCGAACCATCCGCCGAGGAAGGCCAGCCCGTACATCCCGAACACCGTGGTCGCGCTTGCGATGCTCGACAGCCGCGTGCCCGCGGCGATCGACAGCGTGAGCAGCACGGTCGCCTCGAGCAGCATGAGCGGCAGGCCCTGCTCGACGTGCGGCGGGGTGAACCCGGTGATCGCGCGCGCGGTCAGCAACGTGCCGCCCGCCATGAGCGCCAGGTAGCCCGCGATCACGATCCAGTAGGCGAGCCACTTGCCGAGCACGATCGTCGAGCGCCGCACCGGCTTCGCGGCGACCGTCTGCATGACGCCGCTGGCGATCTCGCCCGACAGCGTGTCGACCGGCATGAACGCGGCCGTCATCACCGTGAGGAAGTTCACGGCATAGAGCCCGGCCATCACGATGAAGTTGAGGACGAGGCGGCGCTGGGCCAAGGGCAGCGGCCCGTGCTTCGCGAGGTCCCGGTCCACGCCGGCGATGCCGAGTCCGAACAGCACCAGGAACGCCACGCCGAACACGACCGCCGCCAGCAGGACCTTCTTGCGGGCGGCCTCGCGCAGAGTGTTGGTCGCGATCGTGAGCAATGCGCTCATCCCGGCCTCTGGTCTTCGCCCATGACCTCGAGGAACATCTCCTCGAGCGACCGGCGACGCGCGCTCATGCCGTAGAGCATCACGCCGCGTTCGACCAGCCAGCGCGCGATGCCGGGCAGCGCTTCCTCGCCCGCGACGTGCATGCGCACCGTGCCGGCGCGCGGCTCGAGTGCGCTGCCCATGCGCGCGAGGCCCTCGAGCACGTCCGGGCCCACCGGGCCGCCCCGGGCGTCGGTCAGGCGGAGCTCGACGTCGAGGCCCCCCACCGGCGTGCCCGCGAGCGCGACTTCGCGCACGGTGCGCCCCTCCTTGACGAACACGACGCGATCGCACGTCGCCTCGACCTCGCCCAGCAGGTGCGAGTTCAGGAACACCGTCGTGCCGCCCGCGCGCAACTCCTTGATCACGTCGCGCACGAGCAGCCGCCCGATCGGATCGAGCCCCGAGGTCGGTTCGTCGAGCAGCACGAGCTCCGGCTCGTTGAGCAGCGCCTGGGCGAGTCCGACGCGCTGCAGCATGCCCTTGCTGTAGCCCTTGACCTCGCGGCCGGCGGCGTCGAGCAGGTCGACGCGCGCGAGCAACGCCTCGATGCGGGCTTCGAGCGCGGGCCCGCGCAGGCCGTACAAGCGCCCGTGGAAGCGCAGCAGCTCGCGTCCGCTGAGCCAGTCATGGAAGCGAAAATGTTCGGGGAGGAAGCCCATCTTCGCGCGCGCGCGCCGATCGCCGAGCGGGGCGCCGAGCACGGTCGCCTCGCCGCCCGAGGGCTCGATGAGGCCGAGCAGCATCTTGATCGAGGTGGTCTTGCCCGCGCCGTTCGGGCCCAGAAAGCCGAACACCTCCCCCCGTCCGACGGACAGGGAGAGGTCGGCCACTGCGACCTTGGCGCCGAACGTCTTGCGCAGGCCGCGGGTCTCGAGGACCGGTGGACTCACGCGCTACCGGACCGAGTTCGCCATGCGCAGCAGGTCGACGTCGCTGACGGTCGAACTCATCAAGGCGTAGACGCGGGTGCCGTCGGACCACATGAGTTGCGATCCCGCGTGGTGGAATCGCATACCACCCCGCCCCTGGGATGCCGGGCCGGTCGTCACCAGGAGGCCCTTCTGCCCGCCGACTTCGACCTGGCGGAACGCGCTGGCGGTCGCGGGGACGGGCACGAGCATGGTCGAGTGCCAGTCCACCGATTGCGAGAAGTGGCGCGCGTCGTCCGCGGACAGCCCCGCGATCCGCAGCCCGATCTCCCCGAGGCGAGCGAGTTCGACGCCTGCCGGCAGCGTGACCTCCGGGCTCGGCGCCTGCAGGAAGATCACCTCCGAGGTCTCGTGCCGGTAGGACGCGATCGCGACCGGCGGCACGCGCATCGTCACGTCGGCGCCCTCGAGCGCGGGGGGGACCTGGACGTCGTCGATCCCGAGCGAGGTCAGCAGCGAGCGCAGGCGTTGCGTGTCGACCTGGACGCGCTCCTCGCTCTCGCCGTGCACCCGGATCGTGTCGGGCTGCATCGCCCACGGCCCGTCCGTCGGCAGGCGCAGCGAATAGCCGGCCGCGCTGGACGCCGCCGACGCGTCGCGAAAGACCTGCAGCGGGCCGGGGTCCCTGACGACCTGCGGGGAGCCGAGGAGCGACTTGAGGTCGATCTCGCGGCTGCGCAATTGCTCGAGCCGCGCCGCGTCGATCGTCACCGCCGCGAAGTTGCGCACGCGGAACAGGTCGAGGAAGCCCTGCGCCGTCGCGCGCACGGCGGGGATCAGAAACAGCGCCACGACGACCACCGCCGCGGCGGCGGCCCACGCCACCGGGACGGCGCGCAGCGCAGGGCGCGCGTGGACCGCGTTCGCCGCGGGCGACTGCCTCGCCAGACGCTCGCGCAGGTCGCGGGCGAACGCGGGATCCGGCTCGCGCCGGGCATCGTGCAGGAACTTGTCGTCCATCGAATCAGCCCTCCTCGGGCCAGCGGGAGCGAAGTTCCCCGATGGCGCGGTGCAGGATCGTGCCCACGTTGCTCTCGCTCAGGCCGGAGAGCCGCGCAATCGAACGGTTGGTGAGGCCGGCGCCGTAGCGCAGCGCGATCAACTCGCGCTCGCGCGCGCCGAGCGTGGCCAGCAAGGCCGTCAGGTGCGCCGCGTCGGAGGCGCGCATCGCGTCCTCTTCGGGCGAGCCCTGCGCGGCGACGTGCGCCGCTGCGTCGAGTGGCTCGAGCGGCACCTGCCGGCGGTAATGGTCGATCGCGACGTTGCGCGCGATCGCAAACAGCCAGGTCGTGAACGCGCCGAGGTCCCGGCGGTACCGGTCGCGGCCCCGCCACGCCTTTTCGAACGCGATCGACGTCAGGTCCTCGGCCTCGTCCGCGCCCACCCGGTAGCGAAAATAGTTGTAGATCCGGGGGAGCTGCTCCTCGTACAGGCGGGACCAGTCCGCCTCGCGGGCGGGGGAGGCCCAGGAAGCGAGCCGGCTGAGGAGTGCGCTTTCAGCGTTCATGACAGGGGATTATACGGACGGCGGTAGCGAGTATCACAGGGAGGTTGGGCAAGGCTACGGACAGCGGCACGCCCAGACGTACAGGACCCGCTGAAATGGCCGCTTTTCTTGCATGTTGGGTCCAGTCCGTGTAATGTCCTCGGGCTTCACCCGCCACGGAAGTACAAACCGCCCCCTGCCGCGAACTCCTGCGGCGCAACCATTCGGAGGCCGAGCCGTGACCCTCGCGACTCGTCGTATTGGAATTCTCCTGGTTCTGTCGGTCGCCCTGACGTTCGTTTCCGCTCCTGCCGGCGCCCTGACCATCATCATGCGCAGCGGCAACGCGCCGGCCGGAAGCCCCGATCCGTTGATCACCCAGCTCCAGCTCGCCGGCCCGTGCAGCGCCGGTTTCCCGGCGGCGTTCACCGCCGCGGATTTCGCCGCGGCCGCGGCGGGTCCGCCCGCGTTCGTGCTCTCATTCGTCCATCCGGCCTGGCTGCCGAGCCTGCCCTGCGATCCGGCAGCAAAGTGGATCGGGATCGACCCGGGCGCGACGCCGAGGTCCGCGCTGTTTGCGATGAAGTTTTTCGTGCCGGCCTCCGACTCGACCGGCGTGTGCTGCTACGACGGGGCGAGGCTCAACTTCTGCTGGAGCGTGGATGACTTTTTCGGGGACGGGATCAATCCGGCGGGTTTGTATGTCAATGGAAACCCGATCCCGGCCGCGTCGGGCGGCAGCTATGCCACCGAGAGTTCGCTCAGCGGTATCGACGTGAGCCCGTATGTGCACTGCGGGGACAACACGCTCTATTTCTACGATCGTGATGCGGCATGCGCGGTCTCGGGACTGAACTTCAGCGCGCGGCTCGACATGTTCGAGTGCTTCACCCCGGCGCCCGCCCCGAGCTGGGGTAGCGTGAAGGCGCTGTACCGCTAACCCGGCTTGGCCGGTGGTCAGGTTTTGTCGACGGCCGCCCCCGGCAATGGGGGCGGTTTTCGTTCGGGGTCCACCGG
>JBKJJJ010000212.1:0-3010 GCA_046598045.1 Candidatus Eiseniibacteriota bacterium
GACTGGTATCGCGCCGGGCACCTGCGCACGGTCGACCTCGCGATGCTGCCGTTCGCCACCGTCCGCCTGCGCCCCGATCCCGCCGCGCAACCCTCGTTCGCGGATGCAACCTTTGCCGCGCGCCGCACGTCACGACTCGCCTACGCGCCCGACCCGCTGCCCGCGGACGCCGAGGCCACGCTCGCCGGCATCTCCGCCGCGTTCGACCACCGGTTCACGACCGTGCGCGATCCCTCGGGCATCGAGCGCATCCTCGCGTGGAACATCCAGGCGGTGTTCGCCGACTTGAACGAGCCCGGTTACCACGACGAGTTGACCTCGTGGCTTCGCCCGGGCGACCGGCAGGCCCGGCGCGAGCGCGACGGGCTGGATGCCCGCTCGCTCAACCAGCCCGCGCTCGAGGTCTGGCTCGCCGCGCGCGCGCCGTGGATCCTGCAGGTGCCCGGGCTGAGGCAACGGTTCGCGCAGCGTTACCGCCGGCAGATCGGCCCGGTCGCGACGCTCGGCCTACTTGCCGGCTCGTTCTGGGAGCCCGAGGACGCGTTCCGGGCGGGGCGCGCGCTGATCCACTTCTGGCTCACCGTCACGCAACTCGGTTACCACCTGCACCCGTACGGCAACCTGGTCACGAACCGGCCCGCCGCCGCGAAACTCGCGTTGGAGACCGGCGTGAACGACGCGTGGCTCGTGTTCAAGATCGGGCGCTCTCCCGCGCCCCCCGAGAGCTACCGGCGATCGTTCGAGGAGGTGCTGCTTGCTTGAACGCGCGTGGCTGAAGGCCTTGATGGGGACGCTCGGTGTCGTGCGCTGGGCGATGACCCTGCGCCCCTCGACCGCGCGCATGCTCCATCTCGCGTTTCTCCAGCCGCTGCTCGCCGCGATCGGCCGTTGGCGCGCCCGGCGGGTGTTCCTCGCGGCACGCGCGCGCTGTCCCGCGTACCGCAAGTTCCTCGAGGCGGAGGGCTACTCCGCACGCGGCCCGTGGCGGCTCGACCGGGTCCCGGTCTCGAACAAGCAGAACTACGTGAAGGCCTATTCGATCGAGGAGCGCTGCTATGGCGGACGGCTCCCGGGCGGCGGGGTCGTGATCGACGAGTCGTCCGGTTCCTCCGGCATGCCGAACAACTGGGTGCGCAGCAGGTCGGAGCGGAGGGACGTGGGTCGGATCCTGCAGGGCTCGTACGACCTCGTGTACGGCGACCACGACCGCATCCTGCTCAATTGCTTCGCGCTCGGTCCGTGGGCCACCGGCATGAGCGTCTCGATGGCGCTCGCGGACGTCGGCAACCTCAAGTCGATCGGTCCCGACGCGAAGAAGCTCGAGGCCACGCTCGTCACATTCGGCCCTTCGTACCGCTACCTCGTGATGGCCTACCCGCCGTTCGCTCGCGCATTCGTCGACGCGACGGCACTCGACCTGTCGGCGTACCACCTCGACCTCGTGTGTGGCGGCGAGGGCATCTCCGAGGCGCTGCGCACGCACCTGTCGCGGTCGTTTCGCTCGATCGTGTCGTCGTACGGCGCGTCCGACCTCGAGATCAACCTCGGCCTGGAGACGGCGCTGACGATCGCGCTGCGCCGCCGCTGCGCCGCCGACCCCGCGCTCTGCCGCGCGCTGTTCGGGCGCGACACGCCACCCATGATCTTCCAGTACAACGCGCTCGATTTCGTGATCGAAACCTCGGCGGACGGCACGCTCCTGTTCACGGTCTGCCGCGCCGACGGCGCCGCGCCAAAACTGCGCTACGACCTCAAGGACATCGGGGGCACGCTCACCGCCCGCGCGCTGGGGGAACGGCTGCGCGCCCACGGCGTCGACCTTGCGTCCCTGGCGGGACGGCACAGCGCGTTTCCGCTGCTCTACGTGTTCGGGCGCGGGGACCTGACGGTCGCGTTCTATGGGGCGAAGCTCTACCCCACCGACCTCGAGGAGGTGATCCAGGGACATGTCGCGCTGGCCGCGATCGTGCGCGGGTTCCAGTTCGCGTGCATCGAGGACGAAGAGGCGCGGAAGCACCTCGAGATCCACATCGAACTCGTCCGGGAGCCCGCGCACCCGGTCCCCGATCCCGACGCGATCCGGGACGCCTTCTACGACGGGCTCGCCGACGCGAACCAGGACTTCCGCGAGGTCCGGCGCATGTTTGCGCGCGAGGCGCTCGTGATCTCGGTGCACGCGTGCGGCACCGGTCCGTTCGAGGGCGCGGACGATCGCATCAAGCGCAAGTACATCGCGGAGGCGTGATCCCTGTGGGCCGGGCGCTCAGCTCCCCGTGCCCGGCGTCCACGCCGTCAGTTGCTGCTGCTGCTCCGATTCCAGGATGCCATAATCGTTGCCGGCCTCGTCCGTCGCGTTGGCCTCGAAGTGCGCCTGGTTCGCGATCATCCCGGGCCCGGACCACCACGTGACGTAACGATCGTTCGGCCCGAACTGTGCGACGTCGATCCGGATGCGCGCCGCAGCGAAGGCGCCCGCGGGCACGACCACGCGCTCGCGCGCCTCGACCGTCCAGCGGTTGAACCCAACCCGCCCGTCCCAACTCGCCCCGGGGCGCAGCGGGTAGCGGAGGAGCGTGATCTCGTGCGGGCCGACGCCGGCGCTGCGAGCGCCGGCGCGCGCAGCCGCGAGCTCGGAGAGCGCGATCGGCTGCCCGAGGGCCGCCCACTTCGCCTCGAGGCGCGCCAGCGCGCCCGCGAACGCCGCCTGGGTGCGCGCATCGAAGCCGCGCCCGGCGATCGCCTGCGCGATGCCGGCATGCCGCGCGTCCGTCCCCGCGGTGCGCGCGAGATCCTCCTGCCACAAGTACACGCCCGAGCGGTCCTGGCGCACGAGGTCGACGACGCTCCCGGTGTTGCCGTTGTCTTCGGTGAACGCCTCGGTCTGCACGACGTAAGTCACACCGAAGCGCGTGTCGAGTCCGTCGGTCGTGCGGTCGAGCGTCGCCACAATCGTGTTCCACGGCCCGGGCTCGGTCGCGCCCGTGGGCGTGATGCGGTAGCGGAACACGCG
>JBKJJJ010000177.1:0-3845 GCA_046598045.1 Candidatus Eiseniibacteriota bacterium
CTCTTGCCGCCCGGCGGCGTGCCGTACATCT
Source organism: Candidatus Eiseniibacteriota bacterium (assembly GCA_046598045.1). Lineage (GTDB taxonomy): Bacteria > Eisenbacteria > RBG-16-71-46 > RBG-16-71-46 > DASYSL01 > JANPEF01. Next base: position 32 of record JBKJJJ010000177.1, read on the forward strand.
CGAGCATGTAGTGATTGTCGTCGGACCAGGTGGTGACCATGTGCTCGAGCGTCGGCTTGCCGCTGATGGGATCCGACATGGTGCTCGTCCAGTGGATCACCTTGCCGCTCGGATCGATCGTCCCCTGGCTGTGCATGATCCCCGTGCCCATGTTGTCGATCCAGGTCGACACGTACTTGCCGATCACGTTGTCGTAACCATAGATTCCCATTCCGTTGAAGGGGGCGCCCATCATCTGGCCGCTGGCGACCTCCTGCGCATAGCGGCCGTCCATCAGGGTCGTGATGTTCGCCGTCGAGTGCGACTCCTGCGGAGGCTGCGACGGATCCATCTGCATGTGCACGGTGCAGGCCCACTCGCCGCCCATCTTCTTGATGATTTCGTGCTGCGGGCCGGGCGTTGCAGCCTTCGCCATCTTGTCCATCATGGCCTGCTGCCCGGGCGTCATCCTGGGTGCGTCGGCGGCGTGGGCCGGGGTCGAGACGAACAGCGTAAGTGCGACGAGCGCGATCGATGGCTTCATGGGACTCCTCCTGTCGGGTTTGAGTCGGGCGACGCGACATGCTAGCAGCGGCGCGCGCCGGGGACAACGGGAGCTCCGGGCACGGAAGCTCCGGGCATGAAGCGAACGTCCCGCGCGGGCGAGTTCAATCCGCCCCGGGGCGGATCCCCTTGCGCCGGCGCAATTGCCCGGGTCCAACTTGCCCCGGCGCAAGCATCCCCCCGGAACCTTCGTCCCACCCCGAGCCTTCAGTCGTATAGTGGGCAACGCTACGAACGTTCCCCACCCCGAGACCACGCGCATGGCCAAGCCGCCCCGCCCGAAAGCCCCCGATCGCATGGTCAAGGTCGTGCCCAAGCACCACGCGCTGGTGCGGCTCACGCACTGGGCGAACGTGCCGCTCCTCTTTGGCCTGATCGCCACCGGATTGGCGATCTACTGGGCCGCCCCCGTGCTCACGCACGCCCCGGACCCGGTGACCGGATCGCGCGACTACCTCGCCGACCTCGGCCTCGCGATCGCGCGCCGGCTCGGCGACAAGGGCGGCGAGAAGTGGATCTACGACCACCTGAGTCTGGGCACGGGGCAGCTCGCGGGTGCGCTGCGCATTCACTGGCTGCTGGCGTACTTCTTCATGCTCAACGGCGTACTGTATGCGATCGGCCTGATCGTCGGCGGCGGCTGGCGCGCGCTCCTGCCACGGCCGTCGGACCTGCCCGACGCGATCGCGATGATCCGCTTCTACCTCGGCGTGATCCCGCACGCGATCTCGCGCAAGCCCTGGCCCCACCCGCCCGTGCGGTCGAAGTACAACGCGCTCCAGCGCGGGGCGTACTTCACCATGCCGCTGGTCGGGGCCCTGGTCGTGCTCTCGGGATGGGCGATGCACAAGCCCGTGCAACTCGGCTGGCTCGAGCGCCTGTTCGTCAATTACGACGGCGCGCGCATCGTGCACTTCGGTTGCATGCTGATTCTCGGATCGTTCGTCGTGCCGCACGTGATCCTCGTGATCGCCGATGGGTTCGACACGTTCCGCTCGATGATCACCGGCTGGTCGCTGCGCGTGAAGGGAGCCGGCCATGAGTAAGCGCCCCGCGAAGCCGAAGGGGCCCTCGCTGCTGGACCTGGTCGCCGAGCGCCCGGAGTTCGCGGACGACGCCTCCGAGCAGGGGCTCAAGGCCCAGTCCCGGCGCGACTTCCTGCTCTTCGGGCTCGGGGCGGCGGCGGCGGCGGCGGGCGCCTGGTGGCTGCTCCCCGAGAAGACCAAAGCCCGGATCCTGCCGGGAGCGGTCCACGATCGACTGGACTCGATGGCGGTCCGCAATCGTGAACGGCTCCTGAACGGTGCCCTGTCGTTCGACGACGACGTGGCCGAGGCCCTGTACTCGAAGAACCGCCTCGTCCGCACGTTCGCGCGCTCGGAGGCGACGCCCCTCAAGCCGAACTACCATGGCCGCCCGCCGACGCCCGCGTCGCTCGAGGGCTGGGCGCTCGAGCTCTCGGGGCTCGCGTCAGGAAAGACCGTACGGCTCACGCTCGAGGACCTCGCAGCGCTCGCGCTGCCGCGCCGGGACCAGGTCACGCGGCTGATCTGCGTCGAGGGCTGGAGCGCGGTAGCGTGGTGGTCGGGTATCGCGTTCGCGGACCTGCTCAAGGCCCATCCGCCCGCACCGGGAATGCGCTGGGCCGCAATGCGCTCGGAGATCAACCTCGACGGCGCAGGCAGGCCGGATCCCTATTTCGTGTCGATTGACCTCGCGACCGCGCAGCACCCGCAAACCCTGCTCGCGACGCACCTCGGGGGCGCTCCGCTCTCGATCAACCACGGCGCCCCGCTGCGGCTCGCGGCGCCGATCAAGCTCGGGCTCAAGAATATCAAGGGAATCACGCACATTGCGTATGTCGCGGCCGAGCCGCCTGATTACTGGAACTTGCGCGGTTATTCGAAGTACGACGGACTGTAAGCTCGCCCATCTATGGCGATTAAGCTTGTCCCTTCGCCGGCCGGGGCGTAGGTTCGGGTCCCTACCTTCACTCAGCGAGGTGACATGCGGAAATTGCGGATCGGCATCGTCGATCTAGTTGCCCGGGGACGCTCCCGCACGCTGTACGGCCGCCTCATGCACGCCAACCTCGCGAGCATCATGCCCCAGGTTCTCGGGGCCTGGTGCGAAGCCGACGGACACGAGGTCCATTTCGTCGTCTACACCGGCTTCGAGGACCTGGCCGAAGAACTTCCGAAAGACCTCGACGTCCTGTTCATCAGCGCGTTTTCGCAGAGCGCGCAGGTCGCGTACGCCGTGTCGAACCTGTTCCGCCAGCGCGGCGCCGTGACCGTGCTCGGCGGCCCGCACGCGCGCTGCTACCCCGAGGACTCCCAGAAGTACTTCGACTACGTGCTCGGGTTCAGTAGCCGCGAGACGTTGCGCACCGTCCTCGCAGAGGCCGCTCCGCACCGCCCGCTCGGTCGCCGCCTCGCCGAGCCGACCCAGCCCCGCGAGTTGCCCGGGGTGAAGGAGCGCTGGAAATTCATCGAGCAGACGCTGCTCAAGGCGCCGACGATCAAGCTCGTCCCGATGATCGCGAGCCTCGGCTGCCCGTACACGTGCCCGTTCTGCATCGACTCGACCGTGCCCTACCAGCCGCTCGAGTTCGCGCAGCTCAAGGAGGACCTGCAGTTCCTCCGCACCAAGATGAAGCGCCCGCGCATCGGCTGGCACGATCCGAACTTCGGCATCCGCTTCGACGACACGATGGACGCGATCGAGTCCGCGGTGCCGATCGGGAGCATCGACTACCTGGCGGAGAGCAGCCTGTCGCTCCTGTCGGAGCCGCACCTGAAGCGCCTGCAGAAGAACTCGTTCCAGGCGATCCTGCCCGGCGTCGAGTCGTGGTACGACCTGAACGGCAAGTCCAAGTCCGGCGCGAACAAGGGCATGGAGAAGGTCACTCAGGTCTCCGAGCACATCAACACGATCATGAAGTACGTGCCCTACGTGCAGGCGAACTTCGTGTTCGGCCTCGACGGCGACGACGGCGACGAGCCCTTCGCGCTGACCAAGGAGTTCATCGACCGCTCGCCGGGCACGTTCCCGGGCTACTCGCTGCTGACCGCGTTCGGGCGCGCCGCGCCGCTCAACCTCGAGTATCAGAAGGCGGGCCGGGTGCTGCCGTTCCCGTTCCACTTCCTGAACAACAACCACGCCATGAACGTCCGGCCCAAGAACTACACCTGGCCGGAGTTCTACAAGCACCTGGTGGATGTCACCCGGTACTCGTTCTCCTGGAAGGCCATCGGGCGGCGCATCCCGG
>JBKJJJ010000011.1:0-18500 GCA_046598045.1 Candidatus Eiseniibacteriota bacterium
GGGGAGCCCGGCGGCCTGCATGAGCTTGCGCGCCTCGGCCTTGTCACCCATCGAGCGGATCATGTCGGCGGTCGGGCCGATGAACGTGAAGCCCGACGCCACGACGGCCTCGGCGAACTGCGCGTTCTCGGCCAGGAAGCCGTAGCCCGGGTGGATCGCGTCGGCGTTCGTGACCTCGGCCGCGGCCAGGATGCGCGGGATCGCGCGGTAGCTCTGCACCGCCGGCGGCGGGCCGATGCACACGGCCTCGTCGGCGAGGCGGACGTGCAACGACTCGCGGTCGGCCTCGCTGAAGACGGCGACGGTCTGCATCTTGAGTTCGTGGCAGGCGCGCACGATACGGAGCGCGATCTCGCCGCGATTGGCGATGAGGACTTTCTTGAACATGGAAGCGGGAGATTACGGGATGCGGGCCGCGAGGGCAAGCCGCTGCGCGGGAGCTACTCCTTCGTCATCCACCCCGGCAGGCTGCCGCGCACCGTGCCTGAGACTGGGCCACCGGTCAGGCCACCTTCGACGGTCTTGGGCCGCGCCGGCGGCGCCGAGCCCTTGGGCGCGCTGTAGCCCGTGGACGGCGCGTTCGGCAGCTGGCCGGTTTCGACCGGCGCCCACGTGCGGTCCGAGGTCGAATTGATGCCCTTGAGGTGGAGCTGGAATTCGTTCGGGTTCGTGCAGTTCCGCAGCGCCTCGTCCTCGCTGATGACGTCGGCCTTGAGCAGGCTCATCAGCGACTGGTCGAAGGACTGCATGCCGTACTGCGTGACACCCTCCTCGATGATCGAGCGCAGGCCCTCGAGCGGCTTGCCCATCTGCAGCATCTCGCGGATGGTCGCCGTGTTGATCAGGATCTCGACGGCGGGCACGCGGCCCGAGCCGCCGCGGCGCTGGACGAGCCGCTGCGAGATCACCGCCTGCAAGCTGGCGGCGAGCTGGTGGCGCGTCGCCTCCTGCTGGTGCGGCGGGAAGAACGAGAGCACGCGCTGCATCGTCATCGCCGCATCCGTCGTGTGCAGGGTCGAGAACACGAGGTGCCCCGTGTCCGCGGCCATGAGCACGGTCTCCATGGTCTCGCGATCGCGGATTTCGCCCACGAGGATGATGTCCGGGTCCTGGCGCAGAATGCGGCGCAGGCCCTCGGCGAACGAACGCACGTCGACGCCGACTTCGCGCTGGTGGATCGCCGACATCTTGTCGCGGTGCAGGAACTCGATCGGGTCCTCGATCGTGATCACGTTGCGGTTCATCTCGCGATTCGCGGTGTCGATCATCGCGGCCAGCGTGGTCGACTTGCCGGACCCGGTGGCGCCGGTCACCAGCACGAGCCCGCGCGACAGGGTCGCGAACGGCTTGATCGACTCGGGCATGCCGAGGTCCTCGAGCGTCGGGATCGAGATCGGGATCGTGCGAATGGCGAGCGCCGCGGTGCCGCGCTGCTGGAAGATGTTGCAGCGGAAGCGCCCGAGGCCAGGCAAGCCGAACGCGAAGTCGATCTCGCATTCCTCGTCGAACTTTCTGCGCTGCAGGGGGGTGAGGAGCGAATCGATGACCAGCTCGAGGTCCTGCGCCGAGGGCGGCGGATTGCCGAGCGCGTAGAGTTCCCCGTCCACGCGGATCAGGGGTGCGGTCGCGACCTTGACGTGCAGGTCCGAGGCCTTGGCCCCCACCATCGCTTCCAGGACTTCGCGAATATCCATGCGCCCCTGCCTCCGGGCCGGATTGCTCCGGCGGTCCGCCCCGCCCGTCGATCCGGGCGAAGGCGCGAGGCTCGCGTCAGGAGACGCGAAGGCGCGACGTCAGCTCGGGTCGACCAGGAACAGGGTCTGGCCGTACTCCACAGGCTGCCCGTTCTCGACCAGGATGCGCGCGATGCGCCCCCGGACTTCGGACTCGATCTCGTTCATCAGCTTCATGGCTTCGACGATGCAGACCGTCTGGCCGAGATCGACCTCGGAGTTCATTTCGACGTAGGGATCGGCATCGGGCGCAGGCGACCGATAGAATGTGCCGACCATGGGTGAGACGACTGGCTTGAAGTGCGCATCGGCCGACACGGCCTTGGTCTCGGCCGCGGGCGCTGCTGCCGCCGCCGCTGACAGTGCGGCCGTCGGCGCGGGCCCTCCCACGACGTACGACATGGCACCCTGGATCGCGGCCGGAGCCGCCGCACTGATCCGGATCGTGCGGTCCCCTTCCGTGACCTCCAGCTCGCCGATGCCGCTCTTCTGCACGAGCTGGATGAGGCGCTTGATCTCGTTGAGATCCATCGCGCTCCCTTTCGACTCACCCGCTCCCACTATCGGCGGATTCGAGGCTGAACTTGAGCGCCGTCGCCGGGGGGGCAGGGTCTTGATCATGGGCGGACCGGGGCAGCCTGAGCGGCTGTTCCGGCTCCCGTGAGGTGGTGGACCAGGGCCTTGAGGCCCAGTTCATAGCCCAGGGGACCGAATCCCTGGATGACTCCGATCGCTGCCGCGGCGGTGTAGGACTGCTGCCGGAACGCCTCGCGGCGATGCAGGTTGGACAGGTGGACCTCGACCGCCGGGAGCCCCACGCCGAGCAGGCAATCGCGCAGCGCCAGGCTGGTGTGCGTGAACGCCCCGGGGTTGATGAGCACGCCCTGGTAGCGTCCGACGGCGCCCTGGATCGCGTCGATCAGGCCACCCTCGTGGTTGGACTGGAAGAAGTCGAGCTGGAGATCGAGCTCGGAAGCCGCCTGCTCGAGGCGGCGTTCGAGGTCGGCCAGCGTCAGCGTTCCGTAGATCTCGGGCTCGCGGGTGCCGAGCAGGTTCAGGTTCGGCCCGTTGACGACCAGGATCCGCATCGGACTCTCCTAGGGTTCGCAGCCCGCATCTTGCAGGGCCGCAATCACTTCGGCCCGCGGAACGCGATGGCCGAAGCTAGCAACCCCGACCCCCTCTGTCAACACAAAACGCAGCTCCCCGGCGGAGCGCTTCTTGTCCAAATGCATGGCACTGAATACTTTACGAGCCGACACCCCGGCCAGTGCGCGCTTCGGGGCGGCCAGGCCGAGCGCCTCGAGCAACGCCGCCTGGCGCTCGGCCACCGCGGGGGCGAGCAGGCCGCGGCGCAGTGCGATGCCGGCCTCGACCGCCATGCCGAGCGCGACCGCCTCGCCGTGCACCCAGCGCCGGTAGTCGCCCACCAACTCGAGCGCGTGGCCGACCGTGTGTCCGTAGTTGAGCAGTTGCCGGCGGCCGCCGTCGCGTTCGTCCTCGGAGACGACGCGCGCCTTCGCGCGCACCGCGCGCCGGATGATCGCGCCCCACGCGGCTGGATCGCGCTCGAGCTGGCGCACGAGCGCCCCGTCGAGCACGAAGCCGACCTTCGCCGCCTCGGCGAGCCCGGCGCGCAGGTGGCGGCGCGGCAGGGTCGCGAGCACGTCCGGGTCGATCACGACCACGCGGGGCTGGTGGAACGCGCCCACGAGGTTCTTGCCGGCGGGCAGGTCCACTCCGACCTTGCCGCCGACGCTCGAGTCGACCTGGGCGAGCAGGCTGGTGGGCACCATGACGAGCGGCACGCCGCGCAGCCAGGTCGCGGCCGCGAACCCCGCGAGGTCCCCCACGACGCCGCCGCCGAGCGCGAACACGGGCCGGCCGCGTTCGAGCCCCGCGCGCGCGAACGCCTCGTAGAGCGACTCGGCGCGGGCGAGCGACTTGCTGCGCTCGCCGGGCGGCACGGCGGCGAACGCGTCGACGCGAAAGCCCGCCGCGCGCAGGGAGCGCCGGAGCGCGGGCCCGTACAGGCGGGCGACCACGGTGTCGCTGACGACCGCACAGGGACCGGGCAGAAGGCCGGCCGCGCGCGCGAGGCGACCGGTGCGGGCGAGGGCGCCCGCGGCAATGTGGATGGTGGATTGCGCGTCCCCGAGGGAGACGCGAAGGGTGGTCATGGCCGGCACGGTAGCAGACCGCCCCGGGCGCGCCTAGCCGGGGTGCGAGTGGTTCGCGCTGTCGGCGGCGGCACCGCGTCCACGCATGCGCAGCGTGCGGACGCGCTCGAGCAGGTCCTCGTTCGTGCGCACGCGGCCCTCGGGCAGCAACGAACCGCCGGCCGCCGGGGATCCCGGGCTGGCGAGCAGTTCGTCGTCGGGCTTCGCGCCCACCACCAGCGAGCCGTCGAACCGCTCCTCGCCACGCACCCAGACCAGCGCGGCGAGCGTGCCCGGGGGGTTCCCCTCGACCCGGCGCATCAGGTCCTCGGGGCTGGCGAGCGTCTCCCCGTTCCAGCCGACGATCAGGTCGCCGCTCTTGAGCCCGACCTGCGCGGCCGGGCTGCCGGCGAGCACGTCCTCGACGCGCACGCCGATCTTGAACGTATCGCTCGGATGGCTCGAGTCCACGATTTCGCCCTGGACCATGCGCACGCCGAGGAAGCCGCGGCGCACGTGGCCATAGCGCTCGAGATGATCGACCACGCGCTTGAGGTCGTCGGCGGCGAGCGCGAAGCTCGTCCCCGGGGCCTCGCCCGCGCTCGGGATCCAGTCCGCCGGGGCTTCCTCCAGGCGGCCGATCACGAGGCCGACCAGCTCGCCGCGCGCGTTGAGCGCGGGCGCGCCGCTGAAACCCGGGAACACCTCGTTGGTCAGGAGGAGGAGCGAGCCGAGGGGCTGCTCGTAGCGGCGTTGCACGGTGCCGAGGCTCGGACGCGATTCGCCGCCCATGGTCTGGCCGAGCGCGGCGACCCACGAGCCCACGGGCGCCGCCGGCTCGGGTGCCCAGCGCAGGGCGGGCACGTCGGTGACCGGCAGTTCGAGCAACGCCACGTCCGAGGCCTCGTCGCTGCCGAGCAGGATCGCGGTCATGGTGCGGCCATCGGCGAGGCGAACCTGGATGCGGTCGCAGTCGCGCACCACGGAGGCCGCGGTGACGACGTGCCCGCGGCGGTCCACCACCGCGCCCGACGCGAGGCTGCGCGTGGGCCGGCCCGGCGCGCCCTCGAGGCTGCCCTCGTCTTCGCGTGTGCGCACGCCCATCACGGTCACGACCGAGCGGCGGGCGCGCGCGCAGGCGGCGTCGAACGACTGCGTCATGCCGGGAGAGGCCGGCGCGGGGACCGCCCCCGCGAGGACGGGCAGGACGGCGAGTGCCAGGATGGCCAACGCCGCGCCCATCCGGTAACGGACGAACGCGGCGCTCTGGGGGATGAAACGCATGGCCGTCAGAAGGTGATGCTCGCCTGCTCGCCGCGCACGGACGACTGCACCGGGGTGTAGCCCCGGCCGCGCTCACGGCGCAACTTGACCGGATCGAGCACGAACTCGACGTCCGCCGAGTGATCGAACAGGCTGTCGGGGATCGCAGCCACGGCCTCGCTCGCCGACGGGTTCGCACGGCGCGCCACGGGCCCGCGCGCGATCGTCGTGCCCGGGACGTTCGTCGGGACGATCGCCGCGACCGCGCCGGTCGTGATCGGTTCGGTCGTGATCGGGCCATCCGGGTCGCCGGCTGAGACGCGCAGATCGGGCGCCTTCGTCGGCGCGGAGACCATCGCCTGCGCGACCTGCTTGGCCGGACTGCTCGTCGGGCCGCTCGTCGGGCCGCTCGTCGGACGCAGGAAGAGCGCGCCGCTCACGCCGATCGCGACCAGCACCGCGGCCGCCATCGCGACCGCCGCGGGGCGCGCGAAGAAGCCGCCGGCGATCCCGGTGCGCAGGCCGCCCTCGGCCTCGCGGCGACGCGCCTCGGCGAGCACGCGGGTCGCGAAGTCGCCGGACACCTGCGGTCGCGGCAGCGCCTGCACGAGTTCGAGCGTGCGGGCGTACTCGTCGTAATCCCGACGACAGCCGCTGCACGAGGTGAAGTGCAACTCCAGCGTTTCGCGTTCGGCGACGGACAATTCGTCATCCCAGGCAGGGCCGAAGAGCGTTTGTGCGCGTTCGCAAGAGATCATCCGATGTCGTCCCGTCGGAGCCACGGCTCCAGTTTGCGCTTGAGCATGAGACGGGCGCGATTGATGCGCGAACGCACCGTTCCGCCCGGGATCTTCAAAGCCAGTCCGATCTCCTCGTACGCCAGCCCTTCGATGTCGCGCAGCACGAGCGCGATGCGATACCGGTCCGGCAATTCGGCGATCGCCTCTCCGACCACGCCGGAGAGTTGCTCGTGTTCCATGTCGACTTCGCGCGTGGACGTCTTGTCGGCGAGCAGCAGGCTCGCGTCCTTCAGCGTCTCCTGCATCTCGTCGAGACTCGTCCAGTTGCGGCGGCGCTTGCGGCGCCGCATCTCGTTCTTCGCCAGGTTCGCCGCGATGGTGAACAACCAGGTCGAGAACTTCGATCCCGTCCGGTAGTTCTTGCGATGCAGGTGAACCCGGACGAACACCTCTTGCGCGATGTCCTCGGACACTTCCCGGTCATTGAGCAGCCGGCTGACGAGGTGGATCACGCGCATCTGGTAGCGACGCACGAGCTCCGTGAACGCCCTTGCGTCATCCAGGGCGGCCCGCGCCATCAGGTCCTCGTCCGAAAGGGAGAGGATGGCCGGGGCGGGGTCCGTGGGCCTGGGGTCAGGCGCCATGAGCGGCCTCATCGTTCACAGTTACCCCCGCCTGCGACATGGGGTTCCCGGCGATTCCGGGGCAGGTCGCGATCAGCGCAGGGCCTCGAGCTTCCGGGACAGCGACTCGCTCGTGGGATCGAGCTGTAAAGCCTTCTGGTACTGCGACTTGGCATCGCCCTTCCGGGCCATGGCGAGGTACACGTCGCCCAGGTGCTCGAGCACCGCGGACTCCCCGCCCCCGAGCGCAATCGCCTTCTCGAGCTGGCCCCGGGCGTCGTCCAACCGGCCCAGCCGGTAGTACGCCCAGCCCAGCGAGTCGATGTAATACGGGTTGTCCGGGTCGAGCGCGAGGGCCTGCTGGATCAGGGGGACCGCCTGGTCGACCTTCACCTTGTAGTCGGCGTAGAGGTAGCCGAGGAAGTTCAGGGCCTGGCCGCTCCGGGGTTCGATCTCGAGCGACTTGTGCGCCGCCTCCTCCGCTCCGGGCACGTCCTTCCGGCGCTCGCGCGCGAACGCCAGTTCGAGCCAGAGCCGGGCGTCCTTGGGGTCGCCCGTGAGTGCGCCCGAAAGCGCCTTCTCCGCGCGGTCGAAGCGCTGCGTGCGTGCATAGGAGCGCGCGAGCTCGACCTTCGCACCGGTCGAATCGCCGAGCGTCTCCTCGGCCTTCGCGTAGCGGCGATCGGCCTCGACGGAGAGGTGACCCGCCTGGTCGTTCGAGGCCCAGGTCTCGGCCGCCACGATCCACGCCCGCGCGTCGCGCGGGCGCTCCTTCGTCAGGCCGTCGGCCTCGGCGCGGGCTTCGCTCTCCCTGCCGATGTGCAGCAGCACCGCGGCGGCGAACGCGGCGGGCTCGACCTCGCCGGGCAGGCTCTTGCGCAGCGTGCGCACCACGTCGGCGGCATCGTCGTTTTTCTTCATCGTCAGGTCGAGACTCGCGAGCACGCGCCCGGCCTCGAAGTCCTTGGGCGCATTCTGGAACAGCCAGCTCGCCTCGCGCGCCGCGTCCGGCCATTGCTCGAGCTTGATGTAGGCCTGCACCAGCCGGCGGCGCGTCTGGCGGTCATTCGGGTACTGCTGGAGCTGCGCCTCGTAGCCGCGCGCGGCCTCGGCCGTGCGTCCCGCGTGCTCGGCGACGAACGAGCGCGCGACGCTCAGCCCGGGCAGGAACGGGTTGCTCTCGGCGACCTGCGCGAGCAGCGTGTCGGCCGCGCCCCAGTGTTCGAGCCGCGCCTCGACCGTGCCCAGGTGGTACGCGGTCTCGGCGTCCTCGGGGTCGAGCAGGAACGCGTGCGCGTAGGCCTCGCGCGCCGCGGGCAGGCGGCCCGACTCGTCCTCGATGCGGCCGAGCGCCGACCAGGTCTCGATGCGCGAGGAGTCCGCGGCGAGCGCGCGCATGAACGCGTCGCGCGCCTCGTCCATGCGGCCCCCGGCGGCGAGCGCCGAGCCCGCGAGGAACTGCGCGCGGCCCGAGCGATCCCCGAGCGTGATCGAGCGCCGTGCGTAATCGAGTCCGGCGCGCTCGTCCCCGGCCTGGAACGCGAGCTCCCCGAGCTTGAGCGCGAGGTCGGGCGCGGACGGGTCGTAGGCGAACGAGCGACCGATCTCCTGGATCGCACCGGGAACGTCACCCGTGGCCTCGAGATAAACGCCCTGGAGGTAGTGCCGCAGCGCATTGTCGCGCGCGGCCGCGGCCAGCCCGCCGGGATCGGGCACGTTGGTGCGGTTGACCGGGGCCGGCGCGGCGGCGACGCGCTTCGGGGCCTTCGCGACCGGCTTCGGCGTCCTGGCGACAGCCGGACCGGCGAGGCCCGGCGCGGCCAGGCCCAGGGCGAGGGCGATCATTGAAATCGTGCGGCGGCCGGGGGTATTCATGGTCCCCTAGCTTACGCCGGATTCCGGACCGGGGACCACGTCGATGTGAAGGCGCAAGTGTTCAGTCTGCGTCTGGCCCTCTCCGAGCCGCCACTTTTGCGTCGTACAACGCAACTGCCTCCTTGAACATCTGAGTGAACTGGCGAGCAACGTTGATGTTGAAGTAGACGCGAAGGTTTTCACGTACTACGAGTTTATCCGGCTCAGCGGACAAGACCTCGCGGAAGATGATCCGGAATTCGTCCGCGATCAGCGCAAGTTCGCAATGGTTCGAGAAGAGCGTCGGGGCTTGCCCCTCGTTTACTACATGTAGAACCGGCAGCTTGGGTTTTAGGCTTCGCTTGGCCACGACTCTCCCCCATTTGCTTGAAACATCAGGGATCCGGGGACCTCGCTTGTCGTCCCGGAGTATTGGGTGCGAACGGCGTCAGGTCCGATCCCAAACTCAGTGATGGTGCCCGCGGAAAACTGGAACGTCGACGCGTCGTGAATCTCGAGCCGGGCATCGTCCACGAAGCTCGGCACATCGAGGTCCTTCACCCGCGGGTAGGAGGCATCGTCCACCAGCTCGCTAAAGGCCACGAACCGAACCTTGAGGCCAACGTCAAATGCCGCGGCCAATTCCTTTAGCGTTGAAAGAGTGAATGCCTCGTAGCCGAAGCTCTCGAACCGACTGATGACCGTCTGCGTCTTGCCGGCTCGCCGTCCAAGCTCACCCTGGCTCCACCCGCGCTGGTCCCGCAGTTCGTGGATTTGCGCCGGAAGCCCGATTCGGATCAACGAAGCGACGAACGCCTCACGTGCGCGCTTGGACGCGAGGCTGGAGATGATCTGCTCCCGTCTAGTAGTGGTGTTCACAGGTCCTCCTCTCCGGGTCGGCCAAAACCATACGCATTCGACGCTTTGCCTGGTCGAGCGCCTTGGGTGGATCCCACTTCGAATCGCGCTCGGTCGCGCCGATCAGAATCGTGACGCAGCGCGGCCTCGGTCCCTCGAAACACACCGGTCGATAAGCAACGCCCCCGGTTGTCACTCGGACTTCGATCAGCCCGCCTCCAAGACGCTTGAAATGGCCGGGTGCTGGTCGTTCGATCTGCTCGAGAAACCGGATCGTTGCCTGAACGTCCATGCGATGGCGCACCGGCAGGCGCAGCAGCCAGGCATGGACGTCGTTCCTTCCGCTGGGGGTCACGTAGTCGAGGAATGCCCGAAATTGCGCCATGGCCATCCTATCGCAAAATAGTGATAACCGCAAGACTGATTGCAGCCACGCCATAGCCGCCGGGTTCGGAGGACAGGTCCGCTTAGGCCACCAACTGCGGGAGCATAGAGGGGAGTGGGGACAGGGGCGTTGCGGAGCAGGAACCATGGCTGCCGTCCGGCGTGGCCCTACGTCCTGCGCGGATCCAGCAAATCCCTCAGCGCATCGCCCACGAGGTTGAACCCGAGCACCGAGAGGAACACGGCGACGCCCGGCGCGGTCAGGACCCAGGGCGCGATCAGCACCAGTTCGCGCCCCTGCGACAGCATCGAGCCCCACTCGGGCGTGGGCGGCTGGGCGCCGAGCCCGAGGAACGACAGCCCGGCGGCCTCGAGCACGGCGGTCGCGAGCCCGAGGCTCGCGGTCACGATGATCGGCCCGCCCACATTCGGCAGGATCGCCCGCGTGAGGATGCGCCCGTCCCCCGCCCCGAGCGCGCGCGCGGCCTGCACGTACTCGAGCCCGCGCACCGACAGCACGGAACCGCGGACGATGCGCGCGTACTGCGGCACCGCCATCACGCCGACCGCGATCATCGCGTTGGTCAGCGACGGCCCGAGGATCGCGACCACGACGATCGCCAGCAGGATCGACGGGAACGCGAGCATGAGGTCCATCAGGCGCATGCCCAGGAGGTCGAACCAGCCGCCGTAGTAGCCCGCGAGCAGGCCGATCGTGCCGCCGATCACGAGCGCGATCGCGACCGCGACCAGCCCGAGCCGAAGCGACACGCGCGATCCCCAGATCACGCGCGAGAGCACGTCCCTGCCGAAGTCGTCGGTGCCGAACACGTGCGCGGACGAGGGCGGCTGGAGCCGGACCGCGAGGTCCTGCGCGAGGGGATCGTGCGGGCTGAGCACGGGCGCGAGCAGCGCGACGCCCAGGAACGCGAGCACGAGCAGGGACCCGATGACCGCGCCCTTGTGGCGCAGGAACTGCCGGGCGGCCTTGTTCATTCCTCGGCCCCCAGGCGCACGCGCGGGTCGGCCACGGCATAGAGCAGGTCGACCAGCAGGTTGACGAGCACGAACACGGTCGCGAGCAGCAGCACGCCGCCCTGCACCGCGCGGAAGTCGCGCGCCGACACCGCGAGCACGAGCCAGCGCCCGACGCCCGGCCACGCGAAGATGGTCTCGGTGATGATCGCGCCACCGAGCAGGTAGCCGAACTGGAGGCCGATCACCGTGATCGTGGGGATGAGCGCGTTCTTCAAGACGTGCACGCCGAGCACGCGCGCCTCGGACAGGCCCTTCGCCCACGCGGTGCGCACGTAGTCCTGGGTCAGCACGTCGAGCACGGCGGCGCGCGTCATGCGCGCGATCACCGCGAGCGGGATCGTGCCGAGCACGAACGCGGGCAGCACGAGATGCTTGATCGTGTCGAGGAACGCGGCCGGCTTGCCGGCAAGCAGCGTGTCGATCAGGAGGAAGCCGGTGTGCCTCTGGATCGCGAAGTCGGGATCGAGCCGCCCCGCGAGCGGCAGCCACCCGAGCTTGACCGAGAACAGGAGGATCATCAGCAGCCCGAGCCAGAAGATCGGCATCGAGACGCCGGCGAGCGAGCCCGCCATCACGAACACGTCGAAGAACGAGCGCCGCCAGCGCGCCGCGAGGATGCCCGCGAGCACGCCGAAGAACGAGGCGAACAGGATCGCGGCGAGCGCGAGCTCGAACGTGGCCGGGAAGCGGTCGGTCATCTCGACCAGGATCTTCTCGCGCGTCTTGAGCGAGCGGCCGAGGTCGCCGGTGGCGAGGCCTTCGAGGAAACGGCCGTACTGCACCCACAGCGGCTTGTCGAGCCCGAGCTCGCTGCGCAGCGCGGCGACCGCCTCGGGCGTCGCGCGCTCGCCGAGCATCACCGTCGCCGGATCGCCCGGCACGAGGTGGATGAGCGAAAACGTGAGGATGCTCATGCCCAGGAGCGTGGGCACGAGCAACGCGAGGCGGCGCAGGATGTAGGGCAGCACGGCGGGCGTCGCCCGGGCGTCAGGCCCCGGGCACGATCCAGGTCTTGCGGAAGCGCACCTTGCCGGTCGGGTTGAGCAGGTACCCGTGCACCTTCCGGTCGAACGCCGCGAGCTGCGTCATGTGCGCGAGCGGCACCCACGGCGCGTCCTCGTGCACGACCACCTGCGCCTGCTCGTAGAGCAGGCTGCGCTTCGCGATGTCGGTCTCCTCCTGCGCGCTGACCAGGATGGCGTGCAGCGCGTCGCTGCGGTAGAACGCGACGTTCTGGGCCGGGATCCGGGCCGACTCCTTGTCGAGCAGCACGTAAAGGAAGTTGTCCGGGTCGCCGTTATCGCCGGTCCAACCCAGGAGGCACATCTGGTGCTGGCCGTGCTGCGTGGCATCGAGGTACGTGCCCCACTCGAGCGTCTTGATCGACGCGTCGATGCCGACCGCCTTGAGGTCCGACTGGATCGCCTCGGCGATCTTGAGCGGATCGGGCATGTAGGGGCGCGGGCCGGACATCGCCCAGAGCTCGGTCTTGAAGCCGTTCGGGAAGCCCGCCTGTGCGAGCAACTGCTTCGCCTTCGCCGGGTCGTAGGCGTAGGGCTGGATCGTCCTGTTGTACCCCCACAGCGTGGGCGGCATCGGGTTGACGGCGGGCGTGCCGAAGCCGCCGTACAGCCCCTTTACGATCGCGTCGCGATTGATCGCGAAGTTGACCGCGAGGCGCACGTCCTTGTTGTCGTACGGCAGCTTGTCCATGTTCATCGCGAGGTAGCCGACGTTCATGCCGGGCTGCGTGAGCAGGTTGTACTTGCCGGCGTCCACGACGCGCCGCGCAAGGTCAGTATTGAGGCCGTCGAGCCCCTGCACCGAGCCCTCCTCGAGCGCGAGGTAGCGCACCGTGTTCTCGGGGATCGAACGGAACACGACCCGGTCGAGGTGCGTCTTCTCGCCCCAGTAGTCGGGGTTTCGCTCGAGCGTGATGTGGTCGTCCTTCACCCACTCGACGAAGCGGAACGGGCCCGTGCCGGTCGGGTGCTTGAAGAAGTCCTCGCCGTACTTCTGCGCGGCGGTCGGGCTCACGATCGAGGCGAAACCCATCGCCAGGTTCGCGAGGAACGGCGCGTTGCGGCGCTTGAGCGTGAACACGACGGTCGAGTCGTCGGCGGCCTTGAGGTCGGCCACGATGTCGTCCATCGACATCGACTGCCAGTATGTGAATGGCCCGCCGATCGAGTGGAACGGGTGGGCCGGCTTGCGATTGCGCTGGCGATCGAGCGAGAACACGACCGCATCGGCGTTGAGCGGCGTGCCGTCGTGGAACTTGACGCCCGACCTCAGGTGGAACGTGTAGGTCTTGCCGTCGGGCGAGATGTCCCAGCGCGCCGCGAGCTCGGCCACGATGTCGGTCGTGGTGTCGGCAAACGACACCAGGTTCTCGTACAGGTTGTCGAGCACCTTGAACGATTCGCCGTCGGTCTCGTGGCCGGGGTCGAGGCGCACGGAATCGTGGCCGCGCGCATAGACCAGCGTGCCGCCGTCGACCGGCACGCCATCGCCGGCGCTGGTCGCGGACTTGCCCGCGTCCTTCGAGGCGCAACCGGCGAGGCCGAGCAGTGCGGGCAAAGCGAGCAGCGCGAGCAAAGCGGGCAAAGCGAGCAGCGGCTGTGCGGCGCGCGTCCGGGTGCGGCGCAGCGGGGACGACTCGAGTCCTTGCATGGCGTGTCCTTTCGCGTCGCTGAAAACGAGTGCGGCGCGCAGGACTCGGCCCGCGCGCCGCACAGACTCACATTCAGTCGTGTTCCTTCGGATCCTCGTCCCAGGAGCTCGGCGTCTCGCTCGCGAACTGCGAGGCCGGTGCTTCGGCCGCGCGGTAACGCGTTGCATCGACGCCCGGCAGCGGGCCCTTCACCTCGCGCACCTGCGCATCGACGCGCGGAATCTCGCGCCGCGGCGTGGACCGCACCGGCTCCGGCTCGTTGGCGCGCGGCGCCGACGCCGGCGCCTCGCTCACCGTCGGCTGGCGGCTCGCATCGGCCGCCGGCTGGACGAACGTCGCCTTGCGCGACGCCTTGACCGCAGGCTGCCTGCCATAGCGCATCGGGGCCGCCGGACGATCGGGCGTGCCGGCCGCGGGAGCGCTCGGTTCGGACGTCTCCCACGTCAGCCCGGTCGACAGGTCGAGCTTGGTCTGCGGCGCCGGCGCAGCCTGGGGAGCCGGACGCTCCTCACGCGGCGGACGCTCCCCGCGCGGCGGACGCTCCGCGCGCGGCGGACGATCCTCACGCGCCGGACGATCCTCACGCGCCGGACGATCCTCACGCGCGGGCCTTTCGACCCGCAGCTCGGTCGGAGTCGGCTCGTACGAGGCCGTCTGGTAGGACGGCGTCTCGGGGGCACTCCTCTCCGGGCTCTCGTCACCCGCGAAGGCCGGGGTGGCCGGGACCGGCGTCTCCGGAACTTCCCGGCGCGGTCCCCGCTCGCGGCGTTCGAATCCGCGGGGTCGCTCGGGTCGCTCGGGGCGGTCTGTCCTCTCGGGGCGGTCCGTACGTTCCGTACGCTCCGTACGCTCCCCGCGCTCAGGACGATCCAGCCGCTCGGCCCGTTCGGGACGATCGGCGCGTTCCCCACGCTCCGGACGGTCGGTACGATCCGTACGTTCTGTACGTTCTGTACGTTCCGTACGCATCGGCCGCTCGATCCTCTCCGGCATCTCCTCGGACTCGGGCGAAATCATCGGTTCGATCGCCTCGATGCGCTCACCGCGCTCCGGACGCTCTCGCCTCCCGATCCGCTCGCCGCGTTCCGGGCGATCGGCGCGAATCGGACGCTCGCCGCGTTCCGGGCGATCGCCACGCTCCGGACGCTCGCCGCGTTCCGCACGCGGGCCCCGCTCCGACCGCTCGCCGCGTTCCGCACGCTCACCGCGTTCCGGCCGCTCGCCGCGTTCCGCACGCTCGCCACGCTCCGCACGCTCACCGCGTTCCGCACGCGGAGCGCGCTCCGGGCGATCGGCGCGAATCGGCGTCGAAATGGTATCCGCGTCCTCGTCGGAGCCCGCGGCCTTGCTCTTTTCGCCCGACTGGGCGGCGACCCGATCGAGCGCGTCGCGCGCGGCAGCCTGCTCCGCCTCCTTCTTGTTCTTGCCCTTGCCCGCGCCCAGCGGCTTCCCGCCGACGCGCACTTCGACCGTGAACAGCTTGGAGTGATCGGGGCCGTGCTCGTGGCGGATCGAGTACATCGGGTGCGTGTGGAACGCGCTCTGGACGTACTCCTGGAGCAGGCTCTTGTAGTTGGTGTGGCGCTTGTCCGACGTGATGCCCTTGGCCTCGTTCAGCAGCCAGGTCTCCACGAACTTGCGCGCGGCTTCGATCCCCTGGTCGAGGTAGATCGCGCCCAGCACGGACTCGAACGCGTCGGCGAGGATCGAGAGGCGCTGGCGCCCGCCCGAATCCACTTCGGAGTTCGACATCAGGACGAAGCGCCCCAGGCCCATCGCCAGCGCCCGGCGCGAGAGGATCGCCTTGGACACGAGCAACGACTTGGTCTTGGTGAGCTGGCCCTCGTGCTCGCCAGGGAACGCCTTATAGAGGTGCTCCGAGGTGATGACGCCGAGCACGGAATCGCCGAGGAACTCGAGACGCTCGTTCGACTCGCGTGGCGCACCGCGATGCACGTGCAGATACGAGCGGTGCGTGAGCGCCAGACGCAGCAGCTTCGGGTCGTTGAACTGGATTCCGAGGTGCTTGCCGAACGCCTCACACGCCTTCTGCTCGTCGGCGGTCAGCCCCGGAACGGCGGGACGAGCGGGGCCGGCGAACAGGCCCTTGAGCCATGCCCAGAAACCTCCGCCCGATTTGCGGGGAGGAAGCGGCGGACGGCTGGAGCCGCCACCGGAGGAATGGGTGGACCGACGGCTCGGCCCACGGTCACGGTCCCGGTCACGACGGGTGGTGCGGTCGCCCCTCTCGGGTCGACCTTCGCGCTCGGGACGATCCGAGCCGGAGCGGCGGCGACGCCGCTTTACCCGGTCCCGGTCGGAATCGCTCGAAACGCCAGAGTCCCGTTGTGTCCGCCGAACCCCATTGAGTTCGACAACGCCCCCGTCACGTGGACGGTTCGGGCTTGGTTCGGTACGCAGTCTAGGTCGCATTCTGGATCCGGATTCTCGTAGTTGATGGTTGGGGGAACGACACCACGCGTGATCACCAGCGCCGAAACCGCGGCCTCGAGAGCGCCCGCGGCGCCCAGCAAGTGGCCGGTCATGGACTTCGTCGAAGCCAGCATGACGTTCCGTGCGAGGTCTCCCATGACCGTCTTGACCGCCGTGGTTTCGGTGCGGTCGTTGTACGGCGTCGAGGTTCCGTGCGCGTTGATGTACTGCACGTCCTCGGGCCGCATTCCGGCGTCCTCGAGTGCCGCGCGCATCGAGCGCACGGCCCCGTCGCCGTTCGGTGCGGGAGTGGTGATGTGGTACGCGTCGCCGGTTGCGCCATAGCCCGCAAGCTCGCAGATCACAGGCGCACCGCGCCTCTTTGCGTGCTCTTCGGTCTCGAGGACGAGGATGACTGCGCCCTCGCCCATGACGAATCCGTCGCGTTGCGCGTCGAAGGGCCGTGAGGCCCGGGTGGGTTCGTCGTTCCGTGTGGACATCGCCTTCATGGAGCAGAACCCGGCGATCGCCATGGGCGACACCGTGGCTTCCGACCCACCTGCGATGACGACGTCCGCGTCGTCGTGCTGCAGGATCCGAAGCGCTTCACCGATCGCATTGGCCGACGACGTGCAGGCCGAGACGGTCGTGAAGTTCGGACCCTTGGCCCCGAGGGCGATCGACACCTGGCCGGAGGCCATGTTGCTGATCATCATCGGGATGAAGAAGGGACTGACGCGGTCCGGGCCTTTCTCAAGCAGGTTCCGGTGCTGCGTCTCGAAGGTCTCGATGCCACCGATACCCGATCCCAGGATGACGCCGATCCGATTGGCGTCGAGGGCGGGCACGTCGAGGCGTGCGTGGGTAACGGCCTGGCGGGCCGCACCGACTGCGAGCTGGACGAAGCGATCGTTCCGCTTCGCCTCCTTGCGCTCCATGTAGAGGGTCGGATCGAAGTCCTTGACCTCTGCCGCGATGCGCGTCGCGTACGCCGTGGCATCGAAGCGGGTGATCGGAGTCACCCCGCTGTTGCCGGCAAGCAGGTTCGTCCACATCGTCTCGAGATCGTTGCCGAGAGGAGTGATCGCACCGATGCCGGTGATGACGACCTTGATATCCTTGTCCCTGGTCACAGGTTTCCCTTGTTGGTGGTCCTTGTTCGGACGGCGCGCTGGGATCGGGCGCCCGCTGGGCGTCCCCCGATCCGCACGGCGCGTCGTCGTTACTGCGTGTGCTGCTTGAGGTAGCTCAGCGCGTCGCCGACGGTCTTGAACTTGTCGGCGTCCTCGTCGTGAATGTCGAGGCCGAACTCCTCCTCGAGCGCCATGACCAGCTCGACTGTGTCGAGCGAGTCCGCGCCGAGATCCTCGATGAACTTGGCATCCGGCGTGAGCTGGTCCAGGGTGACGTCGAGCTCCTTGGCGATGATCTCCTTGGCCTTCTCTTCGCTATAAGCCATTCCGTTCACCTCCTCCTTGGTTGGTGCAGACTCAGGCCATCACCATTCCGCCGTCCACGTGCCAGACCTGTCCGGTCACATAGCCGGCCTCGGGTGAGGCCAGGAAACGAACCACCGCAGCCACGTCGGCAGGATCACCGAAGCGGCCGAGGGGGATCGCCGTGCCCATCGCGGAGCTCTGCTCCTCGGTGAGCGCATCGGTCATCGCCGTCTTGATGAAGCCCGGCGCGACCGCGTTGACCGTCACTCCGCGCGGCGCGAACTCGCGCGCCAGCGCCTTGGTCAGGCCAATCACGCCCGCCTTCGACGCGACGTAATTGGCCTGTCCCGGGTTCCCGATCACGCCCACCACCGAGGTGATGTTCACGATGCGCCCGCTCTTCTGCTTGAGCAGGGTGCGCGCCGCGGCGCGGCAGCAGTGGAACACGCCCTTGAGGTTGGTGTCGATCACCTCGTCCCACTGCTCGTCGGTCATGCGCAGGATCAAACCGTCCCGCGTCACCCCGGAGTTGTTGACCAAAATGTCCAGCCGCCCCTGCGCCTTCAGGACGGTCTCGAACGCCGCGTTGACCTGCGCCTCGTCCGTGACGTCGGCGCCGAGCGCGTCGGCGTGGCCGCCCTGTTCGAGCACCGCGCCGGCCGCGACCTGTGCGCGCTCGAGGTTGCGCGCCACGATCGTGACGCTCGCTCCCGCCGCGGTCAGCGCGTCGACGACGGCGCGGCCGATGCCGGTCGCGCCGCCGGTGACGATCGCGACCTGGCCCTCGAGGACCCGGTTCGTCGGCAGTTCGCTCACGCCCGCGCCTCCTGACCGAACGCCGCGAGCGTCTCCTCGAGGCTCGCGGGATCGTCGATGTTCGCGCTCCTGCTCTCGGGCGCGATCGACTTGAGCAGGCCGCGCAGCACGCGCCCGGTGCCCAGCTCGATGAAGCCCGTCACGCCCAGCTCAATCAGTCTGCGCATCGATTCCTCCCAGCGCACGGCGCCCAGCAATTGGCGCCCGAGGCGATCGGTGATGTCCAAGGCCTTGATCACGGGTTGCGCGTCGACGTTCGCGATCACGGGGATGTGCGCATCGCGTACCGGCACCTGCGCGAGCGCGGCCACGAGGCCCTCGGTCGCCGGGCCCATCAAAAGCGAGTGGAACGCCCCGGCGACCGGCAGGCGGAGCGCGCGCTTCGCGCCCTTCTCCTTGCACAGCGCCATCGCGAGCTCGACCGCGTCCACCGCGCCCGAGATCACGACCTGGCCGGGCGAGTTGAAGTTTGCCGCGACCACGCTG
>JBKJJJ010000015.1:0-9598 GCA_046598045.1 Candidatus Eiseniibacteriota bacterium
AGCGGATCGCCCTGCAGCATCGCGATGCGCGAAAACGCCTCGGCGGCGGCCATGTCGCCCCGTCCATCGAGCCCGTAGGTCGCATCCACCGCGCCCTGCGGCCCGCGATCGAAGCGCACGGACGCGCTCGGCACGCGCGCGAGCGCGGCCGCGGCGCGCGCGAGATCGCGGCACGCCGAGGCGGCGTCGGTACGGTCGATGGTGTGGCCTCTGCGGGACATGGATCCTCCGGGAGCAAGGCAGGGCGCCCGTCCGAGGGCTCCGCGCCCCATGGCATCGGCCTCGAGGGCCCCGAACGTGAGCCCAGGGTTGTGGGCTGAAGATTGTGGCCGGGACCAAAGCACGGAAATTCTTGTTGACACCCGGTCATTACCTGTTCATTATGTGATCGCGTGTTGGGCAGGAGGCGGGCTTCGAACCTTCGGGGTTGAGAGGGAGCCCCTCCGGGGAGATTCCCGTTCTCCGCCCAACCGCGCTTTCCCCGCTCCCCCCAGGAGAGGACCATGCACCCAGCGGCTGCCGGAAGCGCCCGTCCCGACCCCGAGGGTCGCCTGAGCATCGGCGCGCTCTCGCGCGCGACCGGGATCCCGATCGAGACCCTGCGCACGTGGGAACGCCGCTACGGCGTGCCGGTCCCGATGCGCAAGCCCTCGGGGCATCGCGTCTACGCGCTAGCCGCGGTGCCGCGCTTGCGCCGCGTCGCCGAGGCGCTCGCGCGCGGGCATCGCCCGGCCGAGGTGGTGCCCATCTCCGAGTCCGCGCTCGAGAACCTGCTGGCCTCGGTCTCGACCCGCCCGGCGCGCGAGCTCAGGCCGCTCGCCGAGCCGGCCCTCCCCGAGGCGGTTCCGGGCGACCTCAAAGAGCTCATGCATACCGTCACCGCGTTCGACAGCGGGGCGCTCCGGCGTGCGCTCGAGATCCGCTGGCTGGCGCAGTCGTCGATCCCGTTCCTCGAGCGGACGCTGACGCCGTTCCTGCACGAGATCGGCCGGGCGTGGGAGACGGGGTCGCTCGCCGTGCGGCACGAGCACTTCGCCTCGGCCCACATCGGCGACTTCCTGCGCGAGCGCCGCCGGCCCTACGAGGAGCAGGCCCGCGGCCCGCGCGCGGCGTTCCTCACGCTCCCCGACGAGCTGCACGAGATTGGCCTGCAGATGGCCAGCCTGGTGTTCGCGATGGCGGGCTGGCAAGTGCTCTACCTGGGGCCGAGCACGCCGATCGAGCAGGCCGCATCCCTGGCCCGCGACGCGCGGCTCGGGGCGATGGCGCTCTCGATCTCGCCGTCTTACGGGGCGAACGCGGCGTCCGCGGGTGTGCGCGCGCTGCGCAAGACACTGCCGCGCACGGTGCCGTTGCTGCTCGGTGGCGCGGGCGCGCCGGGCGAGGCGGGCCGGGGCGTGGTCCCGCTGGCCGACCTCGCACAACTCCAGGCCTGGACGCGCCAGCGCGCCTAGGGCAGCACCGCCTCGATCGCGCCCGCCGCGTGCACTGCCCGCTCGAAGCGGATGATCGCCGAGCGCGCGCTCCGGCCTGCCACCGCGTCCTTCGCCAGCGCGTGCAAGGCCCGCGCCTTGGCGGCCGGCACGTAGCGCTCGGCGCCGCCCTCGTGGAATGCCGCCGGGACCTTGAGGTAGAACGGCGCGACGTCGACGAACGCGGCGCTGCGCGCGAGCGTGTACAGGTCGCAGGTCTTCTCCCCACCGGGCACGAGGCCGCGGGCGTGGAGCAGGTGCGTGAGTTCGTGCGCGATCGCGAAGCGGCGCAGCCGGCGCGGCCGCACCCAGATCATGGGCACCTTCCCGAGCGAGGCCAGGCCAAGCACGCCCCGGCGCTTGGTCAGGCCGACGCGCACGGTCACCCCGTCGAGTTCCGGAAAGTGGTCGCGCACGAGGTCGAGTTCGCGCTGGGCGCGTGCCAGGTGGGGCGAGGATTGCCACGGGCGCGTGAACTCCCAGCGCCCGCCCGTGGGGGCCGGCACGGCCGGGCGGCGACGCTGGCGAGCGGCCGGCGGCGGAGCGGCCGGCGTGCCGAACAGGTCCAGTTGCGCCCGCGCCGCGAACGCGCGGATGCCCTGAACCAACCCGCGCCAACCGGAGGCGCGCTGGCTCAAGCGGCGACCTTGCGGTCCTGGGGGTCGAGCGCATCGCGCAGCCCGTCGCCCAGGAAGTTGAACGCGAACAACGTGAGCGCGAGTGCGAGGCCGGGGAAGATCGTGAGCCACGGGAAGAACGCGATCATCTGCGCGCCCTCGGACACGAGCACGCCCCACGACGCGTCGGGCGGCTGGACGCCGAGCCCGAGGAACGAGAGGAACGCCTCCTGCAGGATGATCGCCGGGATCGTGAGCGTGGTGTAGACGATCACCGGCCCGAGCGTGTTCGGCACGATGTGCCCGAACACGATCCGCGCGTCGCCGGCGCCGAGAGCGCGCGCGGCCTCGACGAAGTTCTGGTTCTTGAGTGACAGCACCTGCCCGCGCACGATCCGCGCCATGGTCAGCCACTGCACCGCCCCCAGCGCCACGAACAGGAGCAGCAGGCTCTTGGTGAACACCGTCAGCAGCAGGATCACGAGGAAGATGTAGGGCAGCGAGTAGAGCACGTCCACGATGCGCATCATCACCTCGTCGACCTTGCCGCCCGCGTAGGCCGAGATCGCGCCGTAGGCGACGCCGATGACAAGCGAGACCAGCGTGCCGACGAGCCCGATCAGGATCGAGATTCGCCCGCCGTAGACGACGCGCGCCAGCATGTCGCGGCCGAGCAGGTCCGTCCCGAGCACGTGCGACCAGGCGGGCGAGGTCACGCCGAGCTGGAAGTCGGTCGCGTTCGGATCGGGCAGGCCCGGGATCCAGGGCGCAAGCATGCAGAGCACGGCGATCGCGACCAGCGCCCACCCCGAAACAACCGCCATGCGATTGCGCTGGAGCCGCCGCCAGGCGTCGGACCAGAGGCTGCCGCCCGGCTTCTGCGCGCTCATGCCAGCTCCACGCGTGGGTCGAGCCAGGCGTACGCCACGTCGACCGCGAGGTTGAGCACCATCAGGAAGCCCGCGTAGAACACGACGATCCCGAGCACCAGCGTGTAGTCGCGATTGAACGCCGCGCTCACGAGGTGGCGGCCGAGGCCCGGGATAGCGAAGATCTGCTCGATCACGATCGAGCCCATCACGATGCGCGCGACCGCCGGCCCGAGGTAGCTCACCACCGGCAGGATGCCGAGCTTGAGGGCGTGGCCGAAGATCACGCGCGACTCCGGCAGGCCCTTCGCGCGCGCGGTGCGGATGTAATCCTGGCGCAGGGTCTCGAGCATGCCGCCGCGGGTGAGCCGCGCGATGTACGCCAGGTAGATCGCCGACAGTGTGAGCACGGGCAGGACGCGGCTGGCGGGGGACAGCCAGAGCGCCGGCGGCAACCAGTAGAGCGTGAGCGAGAACGCGAGCACGAGCAGGGGTCCGAGCACGAAGTTCGGCACCGAGACGCCGAGCAGCGTGGTCGCCATCGCCCCGTAGTCGAAGCCCGTGTTCTGCCGGCTGGCGGCGAGCACGCCGAGCGGCACCCCGAGCGCGAGCGAGAGTAGCAGCGCCCACAGCCCGAGCTCGAGCGAGACCGGGAAGCTCGACAGGATGATGTCCTTGACCTGCTGCGTCGGGTACTTGTACGACGGCCCGAAGTCGAGCCGCACCGCGTTGCCGAGAAAGCGCACGTACTGCTCGCCGAGCGGGCGGTCGAGCCCGTACTGGCGCAGCAGCTGCTCCTTCGCGGCGGCGGGGATCTCGCGCTCGGATTGGAACGGCCCGCCGGGCGCGGCACGCATGAGGAAGAACGTGAGCGTCGCGATCGCCCACAGCGTGGGGACCATGAGCAGCAGCCGGCGCAGGACGAACGGGATCAGGGGCGCGCCTCCCGGCCGGCCACGGCGCCGTCGGCGGACCCGCCGCCGTGGTCGATCCACACGTGGTTCAGCGGATGGACGTCGAGCACCGTCGAGTAGATGCCACGCACGTAGGGCTTGAGCAGCGTCGACTCCGCGTAGTGGTAGAGCGGGATCACCGGGCCGTCCGACAACAGGATGCCCTCGGCCTCGGAGAGCATCGTGAGCCGCTTCGCGGGGTCGGCCTCGGAGGTCGCGCCATGCACCAGCGCGTCGTAGCGCGCATTCGACCAGCCGGTGCGGTTGTTGCCCGACCCGCTCTGCCACAGGTCGAGAAACGTATTCGGGTCGACGTAGTCGCCGATCCACGAGCGGCGCGCCACGTCGTACTGCTTCGTGGTCGTCGCCGAGAGGTAGCTCGCCCACTCCTGGTTCGAGAGCGTGACGGGGATGTGCAGTTCCTTCTTCCAGATCGCCTGGATCGCCTCGGCGATGCGGCGGTGGTCCTCGCTGGTGTTGAACAGGATCTCGAATTTCGGGAAGCCCTTGCCGCCCGGATACCCCGCCTTCGCGAGGCACTCGCGCGCCTTGACCGGATCGTAGGCCAGCCCGGCGGGGGCGTGATAGCCCGGGTAGCCGGTCGGCGTCATGTTGCCCCATGCGATCACCGTGCCCTTGAGCACGTACTTCGCGATGGTCTCGCGGTCGGTCGCGTAATTGAGCGCGCGCCGCACCCAGACGTTGTCGAACGGAGGCTTGGTCACGACCATCGAGTAGAAGTAGATGCCGTGGTACGGGCCGGCCGAGAAGTCCTTGTAATGCTGGATGAACGGGATGACCTGCTTGGGCACATAGCCGCTCGGGTTCCAGTCGATCACGCCGGCCTTGTAGAGGTTGGTCGAGGTCGAGTTCTCCTCCACCGCCAGCGCCACGATCTTCGTCAGGCGCACGTGCGCGCGGTCCCAGTAACGCTCGTTGGGCACGAACACGAAGCGGTCCTTCTGCTTCCACTCGACGATCCGGAACGGGCCGTTGCCGACGAGCCGGGTCGCGCTCTCCCAGCCTTGACCGAGCTTCTCGATCACGTGCCGGGGCGTCGGGAGCGTGGTGTAGTAGGCCGCGATCTCGAGGAAGTAGGCGGTCGGGTTCGCCAGCCGGACGACGAACGTCGACTCGTCGGGCGCGCTCATGCCGACCTTCGTCGAGTCCGTGAGCGTACCCTGGTTGAACGCCTCGGCATTCTCGATCGGAAACAGGAAGCTGGCGTAGCGGCTGCCGGTTGCGGGGGCGAGCACGCGCCGCCACGACCACAGCATGTCCGAGGCGCCGAACGGGTGGCCGTCGGCCCAGGTCAGGCCCGGGCGCAGGTGAAACGTGTAGGTCCGTTTGTCCTCGGACAGGTCCCAGCGGTATGCCATCCCGGGGCGCGCGGCGAGCGTCTTCGGGTCCGAGTTCACGAGGCCCTCGAACACCATGCGCGCGACGCGGCCGTCGGGCTGGCCCGACATGATCGCGGGGTCCAGGTGCTCGGGCTCGGCGCCGTTGTTGAACGTGAAGACCTGGCCGGCCGGAGGGGTGACGTCGCCGAAGTACGCGGACGACGCGGAGGCGCCGGGTGTGTTCGCACGGCGGCCGACGCAGGCCACGACGACGAGCGCGAGCTCGAACGCGGTGAGCGCTGCGATCACCCAGAAGCGCCGGGCGCGATTTTTGTCGGGCGCGTTCACGCGGCGCAGTATAGCATCCCGACGTCATGTCGAGTTCCTTCGGACGCCTGTTTACCATCACCACGTGGGGCGAGTCGCATGGCCCGGCCGTCGGCGTCGTCGTCGATGGCGTGCCTGCCGGGCTCGTGCTGGATCATGCCATGATCCAGCACGACCTCGATCGCCGTCGTCCCGGTCAGTCCTCGATCACCACCCAGCGCAGCGAGGCGGACACCGCGGTCATCCTCTCGGGCCTGTTCGAGGGCAAGACCACCGGCACACCGATCTCGATCCTGGCCTGGAACCAGGACGCCAAGAGCAAGGATTACGACGCGCTCAAGGACGTCTACCGCCCCGGCCACGCCGACTTCACGTACGCCGCGAAGTACGGCATCAGGGACCACCGCGGCTCGGGCCGCGCCTCCGGCCGCGAGACGCTCGGCCGCGTCGCGGGGGGGGCGATCGCCAAGGCGCTGCTCGCCACCGCCGGGGTGTCGATCGTGGGCGGCACGGTCGCGGTGGCCGACACCGTCGCCACGCGCCGCGACTGGGAGATCGCCGAGTCGAACGCGATCCGTTGTCCCGACGCCGACGCCGCCCCCCGGATGATCGCCGTGATCGAAGCCGCCCGCGCCGATCACGACTCGGTCGGCGGCGTGGTCGAGGTCGTGGCGCGCGGCTGCCCCGCGGGCTGGGGCGACCCGACGATGGAGAAGCTCGACGGCGAGATCGCGCGCGCCCTGATGTCGATCCCCGCGCTCAAGGGCGTCGAGATCGGCGACGGCTTCGCCGCCACCCGCCTCCGCGGATCGCAGTCGAACGACGCGATGGGCCCGGAGGGCTTTCTCTCGAATCGCGCGGGCGGGATCCTCGGCGGCATCTCGACCGGCGCCGACATCGTGGCGCGGGTCGCGGTCAAGCCGGCCTCCTCGATCGGCAAGCCGCAGGAGACGGTCAACGCCGCGGGCGAGGCCGTCACGATCGCGGTCGAGGGCCGCCACGACCCGTGTATCTGCCCGCGCGTGGTCCCGGTCGCCGAGGCCATGTTCGCGATCGCGCTGGCGAACGCGTACCTGCGTCAGCGCGCGCTGGGCAAGGAGGCGGGCGCATGGTCGTCGTGATGGTGCCAGGGGTCGACGAGGCGCAGATCGAGGAGGTCTCCTCCCGGCTTCGCCTGATGGGACTGGCCGTCCACCGCACCGATTCGCGCGGCCGCGTCACGCTGGGCGCGGTCGGGGACCTCGGCGCGCTCGATGTCGACGACGTCCGGCACCTTCCGGGCGTGCAGGACGTGGTCCGCATCACCGTGCCCTACAAGCTGGTATCGCGCACATTTCAACCGGATTCGACCATCGTCACCGTCGGCGGCGCGACCATCGGCGGGGAACAGGTCGCGATCATGGCCGGCCCCTGCGCGGTCGAGAGCGAGGAGCAGGTCGACACCGTCGCCGCCGCCGTCGCGCGCTCGGGCGGCTCGATCCTGCGCGGTGGCGCCTACAAGCCGCGGACCTCGCCCTATACGTTCCAGGGCCTCGGCGAGGAGGGGCTCAAGATCCTCCGCCGCTGCGCCGACCGCCATGGCCTCGCCGTGATCTCCGAGGTCATGGACACGCAGCACGTGCCGATCCTCGAGCGCTGGGTGGATGTGCTGCAGGTGGGCGCCCGCAACATGCAGAACTTCGTGCTCCTGCGCGAACTCGGCCGCGTGCGCAAGCCGGTGCTGCTCAAGCGCGGCTTCTCGGCCACGATCGAGGAGTGGCTGATGTCCGCCGAGTACATCCTCGCCGGCGGCAACCGCCAGGTCATGCTCTGCGAGCGCGGCATCCGCACGTTCGAGACCATGCTGCGCAACACGCTCGACCTCTCCTGCATCCCGGTGATCAAGCAGCTCTCGCACCTGCCGGTCGTGGTCGACCCCTCGCACGCGGTGGGCGTCCGCGACAAGGTGCCGCCCATGGCCTGCGCCGCGGTCGCCGCCGGCGCCGACGGCCTCCTGATCGAGGTGCACCCGCACCCCGAGACCGCGCTCTCCGACGGGGCGCAGTCGCTCTACGTTCCGCAATTCGAGCAGCTGGTCGTGCGCTTGCGCGCGGTGGCTCGGGCGGTGGACCGGACGCTCTAGCCCGGGCGGAGTTGTCAACCCGGGGCCGCCCGGCGAACTGCCACGGCCGCTTCCGTCCGTCCTCCTTACCGGAAACCTGATCCAATCGGGGCAAGGAGGACTGCACCATGCCCGTCCATTTCCAGGCCGTTCCGCTCGCGCGCGAAGCCTTCGCGCCCCTGTTCGCACTCGACGACGCCGAGCTCGCGCGCCGCGGCATCGAGCGCCGCGTCGTGGCGGAGTCCAACAGCACCCCGTGCCGGGTGAGCCTCGTGGATGCCGCCCCTGGGGAGCGCGTGCTGCTCCTGCCGTTCACGCACCACGACGTCGCGTCGCCCTACCGCGCGTCGGGACCGATCTTCGTGCGGGAGGCCGCCCCGGCGGCGCAGCCTGCGGTCGACGAGATCCCCGCGATCCTCGCGCATCGCCTGCTCTCGCTGCGCGCCTACGACGCGAATGCGATCCTCGTGGAGGCGGACGTCCTCGAGGGGGCCCGCCTCGCGGACCGCGCGCGGGAGATGCTCGCGCAGGAAACGGTCGCCTACCTGCACGTCCACAACGCCCGTCCCGGCTGTTTCAATTGCCGGATCGAGCGCGCCGAAGTCCCGGCGTCGTGATACAACCTTGCCCATGAGCCTCGATCTCGACGTCTGCCTGCGCGCGCTCGGCACGCGCGACCGCCGCTTCGACGGCCGATTCTTCATCGCCGTCAGGACGACGGGCGTGTACTGCCGGCCAATCTGTCCGGCGCGGACTCCGCTGGCGAAGAACGTCACCTTCTTCCCGACGCCCGCTGCCGCGGAGGAGGCCGGCTACCGGCCGTGTCGCCGCTGCCGCCCCGAGACCGCCCCGGCCTCGCCGGCGTGGCAGGGAACGTCTGCGACGGTGACCCGGGCGTTGCGCTTGCTCGGCACCGAGGCGCGGGTCGATCGACTGGCGGATCGGTTGGGGATCGGGGAGCGGCACCTGAGGCGGCTGTTCGCCGAGCACCTCGGGGCGTCGCCGCGGTCGGTGCTGATGAGCCAGCGCGTCCACCTCGCGCGGCGCCTGCTGGACGAGACCGACCTGCCGCTCGAGGAGCTTGCGCTCGCCTCGGGCTTCGGCAGCGCGCGCCGGTTGCGCGCGGCGATCACACAGACCTTCGGCCGCGCACCCGCCGAGCTGCGCAAGTCGGCCCGCCACGCCCGCTCGCGTGCCCGCGCCTCAGGCGAGGCGCCGCTCACGCTCAAGCTGCCGTTCAACGGCGCGTACGACTTCGAGGGCATGCTCGCCTATCGCGCGGCACGCGCGATCCCGGGCGTCGAAATCGTCGAGGCGGGCGCGTATCGAAGGACGATCGCGACGCCGGCCGGGACCGGCGTGCTCGAGATCACGCGCGCGCCCGGCGGCGAGGCGGCGCGCGCGCTCCTGCTCTCGGTGTGGATGCGGAGCACGCCCGACCTCTACCCTCTGGTCGAGCGCGCGCGCCGCATGCTCGACCTCGACGCCGACAGCGCCGCGATCGGCGCGGTGCTGGCAAGGGACCCGGCGCTCGCGCGCCACGTCGCCGCGCGGCCCGGCCTGCGCGTCCCCGCGGCATGGGAGCCCTTCGAGCTCGCGGTGCGCGCGATCCTCGGGCAGCAGGTGAGCGTCGCCGCCGCGACCACGCTCTCGGGTCGCCTGGTCGAGCGCCTCGGCACGCCGTGCCCGCCGGGTGTGACGCACGGCGTCCCGCGGCTCTTCCCCTCGCCGGCACAGGTCGCGGCGGCGGGGGAGAACGGCCTCGCGAAGCTCGGGATGCCCGGGGCGCGGGCGCGCGGGCTCGCCGCGTTCGCGCAGCGGGTCGCCGACGGGGAACTCGTGCTCGGGCCGTCCGCGGACCTCGAGACCGCGGTCGCCGCGATGTGCGCCGTCCCCGGCATCGGGCCGTGGACCGCGCA
>JBKJJJ010000145.1:0-11485 GCA_046598045.1 Candidatus Eiseniibacteriota bacterium
ACGAGGCCGCGCAAGCGCGCATGCACCGCGCGCAAGGCCGAGGGGGCCACCGTCCCCCGCCCGACCGCGGCCTGGTTGGTGACCACGACCAGGGCGTAGCCCGCGCCGTCGAGCAGGCGCAGCGCCGCGCCCACGCCCGGCAGGAGCCGCACGCGCGCAGGGTCGCCGAGTGCGCCCGATTCGGGGAGCAGCGTCCCGTCGCGATCGAGGAACACCGCGCGCCGCGGCGGCGACGCGCGCGCCATGCGCGCCGCCTCGAGCAGCCGCTCGAGCCGGTCCCCGAGGAGCGCGGCCGAGTGCGTCGCGTCCACGCGCGCCTGCGCCGCGGCGGCGAGCGCCCGCGCGCCCGCGGGATCCGCGAGCGCGGCGGTCACCGCGCGGGCGAGCGCCGCCTCGTCGCGGGGAGGAACAGCGCGACCGGTCACGCCGTCCTCGAGCACGTGTTCGAGCCCGGGCAGGAGCGTGGCCACGGTCGGCACGCCCGACGCGAGCGCCTCGAGCACGGCCCAGGGTTGCCCCTCCTCGGAGGAGAAATGGACGAACAGGTCTGCGGCCGCGGTCAGCCGGCGCGCGCCCTCCACGTGGCCCGCGAGGCGGACCCGCTCGTCCAGCCCGAACCGTGCGATCTCGCCTTCGACCTGCGCGCGGCCCTGGCCCTCGCCGACCACCAGCAGCCGCCACGGGCCGGGGACGCTCGCAAGGGCACGCACGAGCCCCGCCTGGTTCTTGCGCTCGGAGAGTTCACCAACGGTGATCAGGCGCGGGCCGTGCCCGGGAGGCCAGTGCGCGGCGAGCGCCGCGCGCTCGGCGTCGTCGAGCGCGACAGCGTCGACACCGTTCGGCAGGAGCACGAGCTTCGCCGGGTCGAGCGCGGGCAGGCTGCGCGCGATCGTGGCCGCGATCGCGGGCGAGTTGACGAGGATGCGCGCCGCGCGCCAGCCGAACAGCCAGCGGTGGAACACGTGGTCCTTGACCGGAATGTCACTGCCGCGGCGCGGGACGAGCGCGAGCGGCGCGGCCCCGAGCGACGCCAGCGCGAGCACCCTCGATTCCTTGTCGAGGTTCGTGACCGCGACCTCGACGCGCTCGCGCACGAGCAGGTCATGCAGCGCCCAGAGCGCGCGCGGATCGAGGTCGCCGCCAAACGGGATCTCCCGCACATCGAGCCCGCGCTCCCGGCCCGCGCGCGCCAGGTCGCTGCCGGCGCGCGCTGCGAGCACGACGTGGTGCCCGCGCTCGGCGAGCAGCGCCCCCGCCGCGGCAAACCACTCCTCCCCGCCGCCGAAGCCGCGGACGCTCGAGCACAGCAGGACCCTCATGCCGCCCCCGCAAGCGCGTCGAGGACCGCCCCGGAGTCGACCGCGCGCAGGCAGAGGTTGCGCTCGGCGATCGCGCACTCGCGCAGGAAGCACGGACTGCACGGCGGCGGATGCGCCACCACGCGCGCGCGCGGTCCGCGCGGTCCGGTCCAGCGCGGATCCGTCGAGCCGAAGACCGCCACCGTGGGGGCCCCCGCCGCGGCCGCGAGGTGGGCCACGCCGGAGTCATTGGCGAGCGTGGCGCCGCACGCCGCCACCAGGGCGAGCAACTCGGGCAGGCTGGTGCGCCCGGTCCAGTCGAGGAGCGGCGCATCCGGGGCGCTCGCCGCGCGCACGGCTCGCGTCTCGGCGAGGTCCTCGTGTCCGCCGGCGAGCACGACCTTGCGCCTGGGATCGGCGGCGGCCCACAGGCGCGCGACCTCGGCGAAGCGTTCCGGGGGCCAGCGCTTCGCCGGTCCGTAGCGCGCGCCCGGCGCGAGCACGAGCGCGCTCGCGGGGTCCGCGATGCCGTCGCCTTGCAGGCGCGCGCGCACGGCGGCGTCCGCCGCCGGATCCGGCAGGAGCCGCGCGCGCGGCACGGCCTCGGCGCCCGCGAGCCCGGCCAGGTCCAGGTATTCGTCCTCGAGGTGGCGTTCCCCGCGCGCAGCGCGTGGGGCATGGTGCGTCAGGAGCGCCCCGCCCGCCTCGCCGGCGAGGCCGAGCCGGCGCGGCACGCGGGCGGCGAAGGCATGGAGCCGGGCGGAGAGCGAGGGTGGAAAGAGCACGATGGTCGAGGCCTGCATGGCCGCGAGCGCGGGCACCCGGGAGAGCCAGCGCCCGCCGGCGGCCGGCGCCTCGAGCCAGCGCGCTCCGGGCCAGCGCGCAGCGAACAGCGGGCCGGCCCAGGGCCGCGCGATCAGCAGCAGGTTGTCCGCGCCCACACGCGCGGCCAGGGCGTCCACCGCCCGCAAGGCGAGCACCGCGTCCCCGAGCCAGTTCGGCAGGCGGACGGCGAGCACGCCCCCCGCATCCGCCGCGCCGCGCGCGCTCATCGGGAGCCTAGTAGGACTTCGCGAACAGGACCCGCATCCGGCTCGGGTTGTCGCAGCGCACGCAGCGGCCCGGTTCGTCCAACGCCTCGAGCGGCAGGTTGCGGATGGTGGCGGCGGTCTCGGACTTGATGGCGGCCTCGCACACGGCCTCGCCGCACCAGTGCGCGGAGACGAACCCGCGGTGCTCGGCGAGAATCGCGGCCATGGTCTCGAGATCGTCGGCCGAGCGCGTGCTCTCGGCGCGGAACTGCAGTGCACGCGCAAACAACGCGTCCTGCATCTCGACCAGGAGCGAGGCCATGCGCGCGGCGACCTCGGGGAACGGGACGAACGCCTTCTCGCGGTTGTCGCGCCGCACGAACACGACCGACTCCTTCGCCACGTCGCGCGGCCCGACTTCGACTCGCACGGGCACGCCGCGCAGCTCCCACTCGTTGTACTTCCAGCCGGGCGTGTACTGGTCGCGGGCGTCGAGCTTGACGCGCACGCCGCCCGCGGCGAGGGCCCCACGCACCCGCTCGGCGAACTCCATGACCGTCGCCTTCTCCTCGTCCTTCTTGTAGATCGGGACGATCACCGCCTGCACGGGCGCGACCCGGGGCGGCATGCGCAGGCCCTGGTCGTCGCCGTGGGTCATGATGATCGCGCCGATCAGCCGCGTGCTCACGCCCCACGAGGTCTGGTGGACGTGGCGGCGCTCGCCGTCCTGGTCCTGGAACGTGATGTCGTAGACCTTCGCGAAGTGCTGGCCGAGATTGTGCGAGGTCCCGGCCTGGAGCGCCTTGCCGTCGCGCATCAGCGCCTCGATCGAGTAGGTCTTGTCGGCGCCGGGAAACTTCTCCGAGTCGCTCTTGACGCCCTTGTGCACCGGGATCGCGAGGTCCTCCTCGGCGAACGCCTTGTAGACCTCGAGCATCTTGAGGGTCTCCTCCTGGGCCTCCTCCGGGGTGCGGTGCGCGGTGTGCCCCTCCTGCCACAGGAACTCCGTGGTGCGCAGGAACGGCCGCGTGACCTTCTCCCAGCGCATGACGTTCGCCCACTGGTTGATCAGGACCGGAAGGTCCCGCCAGCTGTCGATCCACTTGGAGTACATCTTGCCAATGATCGCCTCGGAGGTCGGACGGATCGCGAGGCGCTCCTCCAGCTTCTCGTCGCCGCCGTGCGTGACCCACGCGACCTGGGGCGCGAAGCCCTCGACATGCTCGGCCTCCATCTGCAGCAGGCTCTCGGGCACGAGCAGCGGGAAGTACGCGTTCTCGTGGCCGGTGTCCTTGATGCGCGTGTCGAGCAGGCGCTGCATGTGCTCCCACAACGCGTAGCCGTAGGGACGGAACACGATGCAGCCGCGCACGGGCGCGTAGTCCGCGAGCTGGGCCTTCTGGATGACCTCGAGATACCAGCGCGAGAAATCGTCCGACTGGTCCGACGGGTCTTCCACGAACTTCTGGGTCTCTTCGGCCATGGCATCCTTCCGGGTGGAGTCACGTTGTGCGCGTTCGGCGGCATGGTAGCAGAGGTCGCGCACGAAACGAAATCGCCCCCGGATCGGGGATCCGGGGGCGATCGCTGCAGCGTGAGACGCGCTTCAGCGCGTGATCAGGAGCTTCGCGTGGGCCTCTACTCCGGCCGCGTCGATGGTCACGAGGTAGATCCCCGGCGCGAGTCCACCGGGAAGCGTCGCCACGTGCCAGCCGGCGTCGTACGTCCCATCGGCGATGCGGGCGACCACGCGGCCGCTCGCGGACACCAGGCGAATGGTCGCGCGCGCCGCGACCGGAAGCCCGAACGAGAGCCCCGCCCGGTCGCTGCGTACGACGCCGCCCACGAGCGCGAGCCGCTCCGGCACGCGCGGCGCGGCCGCCGCCAGGGTGCCGCTCCCGTCGACCCGGCCGACCGTCGAGGATGCCGCGGCCTGGGTCGCCTCGGTCGTCGGCGCGAGCGCCGCCGCCGGGATGCCGGGCACGTCCACCTGCCCGAGGTAACCCTTGCCGTCGACCACGAGCCGCAGCGACAGCGTGTTGTCGCCGGACCCGGTGAGCAGGCTGCGCAGGCGGTCCGCCGTCAGGAACCAGCGCACGCGGGACGAAGGGTCGGCAAGCGCGATCGCGCCGGTCGTGAAGTCGTTCGACAACGGACTGACGGCGATGGTCTCGCCCTCGAGGCCCGCGCGCGTGAACGCCTCGCTGCCGAGCTCCGGGGACGCGGCTGTGATCTCCGCCGGCGTGAGGTCCGCGTCGATCACGAGGTCGAGCCACCCGCCCGTGTCCCACGCGCTCGCGCTGCTGTTCGCGGGCGCGAACTCGGCGTGCGCCGACCGGTCATGCGTGACGGTCACCGTGGCGCAGGCGGAGCCGATGTTGCCCGAGGCGTCCACGGCCTCGTAGCACACCGTGTACACGCGGTTGTCGCCCGGGCCCTGGCGCTCGGCGCGCAGCAGGAACGTCCGGTCGTCGGTGCCGAACACGGCGCCCTGGATGTCGTTCGCCGTGTCGCCGTCGCCCACGCCATTGTCCGCCTCGTTGCTGGTGATCGACTTGAGGCGCACCACGGGCGAGGCGTCGCACACGTCGACCGCGGTGATCGTCGCCGTGATCGTCGCCAGCTTGTGGTTCGGCGGCCACAGCAATGCGGGGTCGAGCGTCACCGTGACCACCGGCGGCATCGTGTCCGCGATCGTGACCAGGACCGTGTCGTCGTCCGCGGCCGCGCCGTCGAACACGTGGAGGTACACCTGCGTCGTGCCCAACGGGAAGCTGCCCGTCGGCTTGATCGCGTGCACGTCGTCGAACCCGATCCCGGCGGCGCTCCATGTATAGGCCAGCGGCGAGGGACCGTTGTCCGGGTCGTAGGAGCGCGAGCCGTCGAGCTTGACCGGCGTGCCGAGCGCACCCGTGCACTCGACCGTCGTGTCGTTCCCCGCGTCCGCCACCGGCGGATCGTTGAGGAACGGCGACACCGTGTTGTAGGCGTCGAGCCGGCCGAAGCCGGTCGCCTGGTCGAAGCCCGGCGTGGCGAGGTCGACCGCGGTGGACAGCAGCGCGGTGCGCACCTGCGCCGCCGTCAGCGCCGGGACCGCACCGCGCAGCAGCGCCGCGAGCGCGGCGCCGTGGGGCGAAGCCGCAGACGTCCCGAAGAACGGCGAGGGGAAGCCGCCGGCGCCCGTGACCTGGACGCCGTCGATCGCCATCGCGTCGGGCTTGCCGCGCGTCGCAAGCGCCGGGAACAGGATCGTGGTCGGGCCGCGCGAGGAGAACGCCTCGGGCGTGTCGTTGCCCGGATCCGCCTGATCGATCGCGCCGAGCGCGAGGATCAGCGGGTGCCCGGCGTGCGGGTTGATGCTGCCGGCCGGGTTGACGTACTGCAGGAACGTCGGACCGTTGGCCGCGATCTTGAGCCGCATGTTCGCCGGCGCCGCGCCCGTGCTGTTGAAGTCCACGACCAGCGCAGCGGCCGCGTTGTCCGGGCCGTTGTAGGTGAAGTCGATCAACTCGACCGCGTCGCCCGCGCCGTTCTGGACGGTCGTGCTGGACTGCAGCACGTTCGCCAGCGCACCGTCGAGCAGGTAGAGATCGAAGTTCCTGGCCGCCGCGCCGAACTTCTCGCCCCACTGCAGCACGATGGTGTGACGCACGCCGGTGCCGTTCGGGTTGCGCAGGCGAATGTCGAGCGTGTAGTCCCCGGCCGCGAACGCATGCGGCCGGAACGTGCCCGCGATTCCGATCGCGCGCGAGCCGCCATCGACGAAGTTCTGCTGGACGTGGCGCTGGGCGCGGTTGCCGGCCGACGTGAAGTAGGTGACGCCCTGGAGCGTGACCAGGTTCGCGGCGTTGCTCGCGACCGAGCCGTCCTCGAAGTACGGTTCCTTCGGGAACCACAGGTCGTCGGAGACGATGCGGCAGCCCGCGGTGTTGACGAGCCAGTTCTGCGCCACGACCATCGCGGCCGCGCCTCCGTTGCCCGAGGAGAACGCGAGATTCGCTCCCGGCGCGAGGTCATGCACGATCTCGAGCATCGCGGTGCCCTCGTCGCCGCTGCCGACCAGATTGACGTTCACGCCCGCCGGCAGGTCCGCCGAGCCCTGCGCCTGGGCGAGGTTGCTCACGCCATCGGAGATGACGCCGACCGTCGTCCCCGTGCCGTCGATCCCGAACGTCGAGCGGGCGAGCGCTGCGCGGTGGATCGCATCGCCCTGCGTCAGGCTCGCACCGATCTCAGGCACCGCGATACCCGACAGGCCGACCTGCCGCACCCACGACAGCGCGGCCACGTCGGCCACGCGGGCGTAAGGCACCCAGGCTTCGATGGCGTCATAGTCGGCCGCCACCGCCGCGGCCGTGATCCCGAGACCCTCGAGCTGCGCGACGTGCGCCGCGGCGCCCGCGCCGGCGATCCCCACGTAGAGCCGACCTTGGTCGTCCACGGGCAGGCCGGGCGAGGAGAACGCCTCCCGGGTGTCGAACGTCACCCGGCGCTGCTTGTTGGAGAGGAACTGCGAGAGGATCGACGCGCGCTCACCGACCGCCGACTCGATCTTGCACGCGGGGTCCCCGGGCAGGAGCGCGGCCTTGATGGACCGCTGCATCGTGACGTCGGCCCCGTCCGAGGGGACGAGGTACGGACCCATGTCCGACAGCCGAACGGCGCCCGCCACGGCGGGCAGCAGCACGACCGCCCCCGCAACCAGCGAGAGGAAAGGGATCTTGGGGGATCCAGACATGCGACACCTCCGATGTTCGGAGTGGTGAGGGGATCGAGGTGGCAACGAAGTTCGCAATGTAGCGACAACGGACGACAACCCCACGGAGGGGACGAGCGCGAGGAGAATGCTCCATGCGCGGCCTCCGGGTCAATGGTCCTGTATGCCCGCCCGCGCGCGGGACGCCTCGGGGACGAGCTGAGCAAGCGCGTCGAGGACCATCGCCGGCGTGAAGTCCCGCACACACCGGTGGTGCCCGAGCGGGCAGCGCGCGAGTCCGTGGAGCGTGCAGGGCTGGCAGGCGAGCCCGGCGCAAAGGACCCGGTGCCCTTCCCCGGCGGGCGCGAACCCCAATACCGGGTCGGTCGAGCCGAACAGCGCCACCACCGGAACCCCCACCGCCGCCGCCAGATGCATGAGCCCGGTGTCGTTGGTCACTGCCGCCCGGGCGAGTTGGGTCGCCGCTGCGAGATCGACCAGCGGGCCCTCGAACCAGCGCGCCTGCGCTTCTCCGGTAGCCCAGTCGGCCAGGGCCGGGAGCGTGGCCCGGTCGGAGGTATCGCCCCCGATCAGCACCCGAAAGCCGGCCCCGACGAGCGCCCGCCCGAGCGCGAGGTAGGACTCCTCGGGCCACTGTTTCGTCGCCCAGCGCGCCCCGGGAGCCAGGAAGACCAGCGGTCCCCCGCCCCAGGCGTCGGACCACGCCGACGCCCGCTCGCGGGCCGCGTCCGGCAGCACGAAGCGCGGGGGTGCCGCCCGCGCGGGATCCGCGCCCAGCGGCGCCACCGCGTCGACGAAGCGCAGCCACGCCGCGCGGACCGGCCGCGGGTGGGTCCAGCGCAGCGAGACCCAGCGCCGGCGCGACCAGCGCGCCGCCCGCCAGGCGAACACCCGCGGGTGCCCGGAGAGCAGCGCGCGCGAACGCGGACTGGTCTGCAGGTCGACCACCGCCTCGAATGCGGCCTCGGCGATGCGGCGGCGCCACGCCGCGATCCCCTGGGGGGCGCGCTCCTCGCCGGGTGCGAGCGCCCACACCTCGTGCGCCCAGGGTTGGCCGCGCACGAGGCCCTCGTACTCGCTCTTGACGAGGAACGTGATCCTGAGCCCGGGGCGCGCGGCGAAAAGCGCCTGCCCCGCCGCACCGGCGAGCACGACGTCGCCGAGGGACCCCAGGCGGACGAGCAGGATGTCGTGCGCGGCCAGGGTCAGTCCGTGGGCTGGAACTGGAGCCCGTGCAGGTGTGCATAGAGCCCGGCGCGGGCGAGCAGTTCGCCGTGGCGGCCCTCCTCGACGATCTTGCCGCGCTCGAGCACGACGATGCGATCGGCCCGCTGCACGGTCGAGAGGCGGTGCGCGATGATGAGCGCGGTGCGGCCGACGCGCAGGCGCTCGATCGCGTCCTGCACCTGGGCTTCGCTCGCACTGTCGAGCGACGAGGTCGCCTCGTCGAGGATCAGGATCGCCGGGTCCTTGAGCACCGCGCGCGCCATCGCGATGCGCTGGCGCTCGCCGCCCGAGAGCTTGACGCCGCGCTCCCCGATCGGCGTGTCGTAACCATGCGGCAGGCGCAGGATGAAGTCGTGCGCGTTGGCCGCGCGCGCCGCGGCCTCGATGCGGTCGTGGGGAACGTCGTCGCGGCCGTACGCGATGTTGCGCGCCACCGTGTCGTGGAACAGGATCGTCTCCTGGGGGACAATGCCGAACAGGGGCCTCAAGTCCGCGAGGCGCAGGTCGCGCAGGTCCTGTCCGTCGAGCGTGATCCGGCCGCCCGTCGGGTCATAGAAGCGGGGCAGCAGGTCCGCGATCGTCGACTTGCCCGCGCCGCTGGGCCCGACCAGCGCCACGGTCTCGCCCCGGCGCAACGTGAGCGACAGGTGTTCGAGCACGACCCCGCCCTCGGCATAAGCGAACGCCACGTCCTCGAAGCGGATCGCGTCCCTGAAGCCGGTCACCTCGAGCGCGTCCGGCCGGTCCTGGATGCCGGCCTCGGTGTCGAGCAGGCGGAAGATGCGGTCCCCCGCCGCGAGGCCCTCCTGCATGGTCGCGTTCACGTTCGCCAGCTTCTTGAGCGGGGACATCATCGACAGCAACGCCACCACGAACAGGAAGAAATTCTGGGGCTCGAGCGTGTGCTCGCGGAAGATCAGCTGGCCGCCGTACCAGAGCACGCCCGCGAACACGAGGATCATCGCGTACTCGGTGATCGGCGAAGCCGCCTCCCCCATGCGCCGCAGGCGCAGGAACGCCCGGTAGAAGCGCTCGTTCTCGTGCGCGAAACGGTCGGCCTCCCAGTGTTCGGCGTGGAACGCCTTGACCACGCGAATGTTGGCGAGCGTCTCGTGCAGCACCGCCTGGACGTCGGCCATGCGCTCCTGCGTCGCCGACGATCGCTTGCGCATCTTGCGCCCGATCCACACCACGAACCCGACGACCGGCGGAAGGATCAGCAGGCTGACGAGCGCGAGTTTCCACGAGGCCCAGAACACCCAGAACAGGGCGCCCGCGAGCAGCAGCGACTCCTTGACCACGTTCGAGACCCCGGCCGCGAGCGCGCTGCGCACGAGCTGCACGTCGTTGACGATGCGCGAGGCGAGGATGCCGACGCGTTCGCCGTGGAAGAACGCGAGCGAAAGCGAGTGCACGTGCCGGACGAGCGCGTTGCGCAGGTCCCGCACCACGCCCTGCTCGATCGACGCCATGAGGAACGACTGCAGGTAATCGAAAACGTTCTTCAGCAGGAACGCGGCCAACAGCAGCAAGCACATCCGCCCGAGCGCCGCGAGCGGCGGGCGCCCGAACAGGAAGCCCTCGAGCGGCCGGCGCAGCACGGCCGGCCAGCGATCGAGGCTTCCCCACTTCGCGCTCGGCAGCAGCGCGCGCGCGGCGTCCCCCGGGGCCGGCGCGGAAGCGCCTCCCGGCGTGGCGGCGACGGTCGGCGTGTGCGTGGCCGTGAGGATGGCCGTGGATGAGGGTGCGAACAGGATCTGCACGAACGGCGAGAACAGTCCGATGGTCACGCCCGACGCCGCAGCGTAGAGGGCCATGCAGAGGATCGCCGCCGCGAGGCGGCCGCTGTACGGCCTCAGATACGACAGCAGGCGGGGCAGTGTGCGCGCCATGGCGGAGGGCCCCGCGGCCCTAGGCGTCCTGCGCGTCGAGCGCCGCGATCGCCGTCATGTTGACCACGTCCTCGACGTCGAAGCCGGTCTGCAGCACGTGCACCGGGCGCCGCATCCCGGTCAGGATCGGACCCACCGACTCGGCCCCGCCGAGCGCGGTGAGGAGTTGGTAGGCGAGGTTCCCCGACTCGAGGTCCGGGAACACCAGGACGTTCGCCGGGCCCTCGAGCGTGGAGAATGGAAACGCCTCCGTGCGAAAGCCGGGATCGAGCGCAGCCTGGGCTTGCATCTCGCCGTCGACCATGAGCGTGGGTTCGAGCTGGTGGAGGATCTCGACCGCCTTCCGAACCTTGCGGGAGCGCGCGTGGTCGACCGACCCGAAGTTCGAGAACGACAGCAGCGCCACGCGCGGCTCGACCTCGAAGCGGCGCGCGAGCCGCGCCGTCAGGATCGCGATTTCCGCCAGCTCCTCGGAACTCGGGTCGATGTTGACGGTGGTGTCCGCGAGGAAGTAGAGCCCGGTGCGGAAGATCAGGACGTAGACGCCGCAGGCGCGCTTCACGCCCTCCTTGGTACGCACGAGCGAGAGCGCCGGACGGAGCGTCTCCGGGTAGTGGCGGCTGATCCCGCCCACGAAGCCGTCGGCTCCGCCCTGCTCGACCATCAGCAGCCCGAAGAGCGTCGGGTCGTTGATCAGCGCCTCGGCCTCGACCGCGGCCACGCCGCGCCGGCCGCGCAAGGCGAGCAGGCGCTCGAGATAGGCGTCGCGATTCGCCGGGTCGGTCGGATCGACGATCTCGACCTCCGATAGCGCGAGCCCGAGGTCTCCCATCTTGAGCCGGATCAGCGCCGGGTCCCCGAGCAGGACGGGGCGCGCGATGCGTTCCTCGACCACGATCTGGCAGGCGCGCAGGATCTTCTCATGTTCGCCTTCCGGAAATACGATGCGCTTCGGGCGGCGCGAGGCGCGGATGCGCACGCGGCGCATGAACTGGCGCTCGAGGCCGAGCAGGCGCTCGAGCCGGTGGCGATAGGCCTCGGGGTCGAGCGTGCGGCGGGCCACGCCCGAGGCGATCGCCGCCTCGGCGACCGCCGGCGCGACCCACAGCAGCGCGCGCGGATCGAACGGCTTCGGGATGATGTACTCGGGCCCGAAGCGCAGCGAGTCGTCGCCATAGGCGCGCGCGACCTCGTCGGGCACGTCCTGCCGGGCGAGGGCCGCGAGCGCCCGCACCGCGGCGATCTTCATGGGTTCGGTGATCGCGCTCGCGGCCCTCGCCCGGCAGGACGTGCCCGACGAGGTCGCGCGCGCCTATGGCG
>JBKJJJ010000168.1:0-3492 GCA_046598045.1 Candidatus Eiseniibacteriota bacterium
CGTCCATCGTCCACTGCGCCCCGTGCGCGTTCACGAACGAGACCACGGCCTCGCCGATCTCGCCCCGGTAGAACGCGTCCGCGCCCTGTGCGGCGAGCGTGTCGAGCGTGCGCGCGAGGTCGGGCAGGCGCACGAGCTCGCCGACGCGCGGCGCGCGGCCGCCCGGCAGGAACGCGCGCGCCGCTTCGGGCGTCTTACGCAGCTTGGGCTCGAGCGTCTCCCAGCCCTCGGCGATCTTCACG
Source organism: Candidatus Eiseniibacteriota bacterium (assembly GCA_046598045.1). Classification (GTDB taxonomy): domain Bacteria; phylum Eisenbacteria; class RBG-16-71-46; order RBG-16-71-46; family DASYSL01; genus JANPEF01. The sequence goes on from JBKJJJ010000168.1 coordinate 243, forward strand.
GTGAGTGCGTAGCCCTCGTGCGCGTGGCGGCGCGCCGCGTCGAACGCCCGCGCCCAGCCGAGCCGGCCGTAGTGCGCGAGCAGCGTGTCGAAGCCGCGCAACGCGCCCGGCACCGTGACCGCGAGCGGGCTCGTGAGCGGGATCTCCGCGCCGGTCACGCCGCGCCCCCTGAACGATTCGAGCGTCGCCGAATCGGGACTGTGGCCGCTCGCGTTGAGCGCGGAGAGGCGCTGCTGCCCCGCATCCCACACCAGCGCGAACAGGTCGCCGCCGAGGCCGCACGACATGGGCTCGACCACGCCGAGCGTGATCGCGGCCGCGCACGCCGCGTCGGCGGCGGTGCCGCCCGCCTTGAGCGCCTCGAGGCCGGCCTGCGCCGCGAGCGGCTGGGACGCGGCGACCGCGCCGCGCCGGCCGAGCACCGGCGAGCGCCTCGAGGCGAATGCGGGAACCGTCGCGCGGGAGCTCATGAACGCGTCCTCCCCGTGCGCGCGGCGGGCGACGCGCTGCTCGCGGTGACGGCGCCGCGGCGCGTGGACGCCGGCTCGACGAACAGGCGACGATAATGCATCGAGGGCACGAAGCCCGCGCGCTCGTAGGCGCGCCGGGCTGCGAGGTTGTCCTCGCGCACGAACAGGCACACCGCCGGAACCGCTGAGGCGCCCGCGATCAAGGGGTCGGTCAATCGGTGCACGAGTTCGGCGACGCCCCGGCGCGCGATGCCCTCGCCCCTGCGGTCGGTCTCGGTGAATACGCCGACGATCTGCGCGCCGATCGCGCAGCGCGCCGAGAGGTCGGCCTTGAACACCAGACGCCCCTGGTCCTCGAGCACGTAGGAACCCTCCTCCTCGATGTTCTTCGCAATGTGGCGCAGGTAGCCCTCGCCCATGTTCGCGAGCGGATCGAGCCCGGTCTCCTCGAGGTAGGCGCGCGCGGCGAGGTCGCCGAGCGGGACGACGTCGGCCTCGGTCGCGAGCCGGAGCGCCGGCTCGCGCTCGGCGGTGACCGTCGCCGGCGTCGCGGTCATGAACACCTCGCGCCAGTCGCGCGAGGATTCGAGGCCGGCGGCGGTGAGGTGGCTCCAGAAGTCGCTCACCTGGTTCCACTCGCCGACCACCAGGCGCACGCGCGCGCGCTCCTCCCACGCGCGCTCGGCGAAGCGGCGGCGCACGTGCGGCAGGTCCGAGGCGAACACCACGAGGCCGCCGTGCCCGAGAAACAGCACGCCGTCGAGCCGATCGCCTTCGAACGCACCCAGGAAGCGGCCCTGCGCCGCCCCGTCGGGGAGCGTGAGCGCGCCACCCTCGATCTTGCTGGCGAGGAACACGTCGCGCAGGCCGTTCGCGGTCAGGAACGCGTAGGCGGCCTCGGCGTGGCGGGCGGCGAGAGGCTTGAGCATGGCGGCCATACTAGGCTAACCTGTGCGCACATGGAAATCGTCCTCGCAAGCCCGCGCGGGTACTGCGCGGGCGTCGATCGCGCGATCGACGTCGTCACCATCGCGCTCGACCTCTACGGCCCGCCGGTCTACGTCCGTCACGAGATCGTCCACAATCGCCACGTCGTCGAGTCGCTGCGCGCCAAGGGCGCGATCTTCGTCGACGAGCTGGCGGGCGTGCCCCGCGGCTCCACGCTCGTGTTCTCGGCCCATGGCGTCGCCCCCGCGGTGCGCGCCGAGGCGCAGGAGCGCGGCCTCAAGCCGATCGACGCGACCTGCCCGCTGGTGACGAAGGTCCACCTCGAGGCGCTGCGCTTCGCGAAGGCGGGCTACCAGATCGCGCTCGTCGGCCACGCCGGCCATGCCGAAGTCGAGGGCACGATGGGCGAGGCCCCCGAGGCGATGATGCTCGTGCAGTCGGTCGAGGATGTCGCGCAGCTCGAGGTGCGCGATCCCGATCGTCTCGCCTACCTGACGCAGACCACGCTCTCGGTGGACGAGACGACCGCGATCATCGGCGCGCTCAAGGCGCGCTTCCCCAACGTGCGCGGCCCCGCGCGCGAGGACATCTGCTACGCGACCACGAACCGACAGGCAGCGGTCAAACAGCTCGCGGACGAGTGCGACCTCGTGCTGGTGGTGGGATCGCCGACGAGCAGCAACTCGAACCGCCTGCGCGAGGTCGCCCAGCTGACCGGCGCCGAGGCGCACCTGGTCGAGAGCGTCGAGGACGTCGACCCCGCGTGGCTGGCCGGAAAGCGCGCGGTCGGGGTGACCGCAGGCGCCTCGACGCCCGAGCACCTGGTGCAGGCGCTCGTGGCGTGGCTCGGCGAGCACGGCGGCGGCCCGGTACGAAACCTCGAGGCCGTGCGCGAGGAGATGTTCTTCCATCTCCCGAGCGACCTCTCGAAGGACCTCGCGGACTCCGGCCGGGCGGATGACCTGCTGACCGCCAGCGGCCGCACGCTGCGCCCCCGCTAGCGTCTTTTCTTCTTCGCAGCGCCCTTCCCATCGACCGCGACCGGCGGCGGCTTCTTCGCCTCCGCCGCGAAGAACGCCATGCGCGACTTCAGGTATTCATCGGGCGGCACGCGCTTCGAGGCCTCGGTTGCGAGCGCGAGCGCGTCGGTCACCCGCCCCTGCCGGTAGCGCACCTCGGCCGCGGTGTCCGTGAACTCGGTGCTGCGCGGCTCGGCCAGCTGCGCGCGCGCGATCGCGCTCCATGCCTGATCCAACATTGCCCCACGCTGCGCGAGCTGCCACGCCATCGCGTTGAGCGCCGGCGCGCCGAGCGCGGTGTCCGCGAGCGCGGCCGCGACCGCTGCGCGCGCGCGCCCCTGCTCGAACTGCGCGCGCGCCGGTTGTCCGGCCTGCTTGTAGGCGTCCGCATAGTCGAGGTACGCCCCCACCAGCCGGCCCGCCCGCCACGCGCGATAGAGTCGATCGAGCGCGGCCACCGGGGCCGGGTCGTCGTCGACCCTGAGGTAGACGAAGCGCGAGGCGTCCTCGGGGCGCGCGGGATTCGTGCGCCCGACCAGCAGCGCCGCCGAGCGGGCGCCGCGCCAGTCCCCGCGCCGCGAGTCGGCGAGCATGAGCCCGGCGAGCATCCGCTCCGCGAGCGGGCGCCGCTTGAGTGCCCGCAGGGTGTCCACGACGGCCTCGATCACGAGGTTGTTCGGCATCGTGTTGCCCTGCACGGCGAGGTTCGAATCGAGAATGCCGCCCGACCAGTTGACGAGGTCGGTGCCGGAATAGCCCGCGGGCCAGCCGGTCGCGTCGAGCAGGCCGAGCTGCCGGCGCAGGTACCCGGCG
>JBKJJJ010000133.1:0-9076 GCA_046598045.1 Candidatus Eiseniibacteriota bacterium
TTCGACGACCAGCTCGTGGCCGGCAATCTCAACTCGCCGACGAACGGGGCGTTCCTGCCCGACGGGCGCATGCTCGTCACCGAGCAGTACACGGGACGGATTCGCCTGGTCCTAGGCAACTCGCCGGCATCGCCGCCGGTCGTCGGAACGATGGACTCGGTACGCTCCGGCGGCGAGGCCGGCCTGGTCGGGATCGCGGTGGACCCCGCCTGGCCGGTCAAGCCCTACATCTACGTGCAGGCGACGCGCTTCAGCCCGAACCAGGTGGTGATCTGGCGCTATCGCGCGAGCGGGGCGCTGAGCGATCCCAACGCGACCGCGCTCACGATCAATCCCGCCTCGCGTTACACAGTGCTCGCGGTGCCCGACAAAGCGCCGAAGCACAATGGCGGCACGCTGCGCTTCGGGCTCGACGGCAAGCTCTACTCGGGGATCGGCGACGACGACTCGCCGTGCGAGGCGCAGGACCTCTCGAAGCCCAACGGCAAGATCCTCCGCCTCGACGTGTCTGCCCTGCCCGATGGTGCGGGCGGGCCGCCGCCTTACGCCGCGATCACGCCCGCGGGCAATCCCTTCCTCGCGCGCGCCGACAGCACGGCACGGCTGGTGTGGGCGTACGGGCTGCGCAATCCGTTCGCGTTCGAAGTCGACCGGGTGACCGGATGCCTGATCGTCGGCGACGTGGGGAACGAGAGCTGGGAGGAGGTCGACCGCGTGTGCGTGGGCGGCATGAACCTCGGCTGGCCGCTGTTCGAGGGCCCGATGCGCATCGCCCTCACGTGCGCCGGTCCCGATACGGTCAACCTGGCGGCCCCGATCTTCGCCTACCCGCACGTCACGCCGGGATGGGCGATCGTCGGGGGGCCGGCGTATCACGCGCCACCCGGCGCCGCCTCGCCGTATCCGGCGTCGTTCGAGGGCACGATCTTCGTGGGCGACACGTGGCGCTCGCTGGTGAAGAACATCGTCCCGTCGGGCCCCGCGTGGGCGACGGCGCCGGCCCTGCCCGGGCAGCCCGACGCGGAGAACTGGGAGACCGGCGCGAGTTGGATCACGCACGTCGAGGTCGGCCCGGACGGCGCGCTCTGGTACACGTCGCTCGAGAGCGAGATCGGCGGCCCCGGCGAAGTGCGCCGCATCATTTACTATGCGCCTTCGGTCGACGCGCCCGCGGTGGGGGTGGCGGCCGGTGAGGTGCGCCTCGCCGCCCCGCGTCCGTCCCCTGCGCGCGGCGCGGCGACGATCGCATGGTCACTGCCCGCGCCGGCGCGCGTCGAGGTCACGCTGCTCGATACGCGCGGCCGCGCGGTGCGCCACCTGGTGCAGTCGGGCCGCCGCTCGAGCCCGGCCGGCCCGGGCAGCGCACGCTGGGACGGCCTCGACGACGGGGGCCACGCGGCACCCCCCGGCGTGTACTTCGTCCACCTCGCCGCCGGCGCGGTCGAGCGCAATCAGCGGCTGGTGCTCGTCCGCTAGGCTAGGGCGTCCCGCCTGCCGCGGTCTCCGACGCCCAGTCGTCGGCGACGGTCCGGCCCGCCCCGTAGGCCTTGAACAACTTGCCCCAGTCGCTCTCGAGGATCTTCTCCACGCGCGGCTTGCCGACGAACGGGTACCAGTAGGCATCGTGATACAGCCGCGAAGCGGCAAACGCCCAGGGCACGATCGGCGTGCGCAGCAGGAAGTGCTCGAGCGGCTTGAGTGGCCCCCAATAAATCAATTTCTGTCCGCGGCTCGCGAGCGTGTCCTCGTTCGACGAGAAATGCAGGTTCACGCCCGAGACGTCGTCGCCGACCATCTCGATCTCGGCCGGATCGCCGACGCCGAGACCGGCCTCGTGCGCGAGCCGGATGTACTTCAACGACATGGGATCGATGCCCATCAGCCGCGCGGCGGTGGCGTCGATCGCGACCATGTCGTTCGACGCCAGCAGCAGGTTCGCGATCTGCGGGCGCATCGCGCGCGGGCCGGGGCCGTCGCCGGCGATCGAGCCGTCCATCACCGCGAACAGGCCCGGGTGGATCTCCTTCTGGATCGCGAGCAGGTCGACCAGCGTCTCGTGGATCACGGCGTGCGTCCAGTGGCGGTTCTCCTGGAGCAGGCCGCCGAACGCGTTCTTCATCGCGCCGGTCGTCGTGGTGAAGACATGCGTCTTGAGCGTCGGCATGTGGATCACGTTCGAGCCGATCAGGCGCTCGGGGACGAGGATGCCCTTCGGGAAGACGTCGTTGAGCACGCGCATCTTCGCCCTGGGTTCGTACTTCACCCACTTCGTGGGCGCCTCGTTGAGATACTGGATCTCGATGCCTGCGCGATCGAGCACCGGCTGCAAGTTGTTGTTGACCGCGCCCACGCGGCAATCGACCACGACCGTGCGGTTCTGCGCCGCGTAGATCTTCTCGCGCGCGTGACCGTCCGCGAGCAGCTTCGCGATCACGGCGTCGAGCTGCCACGGCGTGGTCGAGCACGCGGGCATGTAGACGTGCCACGAGATGTTGATGCGCAGCGACACCTCCGGCCCGACCGGCAGCGCCTGCTGGATGCCGGCGAGGTCCATGACGCGTGCGTAGTCCTTGAGCACGGTTTGCGGCGTGGTGCGGACGACGGCAACTTTGGAGCGGGGGGTCATCGGACCGCCTCCTGTGCGTGCGCGGCCTCGGCGGCCTCGGCCTGCTTGACGAGTTCGCGCGCGATCACCAATCGCTGAATCTCGCTCGCGCCCTCGTAGATTTCGGTCACCCGCGCGTCGCGGTAATAACGCTCGACCGGGTATTCCTTCACGTAGCCGTAGCCGCCATGAATCTGGATCGCCCGGTGCGCGCAGAACGTCGCGGCCTCGGACGCATAGAGCTTCGCCATCGAGGCGTCGACCTGGTGCGGCCGTCCCTGCGCACGCTTCCACGCGGCGCGCAGCATGAGCAGTCGCGCCGCGGCGATGCGGCGTGCCATCTCGGCGATCATGAATGCGACCGGCTGGTGCTCGTGGAGCTTCTTGCCGAACGTCTCGCGCGTCTTCGAGTAGCGCACGGCCTCCTCGAACGCCGCACCCGCGATCCCGAGCGCCTGCGCCGCGATCCCGATGCGCCCACCGTCGAGCGTGGACATCGCGATCTTGAAGCCCTGTCCCTCCTCGCCCAGGCGGTTGGAGACGGGGACACGGCAATCCTGGAGCGCGAGCTCGGTCGTGACCGACGCCCTCAGGCCCATCTTGTCCTCGTGCTTGCCGACCGAGAACCCGGGCAAATCGGGCGTGACCACGAACGCGGTGATGCCCTTGTTGCCGCCATCAGGATCCGTGCGCGCGAACAGCACGATCGCGCCGGCGACTGCCCCGTTCGTGACCCAGTTCTTGGTGCCGTCGAGCACGTAGTGGTCGCCGTCCCGGCGCGCGGCGCAGCGCAGCGCGCCGGCGTCGGAGCCCGCGCCCGGCTCGGAGAGCGAAAACGCCGCGAGCGTGCCCGAGACGATGCCCGGCAGGAAGCGCGCCTTCTGCTCGTCGTTGCCGTACTTGACGATCGGCCACGCCCCGACCGAGTTGTGCACCGAGATCATCACCGACAGCCCGGCCGACACGCGCGCCAGCTCCTCGAGCGTGATCGCGTAGGCGATCGGGTCGTAGCCGACGCCGCCCAGTTCCTCGGGCACGAGCAGGCCATAGAAGCCGAGCTCGGCGAGTTGCGCCATCGCTTCGGCCGGATATTCCTTCTCCTGGTCCCAGCGCGCGGCGTGCGGGGCGAACTCGCTCTCGCACAGGTCGCGCACCATGGCGCGCACCTGCGCGTGATCCTCGCCCAGGCGGAAGTCGAGGCTCATGCCGACGCCACCGCGTGGCGGGCGACCAGCAGCTTCTGCATTTCGCTCGTGCCCTCGTACAGCCGCGTCACGCGCGCGTCCCGCAGGTAGCGCTCCACGCCGACCGACACGTCGTAGCCCCAGCCGCCGTGAATCTGAAGACAGCGGTCGGCGTTGGCGCACGCGGCCTCGCTCGCGGTCCACTTCGCGCGCGCGGCGAGGTGCGCGAAATCCTCGCCGCGATCGCGCGCGGACGCGGCCTCGTAGGTGAGCAGCCGCGCGACCTCGCGGTCGACCGCCATGTCGGCGAGCATCTCGCCCACGCCCCCGAACTTCGCGATCTCCTGCCCGAACTGCCGCCGCCCGCGCGCGTAGGTGACCGCGCGGTCGACCATCTCGGCCGCGATGCCGACCGATTGCGCAGCCACGCCGATGCGCCCCGTGTTGAGCGCGGTAAGCGCGATCTTGATGCCCTCGCCTTCCTCGCCGAGGCGGGCTTCGGCGGGCACGCGCACGCGCTCGAAGCGCAGCGCGCGCACGTCGGCGGGCCTCAAACCCATCGTGCGGTCGCGTGCGCCGCGCACGAGCCCGGCCGCGTCCCCCGGGACGAGGAACGCGCTCACGCCCTTCGCGCCGAGCGCCGGATCGATCGTGGCGAAGGTCAGGACCACGCCCGCCGGACCACCGTTCGTGACCATCACCTTCTCGCCCTCGAGCACGTACGAGTCGCCGTCACGCTTCGCCGTCGTCCGGAGCGCGCCGGCGTCGCTGCCCGCCTCGCGCTCGGTGAGTGCGAACGCGCCCAGCGCCTCGCCCCGTGCCATCCGCGGAAGCCAGTGCGCCTTCTGCGACTCGCTGCCGAACGCCAGCAGCGGAACGCCCACGAGCGAGGCGTGGACCGAAACCAGGATCGCGTGCGCCGGCGAGACCCGCGCGAGTTCCTCGAGCACGAGCGCATAGGCGAGCGTGTCGCGCGGCGTGCCGGCCGCGCCCGACGTGCCCGACGCGCCCGACGCGCCCGCGACCGTGCCGCCGGCCCCGGAAGGCCAGTGCGGGGTCAACAACCCGAGCGCCGCGAGCTCGTTCACATGCTCGATCGGAAGGCGCTCCTCGTCGTCGAGCGCGGCGATCGTGGGGCGCAGGCTGTCGGCAAACGCGCGCGCCCGCGCGGCGAGCGCGGCGTGTTCGGAGGAGAGGTCGAAGTTCATGCGCGGGGAGCGGTGCTCAGGCGGTGGCGTAGTCGTAGAAGCCGGCACCCGACTTGCGGCCGAGGCGGCCGGCGGCGACCATCTGACGCAGCAGCGGACACGGGCGGTACTTCGAGTCGCCGAAGCCGTCGTGCAGCACGTTCATGATGTTGAGGCAGACGTCGAGCCCGATCAGGTCCGCGAGCGCCAGGGGTCCGAGTGGGTGGTTCATCCCCAGCTTCATGACCGAGTCGATCGCCTCCTTCGTGGCCACGCCCTCCATCAGGCAGAACACGGCCTCGTTGATCATCGGCATGAGCACGCGGTTCGAGACGAAGCCCGGGTAGTCCATGACCTCGACCGGCGTCTTGCCCAGCTCCTCGGTCAGCGCCTTCACGCGCGCGTAGGTCGCGTCGCTGGTCGCGAGACCGCGGATGATCTCGACCAGTTGCATGACCGGCACCGGGTTCATGAAGTGCATGCCGATCACGCGGTCGGCGCGCCGGGTGGCGGCCGCGAGCTCGGTGATCGAGATGCTCGACGTGTTCGACGCGAGGATCGAGTCCGCGGGAAGGACGGAGTCGAGCGTCCGGAACACCTCCTGCTTGAGCGCCAGGTCCTCGAGGATCGCCTCGACCGCGAGCGCCACGCCGGCGAGGTCGCCCGGCTTCGTGGTGCCCCGGATTCGGCCGAGCGTGGCATCGCGCTCGGCCTCGGAGAGCGCGCCCTTCTTGACGATGCGGTCGAGCGAGGACCGGATCGCGCCCTGCGCGCGGGCGATGCGCCCGTCGTCGACCTCGAGCAGGAGCACGTCGTGGCCCTTTGCCGCGAACACCTGCGCGATGCCGTTGCCCATCGTGCCGCCGCCGACGACGGCGATGCTCTCCATTAGACGCGCTCGACCGCGAGCGCCACGGCGTTGCCGCCGCCGAGGCAGAGCGTCGCGATGCCCGACTTGCCGCCCCTGTCCTCGAGCGCATGGAGCAGCGTGACCAGCACGCGCGCACCGGAGGCGCCGATCGGGTGACCGAGCGCGACCGCGCCACCGTTCACGTTGACGCGCTTCCAGTCCCAGCCCAGCTCCTGGCCGTCGGCCAGCGCCTGCACCGCGAACGCCTCGTTGGCCTCGATCAGGTCGTACGAGTCGAGCGGCTTGCCGGTGAGTTGAAGCAGCTTGTGGACCGCGACGATCGGCGCGTAGAACAGGCGCTTGGGGTCGCCGCCGCCGGTGGCGTAGCCGGTGATGCGCGCGAGCGGCTTGAGGCCGCGGCGCTTCGCCTCCTGCTCCTCCATCACGACCAGCGCGGCCGCGCCGTCGTTGAGGCCGGGCGCATTGCCGGCGGTGACCGTGCCGCCCTTCTGGAACGCGGGCTGGAGCTTGCCGAGCGTGTCCATCGTGGTGTCCGGGCGGATCGGCTCGTCGTCGGCGATGCAGATCGGGTCGCCCTTCTTCTGCGGGATGTGCACGCAGACGATCTCCTGCTTGAACTTGCCGGCCGCCGTCGCCGCCGCCGCCTTCTGGTGGGACTCGACCGAGAACTGGTCCTGCTGCTCGCGCGTGATATGCGAGTTCTCGGCGGTGAACTCGGCGAGCGCGCCCATGTGGCAGTTGTTGAACGAGCACCACAGCCCGTCCTTGACGACGCCGTCGACCAGCGTGGTGTCGCCGAGCTTGACGCCGGTGCGCCCGGTGAAGAGGTAGTGCGGCACGTTCGACATCGATTCCATTCCGCCCGCGACCAGGATCTTCGCGTCGCCGGCGCGCACCGCCTGCGCGGCGAGCATCACGGCCTTGAGGCCGGAGCCGCACACCTTGTTGATCGTGAGCGCGCCGATCTCGGGGTCGATGCCGGCCTTGAGCTGCGCCTGCCGCGCCGGCGCCTGGCCCACGCCGCCCTGGACGACGTGGCCCATGATGACCTCTTCGGGGTCGCTCGGGCCGATCTGCGCGCGCTTCATGGCCTCGGCGATCGCGATCGCGCCCAACTCGGGCGCCTTGAGCGACGACAGCCCGCCGAGGAACTTGCCGATGGGCGTCCGCACGCCCGAGACGATCACCGCCGAGACGCTCATCCCCGTTCTCCCTGCCAGTCGTAACCGGCTTCCTTGAGCAGGCTCTTGGCGATCACGATGCGCTGGATCTCGCTCGTGCCCTCGCCAATCTCCATGAGTTTGGCGTCGCGATAGAAGCGCTCGACCGGCATCTCGCGCATGTACCCCATGCCGCCGTGGATCTGGATCGCGCGGTCGGCGCACCAGGTCGAGGCCTCGGACGCGAACAGCTTCGCCATCGCGCCCTCCTTGCCGTACGGCACGCCATGGTCCTTGCGCCACGCCGCGTCGTACACGAGGTGACGCGCGGCCTGGATCTTGAGCGCCATGTCGGAGAGCATGAACTGCACCGCCTGGAACTCGGCGATCGGCTTGCCGAACTGCTTGCGCTCCATCGCGTACTTGACCGCGAGGTCGTACGCGCCCTGCGCGATCCCGAGCGACATCGCTCCGATCGAGATGCGCCCGCCGGCGAGCGTCTGCAGGAACTGCGAGTAGCCCTTGTTCTCGTCGCCGAGCAACTGGTCGCCCGCCACGAACATGTTCTCGAAGTGCAGCTCGACCGTGTCGGAGGAGCGCAGGCCCATCTTCTTCTCGTGCTTGCCGACCTTGAAGCCCGGGGTGTCGCTCGCGATGATGAACGAGCTGATGCCCTTCGTCCCCTTCGTCTTGTCGGTCTTCGCGGTGAACACGATCGTACCCGCGACCGAGCCGTTCGTGATGTAGATCTTCGTGCCGTTGACGCGCCAGCCGCCGTCCTCGCGCACGGCAGTGGTCTGGGTGCCGCCGGCGTCGGAGCCGGCATTGGGCTCGGTCAGGCCGAACGCGCCGAGCACCTTGCCCGACGCCATCGGCACGAGGTACTTGCGCTTCTGCGCCTCGGTACCGAACGCGGCGATCGGGCCGCAGCCGAGCGACACGTGCGCCGCGAGCGTGATCGCGAGCGAGGCGTCGATGCGCGCGATCTCCTCGACCGCGATGCAGTAGGCGAGCGTGTCGAGCCCGGCGCCGCCGTACTCCTCGGCGTAGGGCAGCCCGAGGAACCCGAGGTCCGCCATGCGGCGCACGAGATCGTGCCCGAACGCCTCCTTCTCGTCCCGCTCCCCCGCGCCCGGGGCGACGACCTCGAGGGCGAACTTGCGCGCGGTATCGCGCACGGAATGATGCTCTTCGCGCAAAAGCTGCTCGACGACCTGGGACATGCGGTCTCCGGATCCGCGGCGGGATCGTTCGGGTGCGGCGCTGGTTGACGAAGCGAAAATGGGGTCGCCGGACGACCCGCGCCGAGGGAACCGAACGGGGGCGGGTCGGACACGGACATTCTATAGGCCCGAGGCCCCTCCGCTCAAGTGCGGTGGAGGGGCCCCGGATGCGGTCCGGCAAGCGGTTGCGGGGCGCCGATCAGCGCGCGGACGCGCCCTTCGGCGGCTTGGCCGGCTTGGGCGGCTTCGGCGGCGCGGGCGGCGGCGGCAGGGGGTTCGTCACGTCGAGCGCCAGCCTCCATGGGCCCTCCTTGTCGCGGCGCCAGATGCGGAAGATCTTCCGGCTCGACTTCGCGGCCGGGTCCTTCGCGGGCACGGCGACCGAGCCGTAGGTGTAGGCCAGGTCGATCGCCTTGGAGACCGCACCCACGGTCGTGGTCCAGCCCTCGGCGCCGGCGTCCCACTCGTGCGCCAGCTGCTGGCCGGCCGCCGAGGCACCGACGATCGCCGGCTTCTCCTCGCGATAGAGCAGCACGTCCTCGTCCGCGAACTCCGCGAGCGCCGCTCCCATCCCCTTCGCCGCGAGCGCGTGCGAGTAGGCCTCGTCGGTGGCGAGGAGATCCTTCAACTGCTTGCCGAACTCGCTCAACTTGGGCAACCCGTTGCCTCCGCCGAGCCGCCCGCGCCCCACGGCCCAGGCGAGCGATTCGGGGGGGGGCTGCGCGCAGGAGTGGCCCTCGTCGATCAGCACGCGCCACCTGTGGTCGGTCCCCCGCTGCCACACGGTGGCGAAGTGCCCGAACGCCTCCGCCGGCTTGTCCTTCGAGGACGCGTACTCCCACGGCC
>JBKJJJ010000147.1:0-2508 GCA_046598045.1 Candidatus Eiseniibacteriota bacterium
CCCTTTCTGATCCCTGGCTTCAGGTCCGGTTCGGAGGGATCGACGGGAACTCATGGTCGTGGGGATCCGGGGGCTTGACCCACGCCCATGAGTTCCCGTCGATCCCTCCGAACCGGACCTGAAGCCAGGGATCAGAAAGGGAACAACCCAAGACCACCCGGCCGCACTGGGCGAACCAGACGCACCGCTCCCGTGCTCAGAACGCCGCCGCCCGTGCTCAACGGCACGGCAGCGAACTGTGGTCCCCCGTTCGGGACGAAGAGGCCGCAGGTTCAAATCCTGTCACCCCGACTCTTGTGATGTCTCAGGACATCCTGGACGGCCGAACCCAATAGTTGTGGGTTCGGCCGTCCTTGGTTTTCAGCGGTTGGGGCCGGGTGGTCGGCCGGTGCCTTGGTAGCGCTTGTTCGGGTTGAGGACGAGTTCTCGGAGAAGTTCGCCGGTGGCGGCGTCGGTGATGCGGATGTCGAGGTCCTGGACCAGGACGATGACGTGGGTTCGGGCGTGGGTTCGTCCGATGCCGATGGAGTAGAGCGTGCCCTGGTGGCGCAGCGTGATCTTCCCGGACTTGTCGACGCGGTCGCGTCGGACCCGGTCGTGGGTGTCGTGGTCTCGGCTGCCTTGGGTCGGGGTCGCCTTGGGCCGGTTGGTGTAGGCGGTGGCCGGGGTCCCCTGATGGGGCAGGGACCGGTCCGGGCGGTGGTGGTTGTACTCCAGGACGAAGGCGTCGATCAGGCTCTGGAGCTCGGCGATCGTGGTTGGCTGGTCGGGCTGGGCGCGCAGCCACTTCTTCATGGTCTGCTGGAACCGTTCGACCTTGCCGCAGGTGGCCGGATGGTTGGGTCGGGAGTTCTTCTGGATCACGCTCAGCGTGCGCAGTTCGTGCTCGAGCTCGTTGCGGCCGCCCTTGCCGCCGGCCAGCCGGGTGGTGAACACCATGCCGTTGTCGGTCAGGGTGGAGGCCGGGATCCCGTGTGCTGTGACGGTTTTGCGGAACTGTGCGAGCACGATCGCGCCGGTGACCCGGTGGTGTGCGCTCACCGTAAGGGCGTAGCGGGAGTGGTCATCGAGCCAGGTCAGGATCTCGCTGTCGGCGCCTTGGCTGCCGTCGGGACCGGTGAGCCGGAAGTGGGTGAAGTCGGACTGCCAGGTCTGGTTGGGCATCGCGGCCTGAAAACGGATGTAGGAGGACTTGGGTCGCTTCTTCGGCTCCGGGACCACCAAACCGGCCTTGACCAGACGCCGGGCCACGGTGGCCCGCGACACCCTCAGATGGTGGTGGTGTTCCAGGTGCCACCTGATGGTGTCCGGGCCTGCGTCCAGGCCGGCGGCGGTCAGCTTCTCGCGGAGCTCCACGATCAGCGCGACCACCGCGGCGGGAGTCGCGTTCGGGTTGGACCTGGGCCGTCGGGAGCCGGGCTCAAAGACCGCCTCGCCCTGCAGGCGGTAGCGGGCCAGCAGCTCATAGAGCCAGGACTTGGAGACGCCGTACTGGGGGGCGACCTCAGCGACAGGACGGTTCTCGACCACCACGGCGGTGATCAGCAATCGGGTAGTTGACATGCCCGCACGCTGGCGGCGGGCAGGGGCTCAGTCCGGGATCTCTGGAGACATCAGTCCGGCATGTCGTGAGACACCTGTCCGGGATGTCCTGAACCAGGACACTTCACCTGCCACCACGTGCGCGTTAGGCCCCTGACCAGCGGAAACGTCGGTCAGGGGCGCTCTCATGTACCCAGTGGGGGTATCCAAACAGACGTGGATAAGTCGGCCTCACCGGAGCAGATCACCGGGCCGGCGCCGGGCTGGGTTTCAATCCGCGCCAAGGACAGATCCTGACGGCCCATGACTGCGGGGTGGTTGCGCGCCGCGCTGCCGTCGTAGTCCGGCGCAACTTGAGCAGCCAACTTCCCATCGCCACCACATCCAGGTGCCGACGGCTATGAGACTGACGACCGCGATAACTGCGCCGCCGTCGTGAAACAAGAGCCACGCGTCGTAGCTAAGCGCCAGAAGGATGCCAGTGACAATGCCCTCCCGCCAAGGGCGGCGACGCCCAGGAAGGCGGCCTTCAAAGGAGTACTTGAGTTGACATGAAGCGCAAGTAACCAAGGCGTCGAATGGAAGGTCGTTGCGGTGTTGGGAAGTCATGGTCGTCATCCTCGGAGTAGGTGCGCGAAATCGATACCGACCAGGCTTCCCGGCTCACCTCTAGAAATGTACCGCACCTTGCCTCCAGATGGCTGGGCTGCCCTCGTTGGGGCACGGCCTCCGCCCGAGGGGTAATCGGGAGCAGATCGCTTCCACGGCTGAGTCATAGTGATTGAAATGCCAAGGGTATTGGGCGCTCCAAGCGCTCGATGACTTTCAGGTTCGTTGCCGTCAGACCATGAGTTCGCGGGCCAGAATGAGTCAGAGCCTGGAGCCGATAGACTCATAGTGGTGCGCCGGGAAGCCTGGTCGGCAATGTGATGAGTGTTGCCTTCGACCAAAGGATGTCCATGACCG
>JBKJJJ010000115.1:0-5078 GCA_046598045.1 Candidatus Eiseniibacteriota bacterium
GCGAGCAACGCGCGCACGCTCAAACCGCCCGTAGCACCGCGCACTTGAGGTAGGACGTTTCGGGGGCGGCGAGCAGAACCGGGTGGTCGGGCGCCTGCGCCCCCCATTGCAGGAAGCGGAACGGGCGGCGCGCGTCGCGTGCGGCCTCGCCGAGCACGCGCAGGAAATCCTCGGGCGAGACGTGGAACGAGCACGAGTTCGTGAACAGCCAGCCGCCGTCGGGCAGGAGGCTCATGGCGCGCCGGTTGAGCTCGCGGTAGCCCTTGAGGCCCTCGGCGAGGCGCGCGCGGCTCTTGACCAGTGCGGGCGGATCGAGCACGACGCAGTCGTAGCGCTCGCGTGCGCCGGCCATGCGCGGCAGCGCGCCGAACACGTCCTCGACGTGGTACTGGGCGCGGTCACCGAGCCCGTTGAGCTCGACGTTCTCGCGTGCGAGCGCGAGCGCGGACTCCGAGCCGTCGACGAACAGCACGCTCTCGGCGCCATGGCGCAGCGCCTCGAGTCCCCATGCGCCGGTGTAGGCGAACAGGTCGAGCACCCGCGCGCCCTCCACGCGGCCCTCGAGCAGGCGGCGATTCGTGCGCTGGTCGAGGAAAAATCCGGTCTTCTGCCCGCCCATCGGGTCGACGTGATACATCAGCCCGTCGACGTCGATCGACACCGGCGGCGCGTAGTCGCCGTGCCAGACCAGCGTCTCGAGCGGCAGGCCCTCGAGTTTCCGCAGCGGCGCATCGTTGCGCAGGATGATCGCGCGCGGGTCGAACTGCTCGATCAGCGCGGCCTTGACGAGGTCCCTGCGCTGCTCGATGCCGAGCGTCGTGATCTGGACCGAGAGCACGTCGTCGTAGCGATCGACCGTGAGGCCGGGCAGGAAGTCGCCCTCGCTCGAGATCACGCGGTAGGTGGTCGACGTCGGGAACAGCTGCTCGCGGTAGAGGGCGGCGCGCGCGATCCGCTTGTGGAAGAACGCGCCGTCGATCGCGTCGCGGCTGCGCGTCAGGAGGCGCACGGCGATCAGCGAGTGGCGATTGACGTAGCCGCGGCCGAGGTACGCGCCACGCGAGTCCACGACGTCGACGATCGCG
This sequence comes from Candidatus Eiseniibacteriota bacterium, assembly GCA_046598045.1. Taxonomy (GTDB): domain Bacteria; phylum Eisenbacteria; class RBG-16-71-46; order RBG-16-71-46; family DASYSL01; genus JANPEF01. Next base: position 1,086 of record JBKJJJ010000115.1, read on the forward strand.
CCGTCGGGCGGCTCGCCCTCGACGCCGTCGATCTCGTTCGAGAAGATCCAGGGGTGCCCGGCGCGCACGCGGCGGTCCTGGTTCTTCTTGAGCCGGAGGACCGGGTAGGTCGCGGTGGCGGTGCTCACAGCGGTCCGTCGTCGCCCGGCGGCTCGAGCTTGCCCTGCGAGACCAGCGACCAGCCCCAGATCCGGTAGGTCAGGCGCGCGGCGAGGAAGTCGCTGCGGATCTGTCCGCCGAGCGGCATCAGCTCCATGATGTCGAAGCCCACGATGCGGCGCTTCTTCGCGACCTGCGCGACGATCCCGGTCAGCTCGTACCAGTCGAGGCCGCCCGGCTCGGGCGTGCCGACGCCCGGCACGGTCGCCGGGTCGAAGCAGTCGAGGTCGACCGTGATGTAGACGTCGTCCGTCAGCGCGTCGACGATGCGCGAGTAGTCGCCCGCCATCGAGCGCGTCCTGCGGGCGCTGAACACGGGCCACTTCTTCTCGGCGATGAGCTCGGCCTCCTCCTCGGAGATCGAACGGATGCCGACCTGTACGGCGGGCACGATCTCGCGCACGCGGCGCATGACGCAGGCGTGGCTGTAGGGCGTGCCGTGGAACTCGTTGCGCAGGTCGCCGTGCGCGTCGAAGTGGAGCACGCTCAGCTTGGGATACTTCTTCGCGTAGGCGCGCACCGGGCCGGATGTGATCGAGTGCTCGCCGCCGAGCGTGATCACCATCTTGTCGAGGTCCAGGCCCCACGTCACCGCCTCCTCGACGCGGTCGACCATCGCCTTGGGATCGGCGACGATCTCCATGTCGGGCAGCGTGTGGATCCCGTGCTCGTAGAACGCGCCCAGCTCCTCGTCGTACAGCTCCATCGACTGCGACGCCGTGATGATCGCGCGCGGCCCGAGCCGGGCGCCGCTCATGTAGGAGACCGTGCCGTCGTAGGGCACGGGCAGGATCACGGCGTGCGCCTTCTCGAGGTTGGTCAGGCTCTCGTCCAGGCCGCCGAAGCAGAAGTCGACGGTGTGGGGCGGCCTCGTGCTCGTCAGGTTGCGGCTCATCGCAGCGCTCCTCTCAAAAAAAACAACGGCGCGGGGAGGTCGTCCCCCGCGCCGGTGATCGGCCGGCAGGTTCGCTGGCGACCCACCCGATTCGGACCTACTCTTCGTCCTCTTCCAGGTCGTCGTCGTCGTCGTCGAAGTCGACATCGTCGTCGTCATCGTCGTCATCGTCTTCATCTTCGTCCAAGTCGAGGTCGTCGTCCTCTTCGTCCTCGTCGAGGTCGTCGATGAATTCTTCATCCTCGCCATTGAACTTCAGGTTGGCGTGGACGAAGCCGCTTTCGTTTTCGGAGATGCCGAGGAATTCCATGTCGCACCTTGCCTGTGGTGGGCCCGACACCTGTCGGGCGCCTTCCTGACCGTACCACCGTGCGGAAAAGACTGAAACCGGTCGGCAGTATATCGGCCCGACCCGGGGGGTCAACGATTTTCACCCCCGGCCCAGAAGCCGCGTTTCGAGCGGGTAAAACGCAATCGCCGCGGGGCGTGGTAGCGACCGCGCCGCGCGGCGAAGGATGAAAATGGCGGGGTTGACGGGACTCGAACCCGCGACCTCCTGCGTGACAGGCAGGCGTTCTAACCAACTGAACTACAACCCCACCAAACGAATGGGGGCCCGGGGCCCCCGTAACGACGCCGCATCGTAGCCGGGCAATTGTGCGGGTGTCAAGGCGGCGATCCGTCCGGTCTCCCCCGACGCCCTTATGCCCTTGGATTGGCCCCGCCCGGGCCATCGTCCCGCACCAGGACCATGAAGAAGAACTGGGCGAAATACCGGAACGGCCACAGCCGCCCGAGATGGAATTGCAGCCGGTTGAACGGCGCGAACGCGGGCGTGCCGTAGAGCAGCCGCAAGAGGTGCGTCTCGAGCAGGAGATTCGCCCCGTCCGTGCGCACGAGGCGAAGGCCGTCGCCCTTCAGCAGCTTGAGCGAGCGCGGAAACGGGTACTTGAGGTGGTCCTCGAACTCCAGGTTCCGGGGCGGGCGCTTGATCACGTAGGCGAGCCGGGCCGCCTGGTACGGAAACGACCAGGCGTTCGGCAACGTGACCACGGCGACGCCGCGGGGCGACAGCATGCGCTTGATGTTCTGGACCACGAGCTCGGGGTGGGCGGTGTGCTCGATGACCTCGGTGCAGAGGATGAAGTCGTACTTCAGGTCGCGCTCGAGGCGCTCGGCGTCGGCGACGTCGAAGGCGATCGCGCGCCCGCCCGCGTCCATGCCGAACGTGCGGTTCGCGCGCTCGATCATATCGGGCACGATGTCGATGCCGCGCACGCGCCGGTAGCCGAAGTCGGAGATCATCTTCGAGTAGATGCCGGTGTTGCAGCCGATGTCGAGCGCGGAGTCGAAGGCGGTGATCACGCCGCTCTTGATCAGGTCCTGCACCAGGAGGAAGAACAGGTTCATCCGTTCCCGGTGCAGGACCTTGGTCTCGACGTCGTGCTCGTAATCGCAGATCCGGTTCAGCTGCGCCTGCAGCGCATCCTGATCATTGCAGGCGAAATCCACCGCGTAGAACAAGCGCCCCCCTGGACGGCGGCGGCGCCCCGGGGCGCAGCCTCAGCGAACGATTGCGATCTTTCGGCGCTCGACCCGGTCGCCCTGGGAGAGCCGAATCACGTAGACGCCGGGAGCGAGATCGCCCTGGCGGTCGAGTTCGACGGCGTGCTCGCCGGGACCGAACGCGGCGAGGTCCCTGTGCAGGACCCGGCGCCCGCGAACGTCGAGCAGGTCGAGCGCTGCCGGGCGGGCGTCCACGAGGCGGAACGACACCTGGAGGCGACCCGGCGAAGGATTCGGCCATACACCAGCGAGGCCGAAAGCGATCGTGCCCGGAACCTGCACCCAGTGCTCTTCGGTGAACGTCTCGCCGCCGGCGCCCAGGATGCCCAGACGATAAGCGTAACGCCCTCCCGCGGCAATCCGGTCTTCGAGCACGAAGCGCCCGGAGGCATCGGACTCGATCGGCGCGAGCGCTTGCCAGTCCATACCCTCGGAGCGGCGATACGCGTTCGCCTGCTGCCCGGGCCCATCCGGCGTGAACCACGTAAGCGTCACCGCGCCCGGCGCGGTCTGCTCGTCCGCGAACGAGAGCAGCGTCGGGGTCGGCACCTGGTTCCAGTTGAGCGCCCAGGTATCCTCGAACGCAATGGACCCGGTGTTGCCGCCGAACATCACGAGGCGATCGAGCACCGGGTCGTAGGTACTGAACGAGAAGTCCCGCGCCTTCGGCGGCCCGCCGGTGGGCGACAGCGCCGACCACGCCGGGGTCGCCGGCGCGAGCGCGAGCGCGTAGACCCAGTTGTGAACCCCACCGTCGTAACCGCCGAATACGAGCATACGGTCGCGGATCGGATCGTAGATCGCGTCGTGTCCCGTGAGCGGATTCGGGGGAGATCCAGCCGGCGTCAACAGCACCCACGTCGGAGTGCCGGACAGGTTGAGCGCCCACACGTTGTTGAATCTGCTGAAGCCGTTGAAGCCGCCGAACACGAGCATGCGGTCGCGCACGGGGTCGTAGACCATGGAGTGCGCGTAGCGGGCCTGCGGCGGCGATCCCAGGGGCGTGAGCATCGTCCAGGTGGGCGTCGGCCCGAGGCTGAGTGACCAGAGCTCGCTGAGCGAGGCACCACCGTTCCATCCGCCGAAGACCAGCAGGCGATCGCGCACTGGATCGAACACGCCAGCCATCGCCTCGCGCGGCGTCGGAGGGGTCCCGGCCGGACTGAGCGGGAGCCACTTCCCGGTCGCCAGGTCGAACGTCCAGGTGTCGTTGTAGAAGTTGTTCAGGTCCCGGCCGCCGAACAGCACCAGCCGGTCGGCCGGCGGATCGGCAATCAGGACGTGGTCGGACCGGGGAACCGGATGGAGCGCCGAAGCGAGATCGGCGCGCGACCAGGCGGGCGTACCGCTGAGCCCGAGCCCCCAGGTGTCGT
>JBKJJJ010000169.1:0-6895 GCA_046598045.1 Candidatus Eiseniibacteriota bacterium
CCGCACGCTGCGCAGCAAGCGCACGATCCGGAGCGCGCTCGACGATGTGCCGGGCATCGGGCCGGCGCGGCGGGGCGCGCTCCTGACCGCGTTCGGCTCGGTCGCCGCACTCGCGGACGCCGACGCGGCCACGATCGCCGAGCGCGCGCGCGTTCCGATGGTCGTGGCCGAGAAGGTCCTTCGCTACCTCGCCGAGCATGCGCCGGGCGGACCGGCGTGAAGCCCGCGACCGTGCACTACGGGGCGCGCCGCACCGCGTGGGGGCGGGTGTGGGTCGCGCTCGGCGAGGACGGCGTGCTCGCGGTCGTGTTGGGCGCGGACCCGGTCGGAAAGCTTTCCGAGGACGTGCGTACGCGGCGGGCGGTCCGGCTCGCGCACGACCTGGGCGCGTCGAAGGGCCTGCTCGACGACCTCGAGCGCTACCTCGCCGGGCGCAACCCGAAGCTCGCGCGCTGGGCGATCGATCCCGCCGGCCTGTCGGAGTTCCGGCAGGCGGTCTACGAGGCCGCGCGCGCGATCCCTTATGGCACGCGCATTCCCTACAAGGAGCTGGCACGCCGCATCGCGAGCCCGCGCCATGCCCACGCGGTGGGGACGGCGCTGGCGAGCAACCCGTTCCGCCTGCTCGTGCCCGATCACCGCGTGATCCTCGCGCGCGCGCAGGACGGAGCCACGGGACGCGCCCGCGGCTGGACGCCGCGCCTGCTCGCCCTCGAGGCCGGGCAGACGGCGCTCGATCTGCCCCCGTTCGAGGGGAGGCGCGCGTGACGCTGAGAAAGAGCAAGGCGCTCGCGGACGCCGAGGCGCGCCGGGGGATCCCCGAGGACGGGTTCGACCGTGCCGCGCGCGCGTGGCTCGACAACCTCGCGTTGCTCAAGCGCGTCTCGCCGCGCACCTCGGCGGCGTATCGCTACGATCTCAAGGACTACCTCGGCTTCCTGCGCGCACGCGCCCTCAAGGCGCCCGACGCCGTGAAGCCGCAGGACGTCGCCGACTACCTGCTCATGCTCCGGCGCGCCGGGGCGGCCGCCGCGACGCTCGCGCGCAGGCGCTCGGCGCTGCGGGGCTTCCACGCGCATTGCCTGCGCTCCGGGATGGCGAGCGTGGACCCGGCCGCGCGCCTGCCCGCGCTCAAGCTCGGGCGGCGGCTGCCGAAGGCGCTGGCGATCGAGGAGATCGAGCGCCTGCTCGCGCAACCCGCGGGCACCGGCCCGCTCGCGCTGCGCGACCGCGCGCTGCTCGAGCTGGGCTACGCCAGCGGGCTGCGCGTGAGCGAGCTGGTGGGTCTCGACCGCTCGGCGGTCCTGTGGGAGGACCGCGCGGTGCGCGTGCTCGGCAAGGGCGACAAGCAGCGCATCGTCCCGTTCGGCCGCCCGGCGGGCGAGGCGCTGCAGGCCTACCTCGACGCCGGCCGCACGAAGCTCGCTCGGCGCGCGAGCGAGGAGGCGCTGTTCCTCAATCGCTGGGGCCGCCGGCTCGGGCGCATGGGGTTCTGGAAGATCCTGGCGGGCTATGCGCGCTCGGCCGGGCTGGCGGGTCGCGTGAGCCCGCACGTGCTGCGCCACTCGTTCGCCACGCACCTGCTCGCGGGCGGCGCGGATCTCAGGGTCGTGCAGGAACTGCTCGGGCACGCCTCGGTTGTCACCACCCAGATCTATACCGCCGTGGACCGGAGCTTCCTGCTCGAGGTCCACAAGCAGTTTCACCCACGGCCGTGAGGCCCGCCGCGCCCGCGCGGCCGAAGGAGGAACCATGGTTGGAAGTGGACGCCGGAATCCCGCGACGCAGGTCGCGCTCGTCCTGATTGCGCTCTCCCTGGGATCGATCGCGCGGCCCGCGCTCGCCCAGGACAAGGCCGCGGCGCCCGCGGCCGCCACGTCCTGGCGCCCGCGCCCGGTGCGCCAGGGCACGGTCAGCCTCGGCGGGCAGTTGCTCTACGGCAGCCTGCTCGGGGGCGCGCTCGCCCACGATTTCAACGGCGGCCCGGGCGCGGCGTTCAACGTGCGCTATCGCACCGCGTCCGACCAGGCGATCGGCGTCAGCTTCGAGGCGCACAACTTCGCGGCGGGGTCGGGCATCGCGGCGGGCGACAGCACCCAGTTTCTCGATCGACTGCAAGTCATCGTGACCACGCTCGACTTCACCAAGTTTGCCGGCGTGCGCTCGCGCGTGCCCAAGTATGTCCAGCTCGGGGCCGGGCTGGCGCAGACGCGCGAAACCGACAAGAGCGGCGGCAAGTACTATCCGGGCGACGGGGGTGTATTCAAGGTGGGCGCAGGACTCGAATACTGGATGAACCGCACGCTGTCGCTCGACCTCGGTGTGCGGTACCATGGTGTGCTCCTGCGCAGCAAGCTGAACCACGACGTGCAAGTCGGCCTCGGGTTCAACTTCTACACCTCGCCTTGACACAGGTTGAACACTTGCGATCGCCGCGCCGGGCGATGATGACGAGCACTCACGCCCTCGCGTGCATCGAATCGAGGGGAGGTTGCGGCGGGACCGCGACTGGCCCCGGAAAGGACGGCAGGAACAGGAGATGACCACGGCCACCAGCTACACCGTCGGGCAGCGCATCGTGCATCCCAAGTTCGGGGTGGGCCTCATCGTCGAGGTTCGCCACGGCCGGGGGTCCGACGTGCTCGAGGTGGTGTTCGGGACCGAGCTCAAGCGCCTCTCCGCGCGCATCGCGTGGGAGCCGGCGGGAGAGGGCGCGGAACAGGCCCCGCCGCCCGCGGCGACCGAGGCCGCCGGCGCGACGCCGGCGGACGACGATGCCGAGGCCGCGCTCGAGGAGGCCGAGGCAGAGGCCGAGCGCGCGAACCGCGAGTCCTCCCGGGACTCGGTCTGGCGGGCCGACGAGGCCTCCCAGGCGCTGGTCGAGCGCTGGTCGACCGGCGAGGCCGGCTCGCCCGACCTGTTCACCGCCGGCTTTCGCGCGGAGCGCTTGTCGGCGTGGGCCGCGGCCGACCGCCTGCTCTCGCTCGAGTCGCTGCGCGGCGTCGAGAAGTTTCCCCACCAGATGCGGGCCGCACTGCGCGTGCTGCGCGACCTCGGCGGCCGCGCGCTGCTCGCCGACGAGGTCGGTCTCGGCAAGACCATCGAGGCCGGCATCATCCTCAAGGAGTACCTGCTGCGCGGGCAGATCCGCACCGCGCTCGTGCTCACGCCGGCATCGCTGTGCGAGCAGTGGGCCGAGGAGCTCAAGGAGAAGTTCGAGATGGACTTCGTGGTCTCGCGCGGCGCCGAGGGGGCATGGGGTTCGCACCCGCTGGTGATCGCTTCGCTCGAGACCGCGCGCCACGCCCGGCACAGGAGCCGCGTGCGGCGCGTGGGCTTCGACCTCGTGATCGTCGACGAGGCGCACCGTTTGCGCAATCACCTGACGCTCGGCTGGAAGTTCATCAACGAGCTGGGCTCCCGCTACCTGCTGCTGCTCACCGCCACGCCCGTGCAGAACGACCTGCGTGAGCTCTACAACCTGGTGACGCTGCTGCGCCCGGGCGCGGTCGGCACGTTCGCGCAGTTCCGCGCCGAGTTCATGACCGCCGGCGACAAGCTCAAGCCGCGCAACACCGAGAAGCTGCGCCAGCTGCTCGCGAGCGTGATGATCCGCGCCCAGCGAGCGCACACGAACCTCAAGTTCCCGAAGCGCCAGGTCAAGACCATCACGCTCGAGCTTTCCGAGGAAGAGTCGCAGCTCTATCACGACGTGTCCGACTTCGTGATCCGCACCATCGAGGCGGGGGACCAGGACGTCGCGCGGCGCTGGTACTTCACGCTCGTCGTGCTGCAGAAGGAGCTGGGCTCGAGCATCGCCGCCGCGCGCAAGACGCTCACGCACCTGGCGAACAAGGCGCAAACCGGCCTCGAGACCAGGGCGCTCAAGGCGCTCGCCGAGCGCGCCGCGAAGCTCGAGGACCACACCAAGGTGCGCGCGCTCGTCAAGCTGCTCAAGAGCCTCGACGACAAGGCGATCGTGTTCACCCAGTTCCGCGCCAGCCAGGAGGAGATCGCGAAGGCGCTCAGCGCCGAGGGCATCCCGAACCAGGTGTTCCACGGCGAGCAGACCTGGCAGGAGAAGGAGGAGGCGCTCGACCGCTTCCGCGGCCCCATCCCCTTCCTGATCTCGACCGAGACCGGCGGCGAGGGGCGCAACCTCCAGTTCGCGCACATCGTCGTCAACTACGACCTGCCGTGGAACCCGATGCGCGTCGAGCAGCGCATCGGCCGCGTGCACCGTCTCGGGCAGACCAGCGACGTGTCGATCTTCAACCTCGTCGCGCGCGACACCATCGAGTCGTACGTGATGGAGATCCTCGAGAAGAAGATCCACCTGTTCGAGCTCGTCGTGGGCGAGGTCGAGGAGATCCTCGGGCACTGGGAACCGGAGGGCTCGTTCGAGGACGAGGTGTTCAAGATCTGGGTCGAGAGCAAGGACGAGGATCAGCGCTCGAAGAAGTACGGCGAGTTTGCGGCCCGCCTCGCCGCCGCGCGCAAGCGCTACCAGGAGGAGCAGGACCTGCAGAAGGCGCTGCTGCCGGAGGAGCGCTCATGAGCGCGACCGACAAGCCCTTGGAGGACATGCGCACGCCGTTCGAGACCTTCGCGCTCGATTTCCTGGTCGCGCGCGGCGCGACGCTCGAAGCGCGCGGCCCACTCGACTGGGAGGTCGCGCTGCCCGCCGACCTGGCGAAGAAGTGGCGCCGCCAGACCTACCGCCTGATCTTCGATCCCGACCGCATGACGCTGCCGCGGGCGGGCGTGTTCGCCGCGCCCGGCAGCGTGGCCGGGCTGCGCCTGCTCGAGACCGCGCGCGGCGGGGGCCACATCGCGCGCTTCCATGCGGTCGCGCGCCCCGGCGTGGACGCGCGCGCGCTCGCGGGGGAGGGGCTCGTGCTGCACGACGTCGATGCCGCCGCGCCCAAACTCGGCGCGCCGCGGCACGCGCTGCTGGTCGGGTTCCACACCACGCTGACGTTCGAGGGCGGAAGCCCGGAGCAGGACCTGCGCTCGATCCTCGTCGACCCGCGCGGGCCGATTTTCGACTTCTGGGAGCCCGAGGAGCGCAAGCGCGCCGAACTCGAGCCCGGGTTCCCGCCCGGCTTCGAGCCCGCCCCGTTGGAGCGCGCGGCGCTGTGGGCTGAGTCCCAGGCCTGGCTCGAGCGCGTGCTCGAGCCGCGCGCGGTGCGCTGGAAGAAGAAGGCCGAGGAGGGCCGCGAGCGCGACCTGCTGCGGCTCAACACGTTCTACCAGACGCGCATCCAGGAGGAGCGCGACCGCCGCCGCCGCCGCAAGAACGAGGAGGGCGAGGGCGAGGAGCCCGCGACCGAGGCCGCGCTCAAGCTGGAATGGGGCCGCCGCACGCGCGCTGTGCGCAACCGCTACGAGCCGCACATCGCCGTCCGGCTGTGGGGCATCGAGGAGATCGCGCGCCCGCGCCAGCCGGTCACCTACGCGCTGTCCAAGGGCGGCAAGCCGGTGGGCGCGCTCGAGGTCGAGGTCGATCTCGCCGGCGGAAGCCTCGTGCGCCCGCCCTGCCCGCTGTGCGGCCGCGCCGCCGGCGAGTTCTGGTGGGAGGCCTCGGGCCTGGTCTGCCGACGCTGCCGCGGGCGCAAGCCCTCCGACCGCCCGGCCAAGGCCCGTCCGGCCGCGCCCGACGGGGCCGGAACGGCGGGCACCCTCAAGAAGCCCGCTGCGCGCCGCCGAAAAGGCGGTTGAGCGGGGCCGGACGCCTTGGCTATACTGCGCGCGCGAAGTGGGACCGCCCCGGCTCCTCGTGGGACAGCCCGCTTCGGTCCTTTTTTGGAGGCAAACGCGTGTCCGATCGACTGACCAAGACGACTGAACGCAGCGCCCATCGCGAGATGCGGGAAGACGTGCTCGTCACCAAGGCGTTCCAGGTGACGGACTGGGTGCAGCAGAACCTGCGCATCGTCGGGATCGTCGTGGGGGCCGCCGTGGTCGCCGCGCTGGTCACGGTGTTGATCAGCAAGGCGCAGGCCGAGGCCGAGGGCAAGGCCAACCGCATTCTCGCCGAGGCCAGCGCGAACTACTGGCAGGGCGGCTACAACCGCACGATCCAGCTCGCCGACCAGGTGCTGAGCGACTACAAGACCACCCACGCCGCGAACGACGCCCGCCGCATGAAGGGCGACGCGCTGTTCTGGTCTGGTTCGTTCGACAGCGCGGCCACGCTCTACAAGGAATACCTGACGCACGAACGCGCCGACTCGCCGATCAAGGGCGCCGTCCAGCAGAGCCTCGCCGCCGCGCTCGAGTCCAAGCGCGACTTCGCAGGCGCCGCGAAGATGTACGAAGAGCTCGCCCCCAATGCGCCCGACCGCAACTCCACCGCCGATCTCTACATGTCCGCCGCGCGCGCCTACCGCAACGCGAACCAGGCCGACAAGGCGAAGGCGCTCTACGAGAAGGTGGCGAACGAGTACAAGGAGACGACCTTCGCGCGCGACGCCGAGGTCATGCTCGGGGAGATGATGGCGGGGGCCGCTGCGCCGGCGAAGTAGCCACCACTCTTCGCGACAAGCCGCCGCCCGGTTCCGAGTCTCGGGGCCGGGCGGTTTTGCGTTGCCGGGCCGTCCCGCGCCGGCGCATACTCCCTGCCCCGATCCTGACCACTCAACCCGAGCCGGGAGACCGCTCTTGCGACGCCTCATGCCTGTTCTGCTCCTGCTCGCGATCCTCGGCATCGCGCCCCGCGCCGCGGCCGCGGCCTGCAACACGAGCTGCCTCCACATGCCCCAGGACGTCACCTACTGCACCCCGGCGGCGAAGGTCGACACCACGGTCGCATCCGACCCGCCGCACGTGTGCGGGTGCTACACCGGAGGCTTCGACATTCCGGACGGGACGCTCTACACCACGGGTTGCTCGT
>JBKJJJ010000190.1:0-4618 GCA_046598045.1 Candidatus Eiseniibacteriota bacterium
AGGCGCGCGAGCCCGATGTCCGCATTCACGCGCCGCCCGGTCGAGTCCGCCGCGCCGGCGAGGCCGTGGAGCCTGAGGATGCGCGCGGGCTCGAGCGCCGCGAGCCAGATGCGCCCCGCGGCCACTGCTGCCACCACGTGGTCCTCGTCCCACGCCTCGGCGACCATCGCGGAGTCGTACAGGCCGTGCGCGAAATACAGCGACTCCCAGGCGAGCGCGTCGCGGATGCCGAACCCGTCGAGCGCAAGCAGGGCGTCGTCCTGGCCGCCCATCGAGTACGAACGCGCCGCGAGGTCGAAGCCGAGCGCGGCCGCCGGTGCGGCGACGTGCGCGACGCGGGGCGCGGTCCCGTCGACGAACGGCGACGACGCCCAGTAGGCGGAGACCAACAGGAGGTCGTACGAGTCCCACTGCGAGGGGTCGTCCTCGAGCCGGTAGTCGGCCGGCAGGCCGATGCCGTTGACCTCGCGCAGCCACCCCTCGACCCGGACGCGCGCCTCGCCGGCGTGCGCGACGGCGTCGGCCACGCGCGCCTTGGAGTAGCACAGGCAGAGCGTGCTCAGGCGCGAGGGGACGAAGTAGACGCGCCCCCCGATGCTCGCCGGCGTCGCGGCGGCAGGCGCGAACGTGTCGAGGAACGAGGTCGGCTCGACCAGGCCGTGCTCCTCGCCGAGCGGGGCCACGGCGCCCGAGTCGACGAGCGCGGCGAGGCGCTCGAGCGGCGCCTCGAACAACAGGATCTTCGGCGACCGGTTCTTCCGGTCGGCGGCGAGCAGCGAGTCGAGCTCGCCCGGGCTTCCATACGCGCGGATCGTCAGGCGCGCATGGTGGCGGTCGGCGAACCGCTTGAGCGAAGCCCGGAACCAGGTCGTCTCGAGCGGGTCCATGCCCACCAGCACCACGCGCTCGGGCCGGTAGAGCACGGCGGCGAGCGCGACCAGGAAGCCGGCGAAGAACAGGCCGCCCGCCACGCCCAGCATCATCCGGCGCAGGCCGTCGTCCTCCGGCGCGGGTTGGCCCTCGGCGGGGCGGTCCTTCTGCTTGCTCAAGTCTGTCCTCCGGGCAAGGGGTTGCGCGCTGGGCCGCGACCATCCATACCACAGCCCGCCGCCGTGGCGGGGGGCGTTCCAACACGGTCTTGTAGGTTCGCGGCGTGGGCACTAGACTGCCGCCCACACCGACCCGCATCCCGATCTCGAGGGGGCCTCAAGCCGTGCCGACGCTGGATCCGAACGAAGTCCGCCGCCTCGTCGCCGATGCGGTGGCGCGCGCGCTCGGCGCACCGTCCGGCGCCCCGCCCGCCGCCGGCAGCGCCCCGCCCAAGGCCTCGCCCGCCGCGAAGCCCGCGGCCCGCGCCGCGCGCATCCTCGATTGGACGCGCCCGACCCCCGGCGACGTCAAGCCGGTGGCGCAACCCGCGCCGCCCGCACCCGGACGGCCCGCGAAGGCCCAGCCCGCGAAAGCCGATCCGGCGCGCACGGTCGCGCTCGGCGGCGACCATGGCGGGTTCGCGCTCAAGGAATCGCTGCGCAAGTTCCTCTCGGGGGAACTCGGCTATGCCGTGATCGATGTCGGCACGCACTCGACCGATCCCGTCGACTATCCCGACATCGCGCGCGCGGTCGGCGAGGCGGTGGCCGACGGCCGCGCGCACCGCGGCATCGTGATCGACGGGGCCGGGATCGGCTCGTCGATGGCCGCGAACCGCGTGCCCGGCGTGCGCTGCGCCCTGTGCCACGACGTCAAGACCGTGCTCAACAGCCGCGAGCACAACGACGCCAACGTGCTCGCGCTCGGCTCGGGCGTGGTCAACGTCGGACTCGCCCGCCAGATGGTGTCGACCTGGCTCAAGACGCGGTTCGCGGGCGGCAGGCATGCCCGGCGCGTGGCCAAGATCATGGAACTGGAACGCTACCGCGCCCACGTCTCCGAAAGGACCGAATGACGCTCCCGCAGGAAGTCTTCAGGAGGCTGCCCAAGACCGACCTTCACCTCCATCTCGACGGCTCGCTCAGGCCGCGCACGGTGTGGGAGCTGGCGAAGGCGCAGAACGTCAAGCTCCCCGCCCGCACCCCGGCGGAACTCACGAAGCGCCTGACGGCGGGGCCGCGCGTGCGCAGCCTGGGCGACTACCTCAAGATCTTCGACATCACGCTCTCGGTCCTGCAGGAGCCCGACGCGCTCGAGCGCGTCGCCTACGAGCTGGCCGAGGATTGCGCCGCCGAGAACGTGCGCCACATGGAGGTGCGTTACTCGCCGATCCTCCACCAGCAGCGCGGGCTCAAGCTGCCGGCGATCGTCGACCCGGTGCTCGCGGGGCTCAAGCGCGCCGAGCGTGACTTCCGCATGTCGACGGGCGTGATCATCTGCGGGATGCGCAACATCAGCCCGAAGAAGTCCTACGAGCTGGCCGTGCTCGCCGTCGCGTATCGCGAGCGCGGCGTGGTCGGGTTCGACCTCGCGGGCGAGGAGGAGGACTTCCCGGCGCGCGACCACCGGCGCGCGTTCCGGCTCGTCGCCGAGAACAACCTGTCCTCGACCGTGCACGCCGGGGAGGGCTTCGGCCCGCCCTCGATCGCGCAGGCGCTGCACGATTGTGGCGCGCACCGGATCGGCCATGGCACCCGCCTGATCGAGGACCCCGACCTGCTGCACTACGTCAACGACCACCGCGTGCCGCTCGAGGTGTGCCTGACCTCGAACGTGCAGACCCGTACCGTCAAGAGCCTCCAGGAGCATCCGTTCCGGCGCTACCTCGACGAGGGGCTCCGGGTCACGCTCAACACCGACAACCGCACGGTCTCCGACACCACGCTCACCAAGGAGTACGCACTCGCGGTGCGCCACTTCCACCTCAACCCCTACCAGCTCAAGCGCATCGTGGTGAACGGCTTCAAGAGCGCGTTCCTGCCCTATGCCGACAAGGCGCGCCTGCTGCGCCGCGTCGTGCTCGAGATCGACACCGTGTTCATGGAAGCGCTGCCGGATTCCTACGACCGGGCGGGATCGACGCTCTAACGGGCGCTAGGGCGTGACCAGGTGCAGGAACGCGCCCGTCCAAAGTGCGGCGAGCGCCGCCGCGCCGATCACGGCGAGCGTGCACAGGATCCACGCGATCACCGCCCCGCGAGCGCTCGCCTTCGCCTGCCGCTCGAGCCGTGCGGCGTCGGCGCGCAGCTTCGCGTTGTCCACGACCAGGCCCTGCGTCTGCGCGCGCTCGCGCTCGAGCAGGGTCTCGGCGGCCTGCGCGCGCGCCTCGATGGCCGCGATCTTCTTCGTGATCGCGTCCTCGTAACCCGTGCCGTGGCCGGGCTCGGGGCTCATGCGCGCTTTGCCTTTCCCTCGATTGCAAGCCAGTGTTGCGCATCGGCCAGCGCTTCGGCGACACGCGCGGGCGCGGTGCCGCCCGTGGCCGCGCGGCGCTCGAGCGCCGCATCGAGGGAGAGCCTGTCCGTCACCCGGGGCGTGAACTCGTCGCCGAGGGCGCGCCATTCGGCGGTGGTCAGGTCCTCGAGGCGGCGTTCGCCCTCCCCCTGGTCGAGCGCCTGCACCGCGCGCGCGACCGCGGCATAGGCGTCGCGAAACGGGAGCCCCGTGCCGGCGAGCCGTTCGGCGAGCTCAGCCGCGAGGATCCAGCCCGAGAGGCCGGCGCGCGCGCGCGCGGCATCGAGCGCGAGGCCCTGAACGGTGCCGGTGAGCGCGTGCGCGACTCCGCGTGCGGTGTCGAAGGCGTCGAACACGCCCTCCTTGTCCTCCTGCAGGTCCTTGTTGTAGCCCGAGGGCAGCGCCCGCATGGTTGCGCCCAGCGCGACATAGCGCCCGAGCACGCGCGCGGCCTTCGCCCGTGCGAGTTCGCAGGCGTCGGCATTGCGCTTCTGGGGCAGCGCGGACGATCCGGTGGTGAACGCGTCGGGCAGCCGGACCAGCCCGAACTCGCGGGTCGAGAACAGCACGAGGTCCTCGGCCAGGCGCGAGCCGTGCACCAGGAACAGGTGCGCGGCGTGCAGCAGCCCGAGCGCGAAATCGCGGTCGCTCACCGCGTCGATCGAGTTCGCCGACGGCGCGGCAAAGCCGAGCTCCCGGGCGAGCGCCGCGCGATCGATCGAGGCCGGCGTGCCCGACAGCGCGGCCGAACCGAGCGGGCAGGCGGAGAGCGCGGCCGCTCTCACCTGGCCGAGGCGCCGGGCATCGCGCCGCAGTGCCTCGACGTGCGCGAGCGCCCAGTGCGCGGCGAGAACGGGCTCGGCCTGCTGGAGATGCGTGTAGCCGGGCAGCACGTGGCCGGCTGCGAGCCAATCCGCCGCGCGCTCGACCAGCGCCTTCGCCAGGACGCGTGCGTCGTGCGCGAGGGTCTCCGCCGCCTCGGCGGCCCACAACCTGAGATCGGTCGCCACCTGGTCGTTCCGGCTCTTGCCGCGGTGGATCCTCTTGCCGAGGTCGCCCACGCGCGCGGTCAGCTCGGCCTCGACCAGCGTGTGCACGTCCTCCTCGTCCCGGCGCGAGGCGTCGGCCGGGGAGAGCGCGCGGCCGACCTCTTCGAGCGCGGCGACGAGCCGGGCCGATTCCTCCGGCGTGAGCAGCCCGGCACGCCCGAGCGCGCGCGCCCAGGCGGTGTTGA
>JBKJJJ010000197.1:0-2568 GCA_046598045.1 Candidatus Eiseniibacteriota bacterium
GTCGTCTTCGTTCGGCATCGGATTCCGGCCGGCAGCAGAGAGGTCGACAATGGCCAGCCGCCGGTGCCCCAGGCCGATCGGCCCGGCCACATAGACGCCCGAGTCATCCGGTCCGCGATGGGTCAGAAGATCCGTCATGCGGACGAGGAGCTCCGGGTCGACTGCCCGATCGCGCTTGTAGTGGTAGATGCCGGTAATGCCGCACATGGGTCGCTCCCCGCTCTCAGGCAGTACCGGACGAACGACTGGACGAAATACCCGCGGCCGCCAGGCCGAGGCAATCCTCGAGGATCGGAGCCACCGCTTCGGGCGAGTGATGTTTCAAGACGTAGGCGCGGGCTGCCAGTCCGAGGGCGCGACGGCGCGGTTGATCGTACATGAGTCCCCCGATCGCCTCGATGAATTCGTCTCGATTGTCCACGACCAGGCCGGCGCCCCCGAGACTGGCCGCGCCATCGGGATCGACCAGGCTGACCGTCGGAACTCCAAGAGCCCACGCCTCGAGAAGCGTGTTGGGGAATCCTTCGGCCGGCGAGGAGTGGACGAACAGGGCAGCACGGGCAAGCATGCGCGGCACATCCTGTGGCTTCACGAAGCCGGTCAGCTCGACGTTCGGAAGGCGCCCAGCCTCCGCCCGCAGGGCCCGAAATTCCTCGTCGGGCATTGGAGGCGGGGGTGGCCCGCCCGCGATCACGAATTGGATCCCGGGGAGAGCACGCGCCGCATCCAGCACCCATGCCGGGCGCTTGTCGGCCTTCACGGTGCCCAACCAGACCACGCGATCCGCGGAATCCTCGTCTCGTGGAGCCGGCGGCAGCGCGATGACATTGCGCACGAGGGCCGCTTCGATCCTGTGATTCGCTCGCAGTGCAGTGAGCTGGGGCCCGCTCTGCGCAAGCACGTGATCCGCGTGGTGAAGGCCCCATCGATAGAGCCATCGATCCCGGGCGTTCGTCAGGAGCGGACTAGCCGCAAGTGTATCGAAATCATGCGCACACGCGAACACGAAGCGACTGCCGTGGCCCTTTGCCCACATTGCACACTGCCCGGTCAGGGCCCCGGCGGTCCGCTGATACACGATGTCGGGCTTTGTCCGCCCGAGCGCACTTGCGATCCCCGACCAGCGCGGATGGAAGAATCGCAGCCCCGGCACGCCCGCGAACGGGCGATACGCCCGCTCGACCGTGACACCGTCGATCAGGACGCGCGGCGCTTGCCCGAAGTCGGCGCTCACCATCCAGACATCATGCCCGCGGGCGGCCAGCACGCGCGCCAGCCGCGCCTGCTGCATCTCGGCGCCGCCGACGTAGTCGAATCCCGGGCTCGTGCCCGCGAGCGCCGGGTAACCGTAGGGCACGACGAACGCGAGCCTCATCGCGTCGCCTGCGCGCGGGGCGCGACTGTGACCTGCCCCACGACCGGGCCGCTGAAGGTGTCGGCGTCGTGCAGGTAATCCGCCAGGCGCGTGTTCGGGTAATGCGGCGTGCGCACGAGCGAGACCCCGAGGTCATAGGTCCCGGGCGCCAGGTTTTCGGGGATCACCATCTGGTAGCGATCCTCGATCACCTCGCCCGGCCGCCACTGGTCCGGCCCGTACATCCCTTCCAGCGGATGGTGAGACGTGCGATACCGCCAGCGCCTGCCGGTTGTCGCCTCGAGACCCTTCCGGTAGAGCTTGTCCCAGTGGCGCGAGTAGAGCGGTCCCCGCGGCAGGGCGCGCGCGTCGAGGCGGGCGAACACGGTGTAGTTGCCGGCGGGCGGCGCCTCGTTTCCGGCGAGGCTCCAGTAGGTGGTCAGTTCGAGCGTGTCGAGCGGCGCCGCGCGGGCATGCGAGATGCGCGTGCCGAGCTGGAGGAACGCGCCGTTCTGCGCCGCGTCCGCGAGCGCGCCCGCGGCGGTGCGGTCGATCACGAACGGGCGCGCGGGTGCGGTCGAGTCGGGCAAGGGCCCTCCCCGCGCTTTGTCCGTCAGCTCGAACACCCATGCGCGGGGCGCGGCAAACGCCGGGCGGAAGAGGTCGGGACGGGCCGTGAACTTCGCCAGCGTCGGCGCCTCGAGCGCGGGCGTCATGCCCCAGTAGTCGGCCGGCGGCGGGCGCTCGAAGCGCTCGTTGAGCACGATCGCGTCGACGCCATAGTGGCGCAGGAGGACGAGCGTCTGCCTCAGGCCAACGAAGGGCGAGAACACCGCCCGCGCATCGAGGATCCGCTCGAGCCCATGCGGGTCGTTGGGCGAGGAGTGCTGGTCGTAGTACGCCATCACCTGGTGGCCGGTGTAGGCGGGGATCGAGTAGCTGGTCACCGGGTCCGAAGCGAACACGCGCGGCTCGGGCGCGTTGGGGCCCAGGGAGACCAGCAGGTCGCGCCAGGGCGCGGGGCTCCGCGAGGTCTCGCTCGCGCGCAGGGCGCGGCGCTCGGTGATCAGGGTGAGGGCCTGCCCTGCGGGATGTAGCAGCAGCAGGGCCACACAGGCGAGTCCGGCCGATCCAGAGGCGCGCGCCCGGCCGCGGCCGCGCACCACCACCTTGCCGAGCGCGGTGACCACCATCGCCACCGCCGGGATCACGGG
>JBKJJJ010000166.1:0-2948 GCA_046598045.1 Candidatus Eiseniibacteriota bacterium
CGGCGCGCCGGGGTTGCGCCTTGACACCCGCGCGCGGGCACGCGAACCTTGGGCGTCACCAGCGCTTGCGCCGTCCCCCTCCCCCAGGAGCCCCGATGCGCCCGTCCGAACACGAACTGATCTTCGATTGGAACCTCGAGGGCGACCCGATGCCCGCCCCCGACCGCACGATCGAGTTCGACGACGAGACCCTGCGCGACGGGCTGCAGTCGCCCAGCGTCACGTCGCCCTCGATCGAGAAGAAGCTCGAGATCCTCCACCTGATCGACAAGCTCGGGATCCAGACCGCCGACATCGGCCTTCCCGGCGCGGGCCCGCACGTCGTGGCGCACGTCACGCGGCTCGCGCAGGAGATCAAGGACGCGAAGCTCAAGGTAACCGCGAACTGCGCCGCGCGCACGCTCGAGAGCGACATCCGCCCGGTCGCGGAGATCAGCCAGAAGGTCGGCTTGCCGATCGAGGTCTGCACGTTCATCGGGAGCTCGCCGATCCGCCAGTACGCCGAGGACTGGGACCTCGCGCGCATGCTCAAGCACACCGAGGAGGCGGTCACGTTCGCGGTCAAGGAAGGCCTGAGCGTGATGTACGTCACCGAGGACACCACGCGCGCGAACCCCGAGACGCTCAAGCAGCTCTTTGCCGCGGCGATCCGTGCGGGCGCAAAACGGCTCTGCCTGTGCGACACCTGCGGCCACGCCACCCCCGCGGGCGCGGCGAACCTCGTCCACTGGACGCGCACCTGGGTGAAGGACATCGACTCGACGGTCAAGATCGACTGGCACGGCCACTCGGACCGCGGCCTCGGCGTGATCAACTCGATCGCCGCGATCGCCGCCGGCGCCGACCGGATCCACGGCTGCGCGCTCGGCATCGGCGAGCGCGTCGGCAACACGCCCATGGACCAGCTGCTGGTCAACCTCCAGCTCATGGGCTGGATCGACCACGACCTCTCCGCGCTGCCCGACTACGCGCGCGTCGTCTCCGAGTCGTGCGAGGTGCCGATCCCGATCAACTACCCGGTCCTCGGGCGCGACGCGTTCCGCACCGGCACCGGCGTCCACGCGGCGGCGGTGATCAAGGCCTACAAGAAGGGCGACGCGTGGCTTGCCGACCGCGTGTACTCCGGCGTGCCGGCCTCGATGGTCGGCCGCGAGCAGGAGATCGAGGTCGGGCCCATGTGCGGGCTCTCGAACGTCGTCTACTGGCTCGAGAAGCGCGGCTACAAGACGGACGAGCCGGTCGTGCAGGCGGTGTTCAAGGCCGCGAAGGCCTCGCCCCGCGTGCTGACCGATTCCGAAGTGCATGAGGTCGCGAAACTCGCGACCGCGACCGCCTGACCCCCGTCCCTTCAGGAAAGCCCACTCCCATGGCCCAGCGTCACTATGCGTTCGGGGTGCTCCCCGGCGACGGCATCGGTCCCGAGGTCGTCGCCGAGGGCCTCAAGGTGCTCGAGCGCGTCTCGAAGCTCGAGGGCTTCACCTACGAGACCACGCGCTACCCGTTCGGCGCGGAGCACTACCTCAAGACCAAGGAGACGCTGCCCGCCTCCGTGCTGGGCGAGGTCCAGGGCATGCACGCGATCCTGCTCGGCGCGATCGGCGACCCACGCATCGAGGTCGGCTTCCTCGAGCGCGCGATCATCTCGGGGCTGCGCTTCGGGCTCGACCTCTACGTCAACCTGCGGCCGGTCAAGCTCTACGCCGAGCATCTCTGCCCGCTCAAGGACAAGACGCCCGAGGACGTCGACCTGATCGTCGTGCGCGAGAACACCGAGGACGTCTACACCGGCATCGGCGGCATCTTCAAGAAGGGCACGCCGGACGAGGTCGCGATCCAGGAGATGATCTTCACGCGCAAGGGCACGGAGCGCGTGATCCGCTACGCGTTCGAGCTCGCGCGCAAGCGGAACCGGCAGAAGAAGCTGCTGATGATCGACAAGGCGAACGCGATCCGCGCGATGGACCTGTGGACGCGCACGTTCGAGGAGGTCGGCGCCGAGTACCCCGACATCACGCGCGACCACGCCTACATCGACGCCGCCTGCATGTGGATGGTCAAGAACCCCGAGTGGTTCGACGTCGCCGTGGTTTCGAACATGTTCGGCGACATCATCACCGACCTGGGCGCGATGGTGCAGGGCGGCATGGGCGCCGCCGCGTCGGGCAATATCCACCCGGGCAAGGTCTCGATGTTCGAGCCGATCCACGGTTCGGCCCCGAAGTACGCAGGGAAGAACGTGAGCTCGCCGGTGGCCACGATCGCCGCGGTGCAGATGATGCTCGATTACGTGGGCGAGACCCGCGCGGCCCAGCGCATCGAGGCCACGCTCTCCGAGTTGCTGCGCACGAAGCAGATCCCCTCGCTCACGACCGGCGCGCTCGCCACGGACAAGACCGGCGACCTCGTGTGCGCGGCGCTCGAGAAGACGGCGGTCCCCGCGTAGCGCCGCTTCTGCCGCACCACCCGCGAGGGCGGTGGCGCCTGCCGGTGCGCGCCGGGCGCCGCGCGCCGGGCAGGAGGTCAAGCCGCGAAGGCGGACCACGTCCCCCGGGTGCGCGTACGCTTCGTACGCTTTGTACGCTTTGTACGCTTTGTACGTTTTGTACGCGGCCAAAAAAAGAATCAGCTCGCCCCCGGCTTGACAACTTCATCGCCCGAAGCGCCCGGCCCGGGGACCGGCCTAGTCGTCGGCCCGACGCCCTTCCTCGGCGCGCCCCGAAGGGTGCCGCTTACGCCAAGCATCCTCGATCCAGCGAAACCCGCGCAGGACCACGAGCGAGATGCCCGTGAGCGCCGTCGCCACGCCGGCGTCGCCCACGCCGACCGCGACGCCGATCGCCGCCACCAGCCACACCGTCGCCGCCGTGGTGAGCCCGCGCACCGACCCCGCGGACTGGATGATCGATCCCGCACCGAGGAAGCCGATGCCCGTGATCACGCCCTGCATG
>JBKJJJ010000096.1:0-3767 GCA_046598045.1 Candidatus Eiseniibacteriota bacterium
CAGGAGGGCACACAGGACGAGGCTAAAGCCGCGTCCCGAGATCGTCTTGCGAGTGTTCATGGTTCCTCCTGCTTGCGGCATCGGTCGCGGTGCCGGCCCTGGCTGACGACATGATGCCAAACGCCGCGAACCACCACCTCAGCGTCAAGTTTCAGGACGTCAAGTGGCAGCGGATCTTTCCCGATTACGGCGCGAAGTCGGCGGAGATTGCCATTCTCCACTCCGATCCGATTACCAAGGCGACACAGCTCCTGATCCGGGTACCCAAGAACGCGCACGTGCCTACGCACTGGCACACTGCGAACGAGACGCACACCGTCATCAGCGGGACCTTCGTGATGGAAGCCGAGGGCATGCGCGAGGCCCTGGGACCCGGTTCATTCAATTACGTGCCGAGCAAGTTGCCGCACGAAGCCTGGACGACGAAGAACGAAGGCGCGCTGCTCTTCATCACCGTGGATGGCCCGTGGGACGTCAACTGGGTGAACGGTCCTCCGAAGGCTGCCGACCTCGTAGGAGGCGTCGCGAAGCCGTCCCACTGATTCCTCGACACCGTTCAGGTCACCAGGTGCCTCACCACGTCGAGCAGCGCCCCGGGTAGCGCCGAGGTCCGCCGCAGCACGGCAAAACCAGCGGGCCGAAAGACGCGCGGCAGGTAGACCGTGGCCTGCCGATCGACGGTCAGGCAGAAGGGGAAGATGCCCTCGAGGCGCGCTTCGTGCACGGCCTGGCGCGAGTCCTCCACGCCGTAACGGCCTTCGTACTGGTCCACGTCGTTGGGCTTGCCGTCGGAGAGCAGCAGCAGCAGGCGATGGCGGGCGTGCTCGCGAGTGAGCATGGCGGTCGCGTGGCGCACGGCCGCGCCCAGGCGGGTGTAGCCATCGGGCTCGAGTCCGCCGATCCGGCGCCTGACGCCCGCGTCGGCGTGCGCCCCGAAGTCCTTGAGTGTCGAGACCTGCACGGCCTCGGGCCCCTCGCCGGAGAAGGCGAGGATGGCGTAGCGCTCCCCCAGCGCGTTGAGCGCCTCGCATACGAGGACCAGCGCTTCCTTCTCGACGTCGATCACCCGCCGGTCGCCCTCCACCCAGGCGTCGGTCGACGCGCTCGCGTCGACCAGGACGAGCACTGCCAGGTCGCGGCGGAGCGGCCGCTCGACGACATACAGTCGATCGGTCGCGGCGCACCCGGCGCGCGTGCCGGCCTGCGCCTCAACCCAGGCGTCGAGATCGATCTCGGGACCATCCAACTGCCGCGTGAGCCGGGTGCGCCGCGGGCGCAGGCGCTCGAAGCGACGGCGCGCCTGCTGGACGAGCGGGGCGTGCCGACGCAGGACCGCGGCGGCCCACGAGTCGGGGCCCTCGCGCGGCGGGACCATGCGCACGCGCGCGCGGTTCTCCACGTAGCGCGCGGTCCGCCAGTCCCACTCCGGGTAGGCGATTCCCGTCGTGCCCGCGGTCGAGTGGGGGGCGCGGGCGGCGCGGACGTCGGGCGGATCCTCGCTGGCCAGGACCTCGCGTGGACGCCCAGGCGTGGCGACGAGGCGCGCCTCGGGCAGTTCGGCCAGCGCGTCGGCGAGATCGCCCACGTCGGCCGCGTCGTCGCGGTCACTCGGGCGCGTCAGGCCCATCGGGTCCTCGACGCTCTCCTGCCGATCCGACGTCGGGGCCATCCACATGCCGGTGTGCGCATCGTCCTCATCGGGTGCCGCATCGCGCACGCGCGGGCGGCGCCGCAAGAAGCGCGTGCGGCCCGGGCGCGCCGGATCCGCGTCGTCGGCGGACGCAACCCAGCCGTCGGCCGTCGGCGCAACGCTCAGAACAAACGGATCGATGCGGCCCCACAGCGGTACCGCCGGCAGGCCGCGATAGCGCGCGCCGCTCGCAACCCGCGCGGCCGCGGTGGCGCGCGCCCAGGCGAGCGATTCGGCCGGCGTGGACGCGAGCGGGACCCCGGCCGGAGGTGCGCCCGGCGGCGCGGCGAGCACCGCGCGCAGGAGCCGCTCGACCTCGCGCTCGGTTGCGAGCAACAACCCGTCCGCTGGGCGCATGTCGAGCATGCGCGCCTTCAGGCGAAGGAGGTCCGGGGCAAATCCGGGCGCCAGGCTCGCGATTTCGCGCTCGACCGCGGCGGCTTCGGCAATCGCGTAGAGATCGCGCACCGGCGCCGGCATTTCGTGGGGCAGCGAGCGCGAAGACCCGCGCCGCGCGCGTAGCGCCTGTCCGAGCGCCACCACAAGAAACGCTACCGGGGCGCGTACGCCCTCCTCGTCCATGCGCGGCGGCAGGCGCAGGCGCGCCCCATCGCTCGAGGGCAGCGCACGGCGTTCGACCAGGTGCGGCGGCAATCGCCGTGCCCACCGACCGAGCCAGGTCGGCACGGCGGGCGGCTCGGCGACGACGATCGGCGGCGCCCCCACGCACAGCGCGGCGAGGAACAACTCGAGACGCGGCTTGAGTTCGGTGAGACCGGGCGGGCCGGCTGTCGCCGGACGCATGCGCCGCCACAGCGTGGCGCTGTGGACGGCGGCGGCGTGGGCTGCCTCGATCAGGAGGTCTTCGGGTTCGGCCACGACAGCGCGCTAGGGAAGCGTAGCGGCGGCGAGGTCCTTGATCGTCGCCAGGAGGTCGGGATCGTCGCTCAGGGGGCCGGCGAACGCCGCGCGGCAGGCGTCGGCTTCGGGGATGCCGCTCTTCACGAGGCGCGCGGTGGCGACCAGCAGCCGCGTGCTCGGCACCTCGACGAGTCCGCGATCGCGCAGGTTGCGGACGCGCCCCGCGAGCGTGACGAGGCCGCGTGCGACATCGCTCGACACGCCGCCCTCGTGGGCCACGATCTGCGCCTCGAGGTCGGGCGGCGGAAAGCCGAAGTCGAGCGTCACGAAGCGCTGACGCGTGCTGGGTTTCAGTTCCTTGATCGCGTGCTGGTAGCCGGGATTGAACGAGATCACGAGCATGAACCCCTCGCCGGCGGCGAGCGTCTCGCCCTTCTTCTCGATCAGCAGGACGCGGCGGTCATCGGTCAGCGGGTGGATCACGACGATCGTGTCGGACCGCGCCTCGACGACCTCATCGAGGTAGCAGATCGCCCCGGCCCGCACGGCGGCCGCGAGTGGCCCGTCCTGCCACACCGTCTCGCCACCCTTGATCAGGAACCGGCCCGTCAGGTCGCTCGCCGCCAGGTCGTCATGACAGGCCACGGTCATGAGCGGTCGCCCCAGCCGCCACGCCATGTGCTCGACGAAGCGCGTCTTGCCGCAGCCGGTCGGCCCCTTGAGCATGAGCCCCAGTTGTCGCGCGTGGCAGGCCTCGAAGACCGCGATCTCATTGCCGACGGGCAGGTAGTAGGGCGCTTCGCGCGCGAGCTCGGTGGCCATCAGGCGGCCGGTTCGGGGACCGCCGGATCGGGCGCGCCGGTCGCGAGCCGCGGCCGGACCGGATAGCGGAAGAAGTCGATCAGGAACAGCGCCACACCCAGCGCGAAGATCAGCCCGGTGGCGACGAGCATGAGGAAGTGCACCTGGATCTTGTGCTGAGTGTCGAGGTAGCCCAGGCCCAGGATGCGCTCGAGATAGGTCTGCGCGATGCCGGCCGCGGCGAACGCCATGGTCATGCCGAACATCCCGCTCACCTGGAGCCAGAACGCCCACAGGCCGAGCGCACTCTCCTCGCGTTCATCGCGCCCCGTGAGCGCGGGCATGGCGTAGGTGATGACGGCGAGCACGATCATCGCGTAGGCGCCGTAGAACGCCGAGTGCCCGTGCATGGGCG
>JBKJJJ010000102.1:0-5627 GCA_046598045.1 Candidatus Eiseniibacteriota bacterium
CGCAACGTCGTGCTCAAGAACATGCTCGACACCAGGACCATCACGCCCGGGGTCTACGAGACTGCGATCCGCGAGCCGCTCGGCGTGATCGACCGGCCGGACGCGGTCGGACAGGCGCCCTACTTCGTCGAGATGGTGCGGCAGACGCTCGACGACAAGTACGGCTCGAACCTGGTCTACGAGGGCGGGCTCAAGATCTACACCTCGCTCGACCTCGACCTGCAGCGCGAGGCCGAGCGCGCGCTCGAGAAGCGGCTCGGGGACCTCGAGGCGCGTTACAAGTACAAGGCGACGCGCTCCGGGTACATCCAGGCGGCGGCGGCGACGCCGGGGCACCCGCTGGTCGCCACCCCGACGAACTACGTGCAGGGCGCCTTGGTGGCGCTCGACGTCAAGACCGGCTACGTGCGCGCGCTCGTCGGCGGGCGGGACTTCAAGCAGTCGCCCTTCAACCGCGCCACGCAGGCGCGGCGGCAGCCCGGCTCGTCGTTCAAGCCGTTCATCTACACGGCGGCGATCGACAATGGGCTCCAGCCCACGGACGTGATCGTGGACGAGCCGATCTCGCTGCCGGGCGGCGCGAACGGCGGCGCGTGGACGCCGCACAACTACGACGGCAAGTACTCGGGCGCGGTCACGCTGCGCTATGCGCTCCAGCGCTCGATCAACATCCCGGCGATCAAGCTGCTGCGCAAGCTCGGCGTGTCGCTGGTCGCGTCGTACGCGCGGCGCATGGGAATCAAGAGCACGATCCAGCCGAACCTCTCGATGGCGCTGGGCACCAGCGAGGTCAGCCTGCTCGAGCTCACCTCCGCGTACGAGGTGCTCGCGAACGAGGGCATCCGCAACGAGCCGGCGTACATCCTCAAGGTCGAGGACAAGTCGAGCGCCGTGCTCGAGACCCACCAACCGCGCCCCGTCGACGTGCTGTCGGCCGAAACCGCGGGCACGATGACCAGCATGCTGCAGAGCGTGATGGACCACGGCACGGGCTACCCGGCGCGCGCCGCGGGATTCGTCCTGCCGGCGGCCGGCAAGACCGGCACGACGGACAATTACTCGGACGCGTGGTTCGTCGGCTACACGCCGAGCCTCGTGTGCGGGGTGTGGGTCGGGTTCGACGTCAAGCGGCCGATGGGCAAGGGCGTGACCGGCGCGGTGGGCGCGCTCCCGATCTGGACCGACGTCATGCTCGCAGCGTACCGCGGCCGCGCGGCCGAGAACTTCAACCTGCCGGGCCTGGGCGAGACCCGCGAGATCTGCACCGAGACCGGGCTGCTTGCGACCGAAGCCTGCCCGTCGGTCACGGCCGAGATCTTCACGCCCGGCAGCGAGCCGACCGAGTACTGCAACGTTCACCTCGGCCTGCCGCGCCAGCCTGGCCACGCCGAGCCGCTCGACGACTCCGAGGCGCCCGGCGAGCCCGAGGCCACGCCCGCCCCGATGACGACCGAGGAAGGCACCACGACGACGTCGAGCCCCAGCCCGAACAAGCAGGTCCCGATGCCGAACGGCGCCCCGCCCGCCGCGCCGCCGCGCGGGAAGCCGCCGATCTAGCTCGGCGTCGATGCTCGCACGACGCGCGCGAGCTGAGCATACGCGAAGACCGCCGCCAGCACGGCGCCAAGCGCGAGCGCGACCGACAACCAGAACGCCGCGTCGGGCCCCGTCTCGGTCACGAGCTTCGCGGGCCCGCCGATCCCCTCCCACTCCGAGCGCCCGCCCGCGAACAGGCCGAGCGCTGAGAAGACGTTCCCGCCCGCGTGGAGGACCAGGCCGGGCAGGATCGACTTCGTCAGGTACGCCAGCATCCCGTACACCGCCGCGACCGCGAGGTAGAACGGCAGCAGCGCAAGTCCGACCTCGGGATGCGAAAAATGCGCAAACGCGAACAATGTGCCCGTCGCCAGGATCGCGACCAGCGGACCGTGCCGGCGCTCGATCGGGCCCTGCATCCAGCCGCGAAACGACGTCTCCTCGACGATGCCCGCGACCGCCGCGCTCATGAGCGCCCAGGCGGCCACGGTCGGGAGCGGATACTTCGTGACGTCGAGGTCCCTCTGCTGCGGCAGCGCGACGAGGCGTCCGAGCACGCCCTGGAGGAACAGCATCGCGACCAGGCCGACGAGACCGGCGAGCAGCGCGGCGCCCCAGACCTCGTCCGGCAGGCGGCGCGCGCGCGTGAGGTCGCGCCGGGCGCCTGAGAGCGCGCGCGGCGGGCCGTGGCCGTTCGTCCAGCGCCAGAACAGCCACAGATAGAGCGCGGTCGGCGGAACCGCCCAGGGCACGGAGGAGCCGTGCTTGAGGTTCATCCCGACGAGCCAGGCCCACGGCAGCGTGCCGGCCGCGGCGAGAGTGGCGCCGAGCACGACGCCCCGCGCGAATTCGGGAATGCGCATGCGCCTCCTAGCGGAACACGATCTCCCCGCCGAAGCCCGCGAGCTGCCGGGCCGGCGTGTCGGCTTGTTTGGGAGGCATGGTCAATCCCCGCGCAGGCGCTGTTCCTTCCACGGATCGGCATCGTTGTGATAGCCCGCGTTCTCCCAGAAGCCCGGGCGATCGGCCGGCATCAGCTCGAACCCGCGCACCCACTTCGCACTCTTCCAGAAGTAGCGCTTCGGCACGACCAGGCGCAGCGGCCAGCCGTGGTCGGGCTCGAGGTCGTGGTCGTCCGCGCGCCAGGCGAGCAGCACGTCGTCGTCCGCGAAGTCGGCGAGCGGCACGTTCGTGGTGTAGCCCTGCTCGCACAGGACGTCGACGAACTTCGCCTCGGACAGCGCGCCGGCGAGCGCCACCACGTCGCGCGCACGCACGCCCTCGAACGCGGTGTCCAAGCGCGTCCAGCGCGTGACGCAGTGGATGTCGGCGACGATGCGCGTGCGCGGCAGCGCGGTGAGCTGGTCGTAGGTGAGCTTGACCTCGTGGTCGACCTTGCCGAACACGCGAAAGTCCCAGCGCGCGCGGTCGAAGCGCGGCACCGTGCCGTAGTGGAGTACCGGCCACTTGACCGTGAGCGACTGCCCGGGCGGGAGCCGGTCGCTGCGGGCCGCGCTCACGCCGACACCGTGACGCCGATGCGCGGGCACACGTCGTTCAGGAAGCAGGTGGTGCAGAGCGGCTTCTTCGCGTTGCAGACCGTGCGGCCGTGGTCGATCAAGAGGTGGCTGAACAGCGTCCACTCCTTCTGCGGCACCTGCTTGACCAGGTCCTGCTCGATCTTGACCGGGTCGGCATGCTTCGTCAGCCCGAGGCGCCGCGAGAGGCGCCCGACGTGCGTGTCGACCACGACGCCGGACTCGATGCCGTAGGCATTGCCGAGCACGACGTTCGCGGTCTTCCTGCCGACGCCGCGCAACGCGACCAGCTCCGCCAGCGTCCTGGGCGGCACGCCGCCGTGCTTCGCGACGAGATCCTTGCTCATCTCGGAGAGCGCGCGCGCCTTCATGCGGAAAAAGCCGCAGGAGTAGATCGCCTTCTCGAGCTCGGGGAGATCGGCTTCGGCCATCGCGCGCGCATCGGGCCAGAGCGCGAACAGGTCGGGCGCGACCTTGTTCACGTTCGCGTCGGTGTTCTGGGCCGCGAGGATCGTCATCACCAGGAGCGAAAACGCGTCGTGGTACTCGAGCGCGCAGTGGGCGCCCGGGTAGGCCTTCTTGAGGCGCCGCCGCAGCAGCGATCCGTCGACCGGCGGGCGCTTGACCCGGGCCGGGGCGGGTGGCCTAGCGGACGAGCGGAGGGCCGGGCTCATAGCGCGGGCGGTAGCCCACGGGCGTCTGCTCGAGCTGCGGCCGGTCGGCGAGGAGTGCGATCGGGTAGACCGTCTGCTCGCGCGTGGTGGCGGACATCTCGTAGTCCTGCGTCATGATGATCGCCTCCTCCGGGCAGGCGTCGACGCAGAGGCCGCACATCACGCAGCGCAGCATGTCGATGTCGAAGCGCACCGGGTACTTCTCGTACTTGTTGTTCGGGTGCTCGCCGGCCTCGATCGTGATGCATTCGGCCGGGCAGGCGGTCGAGCACATGAAGCACGCGACGCACTTGAGCGTGCCGTCCTGGCGCTTCGTCAGTTGGTGGACGCCGCGGAAGCGTGGCGAATACTGGCGGCGCTCCTCGGGGTACTGGATCGTCGGATCCGCCTTGCGAGAGGCGGCCGAGCGGAAGAAGTTCTTGATCGTCACCACGAGGCCGTACGCCGTCAGGAAGTAGCTCGGCCGCTCGGCCGAGGGCGCGCCCTTCGGGGTCACCCCCGCCTTCGGCGGCGGCGGCGCGACCGGGGCCAGCGCCTCGGGACGCAGCGGGATCCTGACCTTCGGGCGCGGGATCGGCGTGTAGACGACGTTGGAAGTGGTATCGGACATGGGCGTCAGCTCCCCACGGACTGAGGCTGGGCGAGAGGCAAGGGCGCGCCGTTCTTGCCGAGCGCGTCGAAGGTCAGTCCGCCGAATGCCGGCTCGGCCTGGGCCATCGCGTCGAACAGCGCGGGGCCCTCGCCGGACGGGAGTGCGCCCCCGAGACGCGCGGCGAGCGCGGCGAGCACGGCCGCAGCGGGGCGCGCACGGCCGCCCGGCGGAAACGCGGCGGCGAAGCGCTGCACGCGGCCCAGCGCGTTGACGAACGTGCCGGCCTGCTCGAGGTGGCTCGCGTCGGCGAAGACGACGTGCGCGAGGTCGGTCAGCATCGGCGCGTTCTGGTGCGCGTGGACGACCACGAACGGGACCTTCGCGAGCGCGTCCTTGACGCGCGCGGTGTCGTGGCGCGCGGTCAGGACCTCGGTCCCGACCAGGTGGAGCACCTTGATCCTGCCGCTGATGCACGCATCGAGGATCGCCTCGACGTCGCCCCCGCCGGGTCCGGGCGTGACGCCCAGCGCGGCGCAGCCGGCGTTGTTCGGGTGCGGGTCCTGGCGGCGCAGCAGCTTGTCCTGCATGAGCGGGGTCTTCGCGTGCGAGCCGTCGACGCGGTAGTCGAGGTGCGGCGTCTTGAGCACCTCGCGCGCGTAGCGCTTCGCGATCCAGTTGGTCTCGTTGGACTGCCGCGGCGAGGCGATCACCGCCACCGACGCCGGGTCCTTCGCCATCGCGGCGTGGGTCTTCTGGGCGACGAGCTCGATCGCCTCGTCCCAGTCGGCGTCGCGCAGCGAGCGGCCGTCGTGCAGCAGGGGGGCGAGGATTCTGTCCTCCTGCTCGAGCCGGTAGGAGTCGCGGCCGAAGTCGCACATCCAGGACTTGTTGACCTCCTCGTTGCGGCGCGGGACGTAGCGGTAGACGACGCCGTCCTTGTGGTCGACGCGCACGTTGCAGCCGGTCGAGCACTGCGTGCACACCGACTCGGCGCTCTTGAGGAACCACACGCGCTGCTTGAACCGGAAGTCCTTCGAGGTCAGGGCGCCGACCGGGCAGATGTCGACCACGTTGCCGATGTAGTCGTCGCCCTCGATCGGCTGGTTGTTCTCGGTGCCGATCTCGGTGGTCACGCCGCGCGTGAAGAACTGCAGCGCGTGCGAGCCCGAGACCTCGCGGCAGAAGCGCACGCAGCGCGAGCACAGCACGCAGCGCTCCTTGTCGAGCATGATGCGCTCGCCCAGGTCGACGACCTTGCGCTTGTGCACCTTGAGGTCGCGCGGCATC
>JBKJJJ010000072.1:0-13131 GCA_046598045.1 Candidatus Eiseniibacteriota bacterium
GTCATCCTCGACGGGGGGCGCGCCCCGGAAGCCCTGCCCTCGACCGTGGTGGACGTGTCCTCAGGCCGCGCGGAACTCGTCCGGGCCGGGGCTGCCGACGTCTCCGCCTTCATCGGCTGAGGCTTGGCGGGCGCGCCCGGCGCATGCTCCAAGTGCCCCCGAGGCGCTGCCTTGACACCCCCCGGGGGGGCCGCCTATCTTTGATCCATGTCGGGCCCGGGTCCTCACTTCCGCGTGCTGTTCGTGTGCACCGGAAACACTTGCCGGAGCCCCCTCGCCGAGGTCGCGCTGCGGCGCGCCCTGGGCGAGTCCGCCGGCCGGGTCGAGGTGCGCTCCGCCGGCGTCGCCGCGGGGGACGGCGCCCCCGCGTCGAACCTCTCGCGCGCAGTCGCCCGCCAGCACGGTCTCGACCTCGAAGGCCACCAGAGCCGGCGACTCGATGCGACGGCGCTCGCCGGCGTCGACCTCGTCCTCCTGATGGACCCGGCCGACCGTGCCCGCGTCCAGGCGCTGACCGGTGACAGCGGGACCGAGATCTTCGCGCTGGCCGACTTTGGCCGCTCGAAGCCCGCGGGCGAGGCGATCCCCGATCCGTTCGGGGGCTCGCCCGAGGCGTACGAAGAGACCCTGCAGCGCATCGAGGGACACCTCGAGCGCGTCGTGCCGTACATCGAGGCCGGGTTGCGCGAACGCGCGGCCGGCGCCCGCAAGCCCTCGTAGACCCGAACCCTTTCGAAGGGAGCCCTGGCATGGGCCTGCAGCAATCCGAATTCATCTGGATGAACGGGCAGTGGGTCGCCTGGGAGGACGCGAAGATCCACGTGCTGTCGCACGTGCTGCACTACGGCTCGTCGGTATTCGAGGGCATTCGCTGCTACGAGCGTCCCGACGGCCCGGGCATCTTCCGGCTCGAGGAGCACGTGCGCCGGCTCGTCGACTCGGCGAAGATCTATCGCATGGAGTGCCGCTTCTCCGCCGAGCAGATCTCGCGCGTGTGCGTCGAGGTGATCGGCCGCAACAATCTCAAGGCCGCGTACATCCGCCCGATCATCTATCGCGGCTACGAGAACCTCGGGGTCAACCCGATCGGCAACCCGGTCGACATCGCGGTCGCCGCCTACCCGTGGGGCATGTACCTCGGGCCCGAATCCCAGGAGAAGGGCGTCGCGGTTTGCATCAGCTCGTGGCGCCGCGCCGCACCGGACACGTTCCCGTCGATGGCGAAGGCGGGCGGGCACTACATGAATTCGCAGCTCATGAAGACCGAGGCGATCACCAACGGCTACGCCGAGGCGATCGCGCTCGATGCGCACGGCTGGCTGAGCGAGGGCTCGGGCGAGAACCTGTTCGTGGCCTGGAAGGGCGAGCTCTACACCTCGCCGCTCGCGGCCTCGATCCTGGGCGGCATCACGCGCGACACCGTGATCATGCTCGCGCGCGAGCTCGGCTACAACGTGCGCGAGGAGTTCATGCCGCGCGAGTTGCTCTACTGCGCCGACGAGGCGTTCTTCTCGGGCACGGCGGTCGAGATCACGCCGATCACGTCGGTCGACCGCGTCGCGGTCGGGGACGGGCAGCGCGGCCCGATCACGCACGCGATCCAGAAGGCATTCTTCGACGTGGTGCACGGCAAGACGCCGGACACGCGCGGTTGGTTCACGCCGGTGCGCGCCGCGGCCTCGCAGCCGGCCAAGGCGTGATGGGGGGAGCCGCCGGGCCGGGTCCGTTGGCCGCCGTGATGGCGCAGGACCCGAAGGTCTTCGAGGCGATCGTCGCCGAGGAGCGCCGCCAGCGCGGCACGCTCGAGTTGATTGCGTCCGAGAATTTCCCCTCGCCGGCGGTGCTCGCGGCGATGGGCACCGTCCTCAACAACAAGTACGCCGAGGGTTACCCCGGCAAGCGCTACTACGGCGGCTGCGAGTTCGTCGACGTGGTCGAGACGCTCGCGCGCGAACGGGCGCAATCGCTGTTCGCGGCCGAGCACGTCAACGTCCAGCCGCACTCGGGCGCGCAGGCGAACATGGCGGCCTACTTCGCGGTCAGCGAGCCGGGTGCCACGCTGCTCGGCATGAACCTCGCGCACGGCGGCCACCTCACGCACGGCCACCGGGTGTCGTTCTCGGGGCGCTTCTTCAAGGTGGTGCAGTACGGCGTCAAGGAATCCGACCAGACCATCGACTACGACGCGATGGACCGCCTCGCCGACGAGCATCGCCCGCAGCTGCTCGTTGCCGGAGCCTCCGCCTACCCACGCGTGATCGACTTCGCGCGCTTCGGCGCCGCCGCGAAGCGCGTCGGTGCGACGCTGGTGGTCGACATGGCGCACATCGCCGGCCTCGTCGCGGCGGGGCTCCATCCCTCGCCCGTGCCGCATGCCGACATCGTGACCACGACCACGCACAAGACGCTGCGCGGCCCTCGCGGCGGCATGATCCTCGCGCGCACCGCGCTCGGCCCTTCGATCGACAAGAGCGTGTTTCCGGGCATGCAGGGCGGGCCGCTCATGCACGTGATCGCGGCCAAGGCCGTGTGCTTCGCCGAGGCGTTGACCCCGGGCTTCACCCGCTACCAGCAGCAGGTGGTCGCGAACGCGAAGGCGCTCGCCGCCGGGCTGATGGCGCGCGGCTTCACGCTGGTCTCGGGCGGGACCGACAACCACCTGATGCTGGTCGACCTCCGCTCCAAGGGCCTGACCGGCAAGGTCGCCGAGGCCGCGCTCGAGAAGGCGCACATCACGGTCAACAAGAACGCGATCCCGTTCGACCCCGAGAAGCCCTTCGTCACCAGCGGCATCCGCCTCGGCTCGCCGGCGGTGACCACGCGCGGCATGAAGGAGGCGGACATGGACGTGATCGCCGGCTTGATCGCGCGCGCGCTCGAGGCGCCCGCCGACGACACGCACCTGGCAGTGGTCGCGACCGAGGTCGAGCGCTTCACCTCCGATTTCCCGCTCCACCAGGGCGTCGAGGACATTCTCGCCCGTTCCTGAGAGGGTTGATGCTCGAGACTCCCGCCCTCGCGTTCATGGTCTCCTGGTTCCTCGTGATGGTCGCGCTCTTCGGGCTGGCCCGACTGTTCGTGTCGCGTCGCGGGTTGGCCGAGGAGTGGGCCGCGCTGGTCGCATTCGGCGGCCGCGTGCCGTCCGCGATGAGCGACGCCCCGATCCCCGAACATCTCCTCGAGAGTGCCCCGCCCGGCCTGTGGCCCGGCGAGCCCGCCGCCCGGGGGCGTCTGCGGCCGACCCTGGGCGGCCTCTACCAGCGCATGCGCGAGCACCAGGCGATGCTGCAAACCGAGATGAAGTGGTACGCGCGCCGTAGTACCAGCCCGCTGGCCTGGTTCCGCGCGGGCCTGCGCGGGCTCGTCCTGCTTTCCCGCGGCCTCGCGTTCGACGTCGACTTGACGGTGCGAGCCCGGCGCCGCGCGCTCGAACAGCATCCGGACTTCCAGCGCATCGTGGACGCTTTGCAGGGAGTCGTGCTGTTCGTGCTGCTCGGGGTGCTCTTCCTCGTGGTGCGCGACGAGGGGCCCGTCCTTGCCCGCTACGTGAAGGGCTAGGCACCCGGCTTGCCCGCGGCCGGCGCTTTCTGTTCTACTGGGTTGTTCCCCGCGCCGCGCGCGGCGGTTTCGTGTCCAGGGAGGTCTCGATGAGTGTCGATGCGGGCAGGGCCACGGAGAGGGTGACGCGGGCGGGGGAGCGCATGGCGGCGATTCGCGCCGAAGTCGGGCGCGTCATCGTCGGCCAGGAGTACATGGTGTCGCGCCTCCTGATCGGCCTGGTCGGCGACGGGCACATCCTGCTGGAAGGCGTCCCCGGGCTCGCCAAGACGCTCGCGGTCAAGAGCCTCGCCGGTGCGCTGGGATTGAAGTTCCGCCGGATCCAGTTCACGCCCGACCTGCTCCCGGCCGACCTCACCGGCACGCTGGTGTTCAACCCGCGCGAAAGCACGTTCACGGCCAAGCGCGGCCCGGTGTTCTCGAACCTGGTGCTCGCCGACGAGATCAACCGCGCACCGGCGAAGGTCCAGTCCGCACTCCTCGAGGCGATGCAGGAGCGCCAGGTCACGATCGGGGACGAGACGCACCCGCTCGAGGCGCCGTTCCTCGTGCTCGCGACCCAGAACCCGATCGAGCAGGAGGGCACCTACCCGCTGCCCGAGGCGCAGAGCGACCGCTTCATGCTCAAGCTCAAGATCGACTACCCGACGCGCGAGGAGGAGAAGGAGATCCTGCGCCGTGCCGGTCTCTCCGAGCTACCCAGCACGAACCCGGTGGCCAGCCGGGAGGACATCCTTTCCGCGCGCGCCGCCATGTCCGAGGTCTACGTCGACGAGAAGATCCAGGACTATGTCCTGGACCTCGTGCAGGCCACGCGCGATCCCGAACGCTTTGGCCTGCCGCTCAAGCACTTCATCGCCTACGGCGCCTCGCCGCGCGCCACCATCTTCCTCGTGCAGGCCGCGCGCGCGCATGCGCTGCTCGACGGCCGCGCCTACGTGACGCCCGACGACATCAAGGCGATCGCGATGGACGTCCTGCGCCATCGCATCCACGTCACGTACGAGGCCGAGGCCGAGGAGACTCCGGGCGAAGAGATCGCCCGGCGCGTGCTCGAGAAAGTGCGCGTGCCCTAGCCGGGCTCATGGAAACCCGCGACATCCTGCGCCGGGTTCGGCGCATCGAAATCCGCACGAGGCGCCTGGTCGAGGAGATCTTCGCCGGCCAGTCCGAGTCGGTGTTCAAGGGCCGCGGCATGGAGTTCGCCGAGGTCCGGCCGTACCTCCCCGGCGACGAGGTGCGCGACATCGACTGGAACGTGACCGCGCGCATGGGCGCGCCGTTCGTCAAGCGCTTCACCGAGGAGCGCGAGCTCACGGTGATGCTTGCGGTCGACGTCTCGGGTTCGCTCGAGTTCGGCTCGGGCAAGGTCTCCAAGCGCGAGCTCGCGGCCGAGATCGCGGCGCTGCTCGCGTTCTCCGCGCTCAAGAACGCCGACAAGGTCGGGCTCGTGCTGTTCTCCGACCGGCTCGAGCTGTTCGTGCCGCCGCGCAAGGGCCGCACGCAGGTGCTGCGCATCGTACGCGAGCTGCTGACCCACGGCATCGAGGGCCGCGGCACGGTGTGGGCGTCGGGGCTCGAGTTCATGAACCGCGTGCTGCACCGGAAGGCGGTGGTGTTCCTCGTATCCGACTTCCTGACGCCGATCGACCCGAAGATCTTCCGGATCACCAGCCGGCGCCACGACCTCGTCGCGCTCTGGATCGAGGACCCGCGCGAGGCCGTGCTGCCCGCTGTCGGGCGCGTCGTGGTCGAGGACCTCGAGAACGGCCGCCGGCGCTGGCTCGACACCTCCAATCCCAGGATCCGCGAGAGCTACCGCGCCGCGCGCGCCGACAGCCGCACGCGCGCCCAGCGCGCGCTCGCCGCCGCGCGCACCGACGCCGTCCCGCTCTCGACCGCGATGTCGTACCTGCCCCCGCTGTTGCGCTTCTTCAACGAGCGCCGGCGGAGGCGCCGATGAGGCTCGTGCTGGCGCTCGTCATCATGGCCGCCTTCGCGGCGAATGCGGAGGCGCGCGTGCCGGTCCGGGTCTCGAGCGAGGTCCGCCCCGACACCGTGCTCATCGGGCAGACGGTCACGCTGCGCTGGCGCGCGTTCCTGCCGGACCAGTCGCAGCTCAACTTCCCGGCGCGGCCCGCGGACGATTCGACCGCGCACTGGGCCGGGTGGGACGTCACCACGCTGCCTGCGAGCAAGGGCGGCCTGCGCGAGCACCGCCTGACCGCGCAGTTGCAATCGTTCGCGCTCGGGCCGGTCGCCGTGCCCGGGCCGATGATCCGCTTTCGCATTCCCGGCGAGGAGGTGCGCGAGGGGCGCTTCCCGACCGCCGGCTTCGTGGTCGGGCGCACCGTGCCGGGCGACGGGCCCGAGCCGCCGCTGCGCGACATGAAGGGGCTCGTGCCGCCGCCGTGGTGGGCGCTCGTGCCGTGGCGGTGGATCGCCGCCGGGTTGCTCGTGCTCGCGCTCGTGCTGTGGCTCATCCGGCGCTGGCAGGCCGCGCGCCGTCGCGGGCGTCCGCTCGTCGTGGCCGCGACTGTGCTCGAGGCCCCCGAGGTCGAGGCTCGCCGTCGGCTGGAGGCGCTAGTCGCGCGCGGCCTGCCCGAGGCGGGGCGGACGCTCGAGCACGGCACCGAGCTGGCGGACCTGTTGCGCCGCTTCGTCGAGCGCCGCTTCGAATCGCCGCGCCCGGGCTACACCACGAACGAGCTGGCGCGCCACCTCGGGACGCGCGCCGGCGTGTCGCCCGACGACGTGGCGCGACTCAAGGGCATCCTCGACGCCTGCGACCTGACGAAGTTCGCGCGCCAGCCCTACGACCAGGCGCGCGCGCACGAGGCCGAGGCGGTGGCGGCCCGGCTGGTCGACACGTGGGCGGCGCCATGAGGTGGTTCCTCCCGGGGTTCCTGCTGCTCCTGCCCGCGCTGGTCCTGCTCTACGTCGTGCGGCGCAAGAGCGGGGCGAATACGCCGGCGACGCTCGGCTTCTCGACCGTGGGCTGGCTGCCGGCGCGTGCGCGGGATCGCACGCGACTGCTCTTGAATGCGCTCTACGCGCTGGCGATCGTGCTCGTGACCGTCGCGCTCGCGCGGCCGCAGAAGGGCCTGCGCGAGAGCGAGCTCTCGGGCCGTGGCGTCGACATCGTGCTCGCGCTCGACGTCTCGACATCGATGCGCGCCGAGGATTTCCAGCCCGACAACCGGCTGTACGTCGCGAAGCAGGTGGCGCAGGTGTTCGTCGGGCAGCGCCCGCACGACCGCCTCGCGCTCGTGATCTTCGCTGGCACGGCGGCGGCGCAGTGCCCGCTCACGCTCAACCACGCGCTGCTCGCGGACCTGCTTCAGCGCGTCGACTTCGGCATGGTCGAGGACGGCACTGCGATCGGGCAGGGTCTCGCGACCGCGCTCAACCGCCTGCGCCAGAGCCGCGCCAAGAGCAAGGTCGTGATCCTGCTGACCGACGGCGACAATAACCGCGGCGCGATCGACCCGGCCACGGCCGCCGACCTCGCGCACGCACTCGGCGTGCGCGTGTACACCATCGGCGTGGGCACGAGCGGCATCGCGCCCATCCCGGTCGATGACCCGGCGTTCGGGCGTCGCTACGTGATGCAGCCCGTGGTGATCGACGAGACCACGCTGCGTTCAATCGCCTCGCGCACGGGCGGGAAGTACTTCCGTGCGAAGGACAGCCAGGCGCTGGCCGCGATCTACCGCCAGATCGACACCATGGAGAAGTCCGACCTGACGAGCGCCGCGTATTCCGACTGGCGCGACCGCGGGCCGGATCTCGTCGGCCTCGCCGCGCTCCTGCTTGCGGTCGGGTTCGCGCTGTCGCTCACCGTGTGGGCGAGGGTCCCATGATCCGCTGGACGCATCCCGAGTGGCTGCTCGTCGGGTTGGGCCTCGTGCTCCTGACAGGGGTCATGCTCTGGCGCTACGAACGGCGTCGGCGCCGGGTGCTCGCGGCGTTCGCCGGCGAGCTGGCCGGGGATCTCGCGCATGCCGAGCCGGCGGTGCAGCGCCACGTGCGCTGGGGCCTGCGCCTGTTCGCGCTCGCGCTGCTCGTGGTCGCCGCGTCCGGGCCGCGCTGGGGCGAGGAGGTCGTGCGCGTGACCTCGCAAGGGTCGGACGTCGTGCTGGCGTTCGACGTCTCCGCGAGCATGGACGCGCGCGACGTGCCGCCGACGCGGCTCGAGGAGGCCAAGCGGGAGGCGTTGACCTTGCTCGACGGGCTCGAGGGGGACCGCGTCGCCGTGGTCGCGTTCGCCGGCGACGCGATCGCGCTCTCGCCGCTGACGCTCGACCTCTCGGCGGTGCGGCTGCTGGTCGAGACGCTCTCGACCGACGTTGTTTCCACCCCGGGCTCGGACGTCGGCCGCGGGCTGAAGACCGCCTTGCGGGTGCTGCCCGAGGGGGACTCCGGCGAGCAGGCGCTGGTGCTTTTCACCGACGGCGAGGATCTCGAGGGCGGCCTGACGAGCGCCGGCGCGGTCGTCCAGCAGCGCGGCGTGGAGGTATTCGCGGTCGGGGTCGGCACACCGGCGGGCGAGACCATCCCGGTGCTCGACAGCAAGGACCACCAGGTCGGCGTCAAGACCGATGCGAACGGCCAGCCCGTCGTCAGCCGGCTCGACGCGCCCGCGCTCGAGGGTCTCGCGCGCCGCACCCACGGGCGCTATTTCGCGGCGAACCACCCGGGTGGCGAGGTCGGCGCGCTCAAGGCGGCGCTCGGCGGCGTCGGCAAGGGCTCGCGCGAGGGTCGGCTCGGCTCGCGCCCGATCGAACGCTTCCACTGGTTCGCGCTGCTCGCGTGGCTCGCGCTGGTCGCCTCGTGGATGCTGCCCGAGCGCCGACTGGTGACGCTGCGCCGCTCCGGCGCCGGCACGCGCGCGGCGGCAATCGTGCTCGCGCTGGCGCTCGGCGCGTGCAACGCGGGCAGCGCGTACGCGGCGAACGCCCTGGTGGAGGGCAACCGGCTCTATGCGAAGCGCGATTTTCGGGGCGCGGCGCGCACCTATCTGGCGGCGCTCAAGCAGCATCCGGACGACCCCGCGCTGCTCACGAACCTCGGTGCCGCGCTCTACAAGTCCGGCGACTTCAAGGGCGCTCAGGACGCATTTGCACGCGTGCGGGCGAAGGACAAAGCGGGGCAGGGGCTCGCGGCGTACGGCCGCGGCGACGCCCTGTTCCGCCAGGAGCAATACGCCGAGGCGCTCGCGGCGTTCCGCGAGGCGCTCGAGGAGCGGCCCGGCGATGCCGACGCGCGCCACAACTACGAGCTCACGCTGCGCAAGCTCGCGGGTGGGGACCAGCCCAAGCAACCGAACCAGCCGCCACCGCCCCCGCCTCCGCCGCCCCAACCCGGCGCGGGCGGCGGAGGCGGGGGTGGGGGTGGCGGAGGCGGTGGAGGGAACCCGCCACCGAACCCGCCTTCGGGGAATTCATCGCCCCAGGGGGGGCAGGTTCCGCCTTCGAGCGGCGGCTCGGGCGCAAGCGGCCAGCTCTCGCGCGCCGAGGCCGAGCGCCTGCTCGATGCGCTCGGCTCCGGTGAGCGCCAGGCGCGCGCCGCGCAGCGGCGGCCGCAGTCGGGCGAGCCCCGGCGGGAGAAGGACTGGTGAGGCGCTTCCTCGGAATGGGCCTCGGGCTCCTTGCGCTCACGTCCGTGGCCGCAGCGACGGCCGTTGCCGCGGTCGCCGTGCGTTCGAGCGTGGACGCGACGCGCGTCCCGCTCGGCGAGTCGTTCACCTGGACGGTGTCGGTCGATGGCGCGATGG
This sequence comes from Candidatus Eiseniibacteriota bacterium, assembly GCA_046598045.1. Lineage (GTDB taxonomy): Bacteria > Eisenbacteria > RBG-16-71-46 > RBG-16-71-46 > DASYSL01 > JANPEF01. The sequence continues at coordinate 9,335 of JBKJJJ010000072.1, forward strand.
GCGCCGAGACGCCGGCCGTGCCCCAGGTCGACTGGGCGCGCGTCGACTACCGGGGCTCGAGCCAGCAGATGAGCTTCGTCAACGGGCAGATGAGTTCGCGCACCGTGTTCCAGTTCCAGGTCACGCCGACGCGCGCGGGCAAGTTCTCCGTCCCGCCCGTGACGGTGCGCGCCCGCGGCGGTGTCTACGCGACCGACGCCATCGCGCTCGAGGTCACGCCGCCCCAGCCCGGGGCGCAGCCCTCGTTCGGCACGGCGGGGCAGCGGCCGCGCCTCAAGCTCGTGGCCAGTGCGGCGCCGCGCTCGGTGGTCGTCGGCGAGCCCGTGATCTACACCATCCGCTTCTACCAGGGCACCCGTCTGCTCGGCGAGCCGCAGTTCCGCGGCCCCGAGACGCCGCGCTTCTACGTCGAGCCGACGGGCACCGGCCGCACCTACTACGAGGGCTCCGGCCCCGACCGCTGGCTCGTGGGCGAGCGCCGCACGGTGCTCTACCCGACGGTCGCCGGCCGCCTGACGATCGGCCCGGCCGCGATGGCCTGCCTCGTGCCCGATCTCGATTCGCCCGACGGCGTCGAGGTCGATCTCGCGAGCGAGCCGGTGGCGGTCGACGTGCGCGCGCTGCCCCCCGCGCCCGCCGGTTTCTCGGGTGCCGTCGCCGACGCGCAGCTCTCGGGCGCGGTCGATCGCAGCGCGATCCGCGCCGACGAGTCGGTGCAGGTCACGTTCCGCCTGAGCGGCACCGGGAACCTGCGCCTCGCGGCGCCGCCCGCGCTCGACGACCTCGCGGATTTCGAGATCTTCGACCGCAAGATCGACGACTCGCTCGCGGTCGAGGAGGGCAACCCCTCGGGCACGAAGATCGTGCGCTACACGCTGTTGCCGCGTCGGCCCGGTCCGCTCTCCGTTCCGGTGGTGCACTACGTCGTGTTCGTGCCCGGGCAGGGCTATCGCCGCCTTGACTGGCCCGGTGCGCAAATCCAGGTCGCGCCCGGGCTCACGCGCGGCGGCACGAGCCGGGCGCCCACGCGGTTCGCGCTCGTGCCCACCGCGGTCCCGGGTGGTGCGCCGTGGACGCCGGCGCGGCCCTATGCCGGCGCCGCGCTCGTGCTGCTCGCCCTCGCGTTCGCATTGCCGCGCCTGCGCCGCGTACTCGGCGTCGCCGAGGCCGAGGGCGAGGCCGCGCGCGCCACGCGGCTCGAGACGCTCGCGCACGCGATGAGCGCGGCGAAGGGCCGCGGAGACGTGCACGAATTCTGGCGCAGCGCCGAGGAGGCGCTCGAGGGCGTGCCTCCCGGCGAGGCCGACGTGCTCCGGCAACGCATCGCCCAGGCGCGCTATGCGCCGGGCGCCGGCGGTCCCGCGGAGATGGACGAGCTCGCGGCGCGCATCGCGGCGCTGCTCGGGGCCGCGCGCGACCAGGCGCGGCGCGCCGCGAAGCCGGGCACGCCGCTCGGCCTGCGCATCGCGACCTGGGCGCTGGTCGCGGGCGCGCTTGTACTGGCGGGGATCGGAGCCTCGCAGGCGCTCGGGGCCCCGCGCGACCAGGAGCTGGCGACCCGGCTCGCGCAGGCCGCGCGCGCGTTGTCGGGTACGCAGAAGGACCTCGCCGGCAAGGCGCTGATCGAGCTCTGGAATGCCGGCGCGCGCCGGCCCGGCGTCGCGGTCGACCTCGCGATCGCGGCGTACTACGACCGCCGTCTCGGCGAGGCCGCGCTGTGGACCGAGCGTGCGCGCCGCCTCGATCCCCGGCACGCGCTCGTGATCGAGCTTTCGAGAGCGCTGGCGCAAGAGGGCGCGTGGGAGGGGCTGCCGACCGGCCTGAGGGCGCGCACCACGGGGGGCGAGCTCGCGTTCGCGGCCTGCGTCCTCGCCGCCCTGGCGTTGTTCCTGATCGGCTTCCGGCGGCGCTGGACCCGCACCGCCGGCGGTGCGCTGCTCGTGCTCGCGGTCGCGCTCGGCGTGCTCGCGGGACAGAGCGGCGCAGCCGGGGAGGCGCCGGGGCGTGGGATCGTGCTCACAGGCACGCCGCTCTACGACGCGCCGGGCGGCCCGTCGAATGTCGATCTCGAGGCCGGGCGCGCGCTCTGGCTGGAGGGCGCGGCCGGCGGCTGGATGCGAGTGCGGGCGGGGTCCCAGGTCCAGGGCTTCGTGCCTGCGGGGCGGGTCCGGGCGATCTGAGTCCACGAATTTCGTTTGACAGCCTGCGGGGGCGCCTCCTAGGATCCGGCGCACGTTCGCATCCTGTCCTGCAACACGACTTGGAGGTAGGCCCGATGAACCAGATCCTTCTCGCCAGAGCGGCCACGGGGGTTTCGATCACCCGCGGCGCATGATCGGGCTTGTTTCTCCAGCACTGCGTACGGCACGTGCCACGGGGTTTCGGCCCCGTGGCACGTCTCGTTTTCCGGGAGCCATGGGGGCCGCGATCCTCGACATTCGACATGCTCGCCGGCCAGGACGGCCGGCCGGAGGTTCCGGTGAAGACGGAATTCGAAACCATGGAGACGACCCGCTGGGGCGATGAGGCCCCGGCGCACCCCGCACCCACGCTCGACCTCTCGCGCGATGGCGCGGCGGTCTGGGTGAAGGGCCTCACCCGCACGTTCGAGGCCGGCAAGAAGAAGGACGGCAAGCGCACCGTGACCGCGGTCGCGGGCATCGACCTGGCGATCGGCCGCGGCGAGCTGTTCGGCATCCTCGGGCCGAACGGCGCGGGCAAGACCACGACCATGAAGATCCTGACCACGCTGCTCTTCCCGACCACGGGGGAGGTGCGCGTCGCCGGCTTCGACGCGGTCACGAAGCCGCGCGAGGTGCGCCGTCGCATCGGGCTGGTCTCGGGCGGCGACAACGCGGGCTACGGCATCCTGACCGTGCGCGAGTCGCTGTGGATGTTCTCGCAGTTCTACGGCGTGCCCAACGCGGAGTCGCACCAGCGCAGCGAGATGCTGCTCGACCGGCTCGCGCTGCGCGAGAAGGCCGACGAGCGCGTCAACCGCCTGTCGACCGGATTCAAGCAGCGGCTGAACTTCGCGCGCGGATTCATGTCGGACCCCGAGATCGTGTTCCTGGACGAGCCCACGCTCGGGCTCGACGTCGAATCGGCCCGCCACGTGCGCCTGTTCCTGCGCGAATGGATGGCCGAGAAGGCGGGCCAGCGTACCGTCCTCTTGACGACGCACTACATGGCCGAGGCCGACGAACTGTGCGACCGCATCGCGATCATCGACCGCGGCAAGATCCTGGCGACCGACACGCCGCAGGGGTTGCGGCAGATCGTGTCGGCCGACCGCCGCGTCGTGGTCGAGCTCGACGCCGGCACGCCGATCGATGCGCTGTCGAAGATCGCCGGGGTGCGCGTGCTGCGCGTCTCGCCGCCGACGGAGAAGGGCACATTTGCGGTCCACCTCGGGGTGAGCGAGGGCAAGGCGATGCGCGCGGTGCTGGATTCGCTCATGGTCGAGGGGCGGACCGTGCACAACCTCTCGACCCACGACCCGTCGCTCGAGGACGTGTTCGTGGCGATCGTCGGACGCGGCATCGAAGAGGCGGCGGACGGGGGCGCGGCATGACCCATGGCGCCTTCGAACCCCTCGTCACGAACCTGCGCGCGGCGTGGGCGCGCGCCTACGTGCGCATCTTCGCGGCCTCGCGCGAACCGTCGTGGATCCTGACCGAGACGCTCCTGCCGGTGATCGGCATGTGCGCCTATGTGTTCGTCTATCGCGCCCTCGGAGCGCCGCGCGCCTACGAGGCGTTCGTCGTGCTCGGGGGCGTGATGATGGCCTACTGGCT
>JBKJJJ010000205.1:0-23746 GCA_046598045.1 Candidatus Eiseniibacteriota bacterium
TCCTTGTTGCAGGGCTTGCGCCCAGGTCAAGCGCCGTCCAATCGTGACGGCAACGTCCGGTCTTCGCGACCGGCACGCCTTCGGATACTTCGAAGACGGCAAAATCATGGGCGAGACCAGCGGGCTTCGCAAGCGATACTTTCCGGCGCATCCCCCGTCGCGTTCGGGCGGGCCGGTCGCGTCCCACCCCGGAGCGCATGCCATGCGGCCGCTACTCGCGTGGGCGAGTGACCACTTCGAGGTGCCCCTGCCCGCGGGCCACCCGTTCCCCATGACCAAGTACCGCGCGCTGCGCGAGCGCCTGCTCGCAGAGGGCGTCCTGATTGCAGGGGAGGTCGCGCGCTCGGACGAAGCGCCGATCGAGTGGCTGCTGCGCGCGCACGAAGCCGATTTCGTCGCCCGCGCGCTCGACGGCCGCCTCGGTGCCGACGCCGTTCGCCGGCTCGGGCTCCCGTGGTCCGCGGCGCTGGTCGCGCGCGCCCGCGGCGCCGTGTACGGCACCGTGCGCGCCGCCGAGGCCGCGCTCGTCCATGGCGTCGCCGGCAACCTCGCCGGCGGCACGCACCACGCGTTCTTCGATCGGGGAGAGGGCTACTGCGTGTTCAACGACATCGCGGTCGCGATCCATCACCTGCGCGCTGGGGGCCTCGCGGCGCGGCGGCCGTTCGTCGCCGACCTCGATGTCCACCAGGGCAACGGCACCGCGGCGATCTTCGCGCACGATGAGAGCGTGTTCACGTTCTCGATGCACGCGCGCACCAACTACCCGCTGCACAAGGAGACGGGTTCGCTCGACGTCGAGCTCGAGGACGGGACCGGGGACGACAGCTATCTCGCGCTGCTCGACGCGCGCCTGCCCGCCGCGCTCGATCGCCACGCGCCCGACCTCCTGTTCTACCAGGCGGGCGTGGACGCACACGAGGCCGACCGCCTGGGCCGGCTCAAGCTGACGCATGCGGGGCTCGCCGCACGGGACCGGCGCGTGTTCGACTGGTGCGAGGCCCGCGCGCTGCCGATCGTGGTCACGCTCGGCGGCGGCTACAGCCGGCCGCTCGAGGCCACGATCGAGGCGCATGCGAACGTCTGGCGGGAGGCCCGCCGGGCGCGCGACCGGCGCCCGGCGGCGTGACGTCTAGGTGTGGGCCGCCCAGATCATGAAGAACAACATCGGGAACGACAGCCAGAAATTCGTGCGCGACGCGAGGTAGGCCACCCGCGCGTGCTTCGCCATCTCGGGCGGCGGGGCGGTCCCGCTCGCGGCGGACGCGGCGGTCATTGCGATGACCTTCTTCTGGTTCGGCCAGATCAGCCCCCACACGTTGAGGAACATGATGGTGGCGAGCCCGACGCCGGTCATGATCTTCCAGTCCCACGCTGCGGGGGAGGGATACACCTGCGGGGCGAACAGCAGGTACAGGCCGAACACGAGCGTCGCCAGCGCCGCGTAGCGGAACCAGGCGAGCGCGCGCGGCATCAGGATCGGCACGAGCTTGCCCTTGGTGGCGGCGTCGAGGGCCTTCATCGTCGGGACGTTCACGACATTGAAGAAGTACAGCAGGCCGATCCAGAAGATCCCGGACAGGACGTGCAGGAAGCGCACGAACACCGCGATGTGATACATGCCCGTGGTTTCCATCCACCCCTCCTCGCAACGGGCACGCGATCGGCGCGACGAGGGCCGCCCGACGACCGGAGCCTCACAGGCGGACGAGTCTAGGAGGGGCCGCGCGCCCCGTCAAGGCGCGCACCCGCCCTCCGCGTGCCCCGCGATCCGCTGTGCTAACGTGAGGACAGGGGCATCCCGCCTCGACGCGTTTCAGGATTCCGAACGACCAGGAGAGTCCCCGATGGAGAAGTACGTCCTTCCGGCTTTGACGTTCGATTACTCCGCGCTCGAGCCGCACATCTCGGGGCGCATCATGGAGCTGCACCACTCGAAGCACCACGCCGGCTACGTGACCAACGCGAACACGACGCTCGAGAAGCTGGCCGAGGCGCGCTCGAAGGACGACTTCGCGCCGCTCGTCGCGCTCGAGCGCGCACTCGCGTTCAACGTGTCGGGCCACGTGCTGCACACGGTGTTCTGGCAGAACCTCGGGCCGAAGATGGGCGGCGAGCCGACCGGCGCGCTGGCCGAGCAGATCCAGAAGGACTTCGGCAGCTTCGCGATCTTCAAGAAGCAGCTCACCGCCGCCGCCGCGACCGTCATGGGCTCGGGCTGGGGCGCGCTGGTATGGGAGCCCTTGTCCCGGCGCCTGATGACGATCCAGGTCTACGACCACCAGTCGAACATCACGCAAGGCGGCATTCCGCTCATGGTGATGGACGCATGGGAGCACGCCTGGTACCTGCAGTACGAGAACCGCAAGACCGACTTCTTCGACGTGATGTGGAACCTCTGGAACTGGCAGGACATCGCGCGGCGTTTCGACGAGGCGCGCAGCCTCACGCTCCAGGTCGTCGGCGCGACGGCCTGATCGTGGATCCCGTCCGCAGCGGCGTCGGCCCGAGGATGTCGGCCGGCGTCCGCTTCGGCGACACGATCTGGCTCGCGGGGCACGTCGAGGCCGACCGGGCGTTCGGTGTCCGGGGCCAGACCGCGGCGATCCTGGCGAAAATCGACGCCCGCCTCGCCGAGCTCGGGAGCGACAAGACCCGTATCCTGATGGCCCATGTCTGGCTCGCCGACATCGCCACGTTCGAGGAGATGAACGCGGCGTGGGACGCGTGGGTCGACCCGGCCCACCTGCCCGCGCGCGCCACCGTCGAGGCGCGCCTGGCCTCCCCCGATTACCTCGTCGAGATCGCGGTCGTGGCCGCCGCGGGTTCCGCCGCGTAGCGGGCTTGCCATGCGCGTAGCCCGCGTGCCGCCGAATGTGGCGCGCGCGCCGCACATTGCTGGCCGATCCCGGACATCAATCGGGCGTATCGCCCATCCAAACAATCACTTGCGCCGCACGCTCCCTCGTGGCACGAGCCATGCTTTTGTCCTCTTCAACACTCACCCCGTTGGAGGGCCTATGTACCTTCGGACAACCTCATCTCGTTTCGGGCTGCTCGCCCTATCCACCATCGCGGCGCTGTCCATCCTCGCAACGTCCGCCTCTGCCGGTCATGGCCGGGGGAACGGTTGGGGGAACCGCAGGGGTGGCCACTGTCGTCCGTCGGGCCGCGTCGTCGTACGCGAGCCTGTCTATGCGCCGACGCGGGTCTACGCGGCGTGCGCCCCACGCTACGTGACCTATCGCCCGCAGCGGGTCGTGGTCGTGCGCCCCGCCCCCTACGTCCGCGTCGGCGGCCGGTTCGGCTCGGTCGACATCAGCGCGATCTTCGGTCAGCGTCGCCATTACGACGCCTATGAGTACGGTTGCAACTTCTGCGACGCGCACTTCGCGTCCTACGGCGCGTACGAGAGGCATGTCCACAGCTGCTCCTACCGGCCGGCGAACTACCGGATCCAGTGCCGCAACTGGGACGACGCGGGCTACGACGAGTATCGTGCCGGCCGGTACGACGATCGCCGCTACGGGGACGGGCGAGGCTACGACTCGAACGACGGCCGCTATGACGACGATCGCGGCTACCAGGGCAACGACGGCTACGACGAGGACGGATACTACGGCGACGACAGCTAGCGTCGCTGGTTGACCAACCGCCGCGCGCCTCTCAGGGGCGCGCGGCGGTTTTTGTTTTGCGCCGCGAGCGCGGGCGCAGGTCTTGGACACGTGTCGCGAGCAACGGCCCTGGCCCGAGACCATGAAATTTGCGACAGGGGAGCCGGCCGGAGGATGACGTCCCCGTCGAGATCTGCGAGCACGACGTCGTTCCAGGAAGCCCCCGGGCCCAAGGGTGCATAATTCGATCATGTCCACGGAGACCTGTTCCGGCATGCTCCACTGCTTCGGTTTTCCCGACACCCCGGCCGTGCTCAGGGTCGAGCGCCACCCCCAGGGCCAGCGCCTGAGGCGGGCCCTGCTCGCGCTCGGCGCCGCCTGGGGGATCGGAGTTCTGTGCATTCTGATCCCGATCGCCCACTTCGTGCTGGTGCCGATGTTTTTCGTGGCGGGGATCTTCCTGTTCGCCCGCCGCCTGGGCGAGAAGGCCACGATCGCGAGTGTGGCCGGCGCGTGCCCGTGCTGCAAGGCGCAGGTCGAGTTCTCGGGGGGAGGGCGGCTCAAGCCGGCCGCGAGGGTGCAGTGCACCAGCTGCCGCAACGAGATCGACCTCGCGGTCGATCGGACGTGCCACTAGAGCACGATTCGTGGCGAGCACGCCGCGGAGGACGGAAGTGTTCGCGGTTTCGCGGCCACACCGCTTCCATCGTCTTGACCACCCGCGGGGCGGTCGCCTCGTAGGCGCCGAACGGGAGCGGGCCCCACAGCGTGGCCAGAACGATCCTCCCGGGTTGAAGGAGACCGTATCCGGGCCGGTCTCGAATCTTCACCCCGAGAACGGATCCGTGAAGTTCTGTGCGACGCCCGCCCTCGCGGGCGATCCCTGCCCCGGACCGATGACGCCATGCACCACGGTCTCCGACGTCAGCATCAGGAAAAGCCTAGCGCGCCCGCTGTGCGTGCGCGTTCAGCGGCCGCACGGCGGCTGCGGGGGCGGCGCCCGGGCCGCTCGCTGAGGCCCCCGCGGCGAGGATTTCCGCGCGGCGCAGCAGGTACTCGCGCACCACCGTGACCACCGTGGCATGGCTCCAGGCGAGCGGCGAGACCGACAGAGGATCATTGGTGAAAGGGTCGGCCTGCTCCGGGAGCACGCCCGAGGCGAGCGCGTGGCGCGCCGCCCAGTCGAGCGTGGGGAGCGCGAGGTCGAGCTCGGCGAGCGTGGTCGCGCGTGCAATGTCGTATTGCGCGAGCCAGAGCGTGCAGATCACCCACGGGTTGCCCGGGGCTTTCTCGAGCTCGCGTGTGACCTGGTGGTAGTAATCATTCGTGTAGCGCGCGATCCCGCCCACGTCCGTGCGCACCCTGAGGCCCTCGCGCACGGCCTCCATGGTCTTCTTGACGCGCGGATCGGTCGCCTCGTAGGCGCCGAACGCAAACAGCCCCCACAGGCTGGCATCGAGCGTGGTGTCGACCTGGTCGATCGCCGGCGTGGACTCGTCGCCGGGGCGCATGCCGTAGCTGCCCGAGAGCGCGTCCCATGCGTGCTCGCCGCGCGGCCCGAGCGTGACCAGACGGGCGAAGCGTCCGACGTCCTCGCGCCAGAGGTACTTGTCCATGCCCTCGCGCATGCGGTCGGCGACAGCGCGGTAGCGTGCCGCGACCTCGGTCTCGCCGAACGCTTCGGTGAAGTTGGCGGCCGCGCGCAGCCCGCCGACGACCGCGGCGGCGGTGTAGCTCATGACGCCGCGGCGCTCCTCCCACAGGTCCCACGTCGGGAGCGGGAGCCCGGTGCGCTCGTCGACGTAGCTCGCCATGAAGTCGGCCGCGCACTTGATCAGCGGGCGATAGAGCGGCTTCACGAACTCGACGTCGCCGTAGATCTTGAAGTGCTCCCACAGCGCCCACAGCACGAGCGCGGTCTCGTCCTCCTGGATCGGCAACTGCGCCTCGCCTCCCGCCATCCACGGGTGCCACGACGACCCGAGCGTGCCATCGGGGTTGTACTTGTGAAGGAAGAAGCCGCGCTCCTGGATGATCTCGCCGCACAGGCGGAAGAACCGGCGCGCCGCCTCGCCGTAGCCCGCGAGGTCGAGCGCGTAGACCACGAGCGCCGCGTCGCGCGGCCACATGTACGAGTAGGTGTCGCGCGCGAAGCGCAGGATGTCCGAGTCGTTCGCTGCCAGCACCGCGCCGTTGTAATTGAGGTGCGTGCGCAGGATCAGGAGGCTCTGCTGGTAAAGCCGCACGATCGACTCGGGCAGCCCGTCGAATGCCTTGCCGCCCTGCTGCACCCAGACGTTCCAGTAATCGGCGGTGCGCTTGAGGTAGGACTCGGGCCCGCGGTCGAGCGCGCGCTTGTGGAGCGCGGTGACCTCCGGCCAGGTCTTGCCGATCGCGATCAGATAGTGGCAGGTCGCCGCGCCCAGGGCGGGGACCTCGAGGTGGGCGCCGACCGTCGAGTCGACCGCGCCCTGCGCGATCGCGTTGTCGGACAGCTTGCCGTCCTCGGCATCGCGCCAGGTGCCCTCGTGGCCCGGGCTTTCCTTGATGCCGACCGCGTACTGGTCGACCCCGGGGCGCCCGTTCTTGATGACGTTGACCAGGAAGTAGCGCCGGTCCTTGTAGTGGGTGACCGAGCGGTATTTCGGGTCGAACGCCGCGGTGTCGCCCACGTCGTTGCCGTAGAGGTGAAAGTCGTGGTGGAAGAACACGCGCACCGAGCGCGCCTTGCCCGAGGTGTCGCGCACCGTGAGGCGGCGCACAAACAGGTCCTCGTGGAAGTCGACGCAGTCGGCGAGACGGACCTCGAGTCCGAGCGTGGCGTGGGTGAACACGACATCCGAGACCAGCGTCGCCGGGACGGCGTAGTTGATCGATTTCTTCCAGTTCGGGCTCGAGGCCCACACCATCGTCCCGTCCACCCACACGCCGAACCGGAAGACGTGCCCGCCCGAGTGGTTCTCCATCCCGACGTTCGGGTAGTAGAAGTCCCTGAGCTGATAGTCGCCGTCGAAGTTGACGTGCACCCGGTCGTTACCGAGCACGAGGGAACGGGGCATTGCTTTCCTCCATGGGAACCTGTGCTACCTGTTATCGGCCCTGCCGGCGAAAAAATAACACGCACGGGCGGGGATCAGAGGTCTTCGTCGATCCAGACTCGGGCCAATTCGGCCACGCTCCACGCCTGCGCGAACGCGCCCCGGGGCGAAGCCGGCAGGTCGCCGTCGAAGATCTCCGAGATCGAGCCCAGGCAGGCGTCGGCCGTGAGGTGCTGGACGAGCGGCGCGAACACGCGCCGGGCGTGCCCCCTCGTGGCCGGGCTCCGGCCGCGCAGGCGAAAGTGCGCGTCCGCCCAGGCTCCGAGCAGGAACGGCCACACCGTTCCGTTGTGGTACCCGGCGTCGCGCACCGCGGGCCCGCCGAGATAGGTGCCGCGGTAGTGCGCGTCGCCCGGCGCGAGCGTGCGCAGGCCGAACGGCGCGAGCAGCGTGCCCTCGACCGCGGCGAGCACCGCGCGCGCGGGCACGCCCTCGAGCACCGGGTGGGGGAGCGCGATCGCGTAGAGCTGGTTCGGGCGCAGCGCGGGATCGGGGCCCACGTCGTCCACGCGGTCCGCGAGCCAGCCGCGCGCCGACTCCCAGAAGGTGCGCGTGAACGACTCCCGGATGCGGTCCGCCTCCTGGTTCGCGTCCGCGGCCCCGTCCCGGTCGCGCAGGCGCGTGGCGAACGCGGCGCGCGTGCGCCAGGCGTTGTACCACAGGGCGTTGATCTCGACCGGCATCCCCGCACGCGGCGTGACCGGCACGTCGTCGACGCGCGCGTCCATCCAGGTGAGCGCGGTGGCGTCGGTCCCGCAGGCCAGCAGGCCGTCCGCGCGTTGCGCGATCGCGAAGCGCGTGCCGCGCGTGAACGCGTCGAGCGTGTCGGCGAGCGTGGGCGCGATCGTGCCGCGGAGGAACGCGTCGTCGCCGCTCGCGGCGTGGTAGTCCGCGCCGGCGACGGCGAACCACAGCGCGGCGTCGACCGAGCCGAAGTCGGGCTCGGCGGCCGGCCCCTCGACGAAGCGGTTCGGTACGAGGCCGTCCTGGGCGAAGCCCGCGAACGTCGCGAGCGCGGCGCGCGCACGATCGAGGCGGCCCGTCGCGCGCGTCAGCCCCGGGAGCGCGATCATGCTGTCGCGGCCCCAGTCCGTGAACCACGGATAGCCCGCGATCACGCTCGTGCCGTGCGCGCCCTCGGTCCAGAACTGGTCGGCCGCGCGCGCGAGGATCGCGAGCGACTCGCGCGGCAGGCGCGTTTCCGCGCTCTTCGCCCGGCGGCGCGGCCGGGGCGCGCGCTCGAGCGCCTCGAGGCGCGCGGACTCCTCGCTCCACGCGGCGTCCGCCCACGCCTCGAGCGCGGCGCCGCCCGGGGGGCGGTGCGGCTCGGGCTCGACCGTGAGCGCGAGCACGAAGCGCTCGCCGGCAGCGAGATCGAGCACGAATGTGCCGGGCGACATCGCGTCCTCGCGAAACTCGAGCCCGCGCTCGGACTCGAACGCGTACTCGAAGTTCTTGTACCACGCGGGCCACTCGAGGAAGCGGCCACTGCTGGTCGCGAACACGAGCGCGGGCATCGCGTCGTAGGGGGCAAGGTGGACGTGGTGGTCGTCGGTCGTCACCGCGGTCTTGAAGGTCGGGTTCTCGTGCGTGAGCGCATGGTGGTCGCGCATGACGACGAACGGGCGCACCGTCAGCTCGCACTTTGGCCCCGCGACGTGGCGGTACTCGAGCACCGCGGTGTTGCGGCCCTGAAGGAGGAACAGCGAGCGATCGAGCAGGAGGTCGCCGGCGCGCCAGCTCCACGTCGGGCGGGGGTGCGTGGTGAACGCGTCGAGATGGAGGTGGCCGCGCGGATCGATCACGCCCGGCCACTGGTGCGTCGAGAGCGGCGTGGTTCCGCGCGTGGTGCGGATCGATTCCTCGAGCGCGCTGACGGTCACTACGCGGTCGGTCGGCGGACGCACCGCCGCGACCAGCAGGCCGTGGTAGCGGCGGGTCGCCGTGCCGGGGAGCGCGCCCGCGGCGTAGCCGCCGAGCCCGTTGGTGAGCAGCCACTCGAGACGGGAGGCGTGCTCGAAGTCGCCGAGGACCTCCCGCCCGACGCGCGGGCTCAACGCTTGCGCGGCGCTGTCTTCGCGGTCATGGGCTTGCGCGCCGCCTGCGATTCGCCGAGGACTTCGAACTTGAGGTCGTCCCACCAGCACTTGCCCGGCGTGGCCTGGTAGCCGGCGCGCGCCCATACGGTGTAGCTGTCCTTCGGCACGTTCCACTCGACCGAGTAGAACGTCCAGTCGAGCGTGCCGCTCAGCGCGTCGCCGGCGAGCGAGCCGTCCACGCCATAGAGCCCGGTCGAGTAGATGCTCAGGTAGGCGCTGGTGTCCTTGATGTTCTCGAGCTTGCACCACCCCGAGAGGCGCACGCGCTTGCCCGAGAGCCTGCGCGAGTTGAACACCTGGCATGCGGCCTGGTAGGTCTCGAACGCGGGGCGCTGCTGCGTCGTGAGCAGCGCCGAGAAGCGGCCGCTGTGCGCGGTCGAGGAGTCGGGTTCGATGAGCGACCCGGGGGTCGGCGGCATCGAGAATTCCCAGTCGTCGAACGGCCGCTCGAACCCGGGATTGGCGAGCAGGTTCCGGCCGAGCGCGATCGGGGCCGCAGGGCGCGCGGGCAGGGCGGTGAGCATGGCGTCGTCGAACCACACCTGCCCCGGACCGAAGACGCCGCAGCGAACGAGGATCAGGTTGGTCGTGGGCGGCACGTAGACGCGCACCTTGCGCTCGGTCCAATCGGAGGACTCGGGCGAGAAGTAGGCGCGCGCCCAGCCCAGCTCGAGCTGCGGATCGTCGGCGAACTTGTACCCCATCGCCTTGCGCGCCTCTTCGCGCGAGATGTTCTTCTCGCGCGCGTAGTTCATCACCGTGTCGCGGTAGCACTGCACCATCACGTAACCCCGGCCCGAGAGCTGCGCCGAGCGCGTCCACACGCTCAACTCGAGATCCTTGCCGACATAGCGGCCGGCGGCGGGGACGATCTGGTTCCAGTTGTGCCACACCGGAATCACGTCGCCGGCGTTGACGATGCTGGCCGAGCGCGCGCCGGAATGCTTCATGTCCGGGTCCCAGTAGAAGAGGACCGTGGGCACGCCGGCGACGGTGGTGTCCCAGTCGGTGGGCGCGAACAGCCCGCCCTCCTCGAAACCGCCGTTGGAAAGCAGGTTGATCGCGGGGCGGCCCGGCTGGGCGATTGCGGGCGACGGCGTCTGGGTGAACCATCCGGCGAGCGAGAGCAGAGACACGGCAGCGAACGACGCGAGGATACGAGTCATGCCTGGCCTTTCTGGCGGGATGATCGACGACGGCGCGGGGGACTGCCCACGGACCCCGTAGTATCCCCTGCCCGCGCGCGCACGGTCAAGGCGAGCGGTGACGCGCCTTATGATATGGTCCCCTCCATGAATCGACTCGTTTCGCGCGTGGCCGCCCCCCTGCTCGCGGCCCTGGTTCTCGCCGGCTGCGCCAAGAACCAGGCCGCCCAGATCCGCAAGGTGCTCCCGGTCAACGCCATCGCGTTCAACGACAGCGTCGCCGCCGGCGACACGCTGTTCCTCAAGGTGCAGTACACGTATGGGAGCTCGTGCGAGCGGGTGGCGCACTTCGAATTTACAGTGGTCCCAGGCGCGCCGACGCCGACCTACCAGGTGACGCCGGTCGCACTCCATCGCAGCAGCGACCCCTGCACGGGGCTGAACGGCAGCGACGTCGCGACCCTGCGTGTGACCGATCTCGGGGCCGGCCCCCGGACCTTCCAGGTGCTCGGCAGCGCCGGTACGCTGGTGGCGAACGTCGTGGCGAGCGCGGACACGCACTTCGTGGCCGACACCGGGATCGCGTTTCGCGTGCTGGCGCAGGCCGCCGCCACCGGTATCGCGATCCCGGGCGCGCACGTGCAGATCCGCAACCTGATCGACGGCAGCACGCTCTCCGAGGGCGACGCCGACAGCAACGGGCTCTATTCCTACCGCCAGCCCTGCGGCGCCGAGTTGCAGTACGTCGTCTCCGTGTCGGCGTCGGGACGGAGCGCGAACCTGGTCGTGCGCAGCCCCGGGGCGCGCTGCCGGATTCCCGAGTTCGTGGTGATTCGTGTTTAGCGCGCGCCGCGCGCTGGTCGTCCTGCTGGGGTGCGTCGCGATCGTGGCCGGCTGCGCCCAGGAGGGCAAGCTGATCGACACGCCGCTCCCGGTGAACGGCGTGGCTTATGATCTCGAGTTCGTGCGCGACACCACCCTGGCCGCGGCCTTGGACACCACCATCACCGTGCACTTCAAGATCTCGGTCCACGCCGCGACCCCGTGCGAAGCGCGGCGGGGCCTGCTCGAGTTGCGCCGCGTGGGCACGACCGCCGCCCCGGTCTACGTGCTGCGCCCGATCGCGCGCTACAACGTCGGCGACGCCTGCACCGCGCTCGGCACCACTCCGAGCGACACGGTGCTGACGCTCACGGTCACGGGCCTTCCGCTGAGGGACACGGCAGTGCAGCCGTTCCAGGTCGAGACCTCGAACGGCCCGGCGATCGAGACCGATGTCGACACGCTGGTCCACGCGCCGGCCGCCTCGACGATCCGCTTCCAGGTGCGGGTCGAGTCGCGGGCCACGGGCGCGGTGGTCGCCGGCGCGACGGTCGCGATCGAGCAGCTCGGCGGCGGCTCCCCGGTGCTGCTCGGCAGCGGGCCCACCGATGCGAACGGCCTCTACGTGCTCGACACGCCGTCGAGCGGCGCGGCCGGCGTCCCGACGCTGCCCTACCGCGTCACGGTGACCAACGGTTCGACCACGCGGGTGATCTCGGTGCCGTCGTTTCCGGCCCGGGGCCAGAGCCGCGAACGGGTCGTCGTCCGGCTGTAGCGGGCCCGCCGTCGTGGCCAACGATCCCACGCCTCCGCCGCCACGGCTCGCGGTCGCCGAGATCTTCATCACCCCGCTCGGCACTTCCGATTCCACGATTCGCGAATACATCCGCGCGCTCGTCCCGATCGTGCGCGCCAGCGGCCTGACCTATCAGCTCACGGCGATGGGCACGCTGGTCGAGGGCCCGGTCGACCAATTGCTGGCGCTCACGCGCGCGCTGCACGACGCCACGTTCGACGCCCATCTTGGTGCCGAGCGCGTGGTCACCCACCTCCGGCTCGACGAGCGGCGCGGCGAGCCGCTCACGCTCGAGGGCAAGGTCCGGGGTGCGCTCGGGCTGAGGCCCGACCAGCAAGCCGGCGCGTGAACCCGGAAGCCCCGTCCGTCCTGCTGGTCGATCGCGAGTCCGAGGCGGCGCGCGCGCTCGAGGCCGCGCTCGGCGGGCGCGGCTACCAGGTCGTGTTCGTGCACGACGGCGAAGCCGCGTTGCGCGCGCTCGAGGACATGCGTCCCGACTGCCTGGTGACCGAACTCAAACTCCAGCGCGTCGACGGGATGGCCGTGCTCGCGCGCGCGCTCAAGCTGCGCCCCGACGCCTGCGCCGTCGTGCTCGCCGAGGGCGGGAGCGTGGGCGCGGCGACCGAGGCGATGCGCCACGGCGCGGCCGACTTCCAGGGCAAGCCCGTGAACGTCGACAAGCTGCTCGCGGTGCTGGCCCGCGGGATCTCGGGGCAGGCGCTCGCGCAGCGCGCGGCCGAGCTCGAGAGCCGCCTCGACGAGCGCTTCGGCTTCGAGGGCTTCACCGGCCACGGCCCGGCGCTGAGTCGCATGATCGGAAAGGCCCGCCAGATCGCGCCGACGCGGGCGCCCGTGCTGCTGGTCGGGGAGTCCGGCACCGGCAAGGCGTTGCTCGCGCAGGCGATCCACCAGAACTCGCCACTCGCTTCGGGGCCATTCGTGCGGGTGGATCTCTCGACCTTCGGCGAGGGCGTGATCGAACGGGAGCTGTTTGGCGCCGAGGGTGGGGCGGGCGGCGGGATCTCGACGGGCCGGCTCGAGGCCGCCCAGGGCGGCACGCTCTTCCTCGAGGAGATCGGCGAGATCCCGCCGACCGTCCAGGCCCGCCTCGTGCGGCTGCTCGCCGACCACGAATTCGAGCGGGTGGGCGCCTCGGCCCCCAGGCGGTCGGACGCGCGCATCGTGGGCTCGACCATGCACGATCTCGACGCGCTGGCCCAAAATGGGCGCTTTCGCCGGGAACTCCATGACGGCCTGCGCGTCGCGGCGATCCGATTGCCGCCGTTGCGCGAGCGGCCGGAGGACATTCCGCTGCTCGTGGACCGCTTCCTGCGCGAGTTCAATCGCGAGCATGGAAGGCGCGTCACGGGGATCACCCGCGGAGCGCTCGAACAACTATCCACCTACGGGTGGCCGGGAAACGTCCGCGCCCTCCGGAACACGATCGAGGGCATGGTGGTGTTCGCGGATGGCCGTCGCCCGCTCGACGTGTCCGATTTACCGCAAGACGTCCGAAATGCGAGCCGGGAGGATCGGCGCACCGTCACGCTGCCGGTCGGGCTCTCCATGGCCGAGGTCGAAAAGCGATTCATAGAAGAAACATTGCGCTCTGTGAGTTACGATAAGCCCCGGGCTGCGGAAACGCTGGGCATCGGATTGCGCACGCTTTACCGCAAGCTCAAGGAATACGAAATCGGCTGAAGGGATCTCAGCACGCCGGACCGGCGGTGGCGCCGGAGGATTGGATCATCAGGCATCGGCTGACAGCAGGTCGTTCATCTCGCATTGTGTACACCCCCGAACCTTCGATCGCGATCCCCCGGCCGGTCATGACCAGCCCCAGGGAGACATTGAACTGTGGAGACGCGGAAGGAAGTCGCGCTTTTCATCGATTTTGAGAACATCCGTCATGGAACGTTGAGTGCGTATGGCGTCGAGCCCCGCGCGTCCCTGTTGATCGAAACCGCCCGCAAGTATGGTTTGGTGAACATCGCCCGCGCCTACGCCGACTTCGAGGACTTCCCCTCCGAGGTGCTGCGCGACCTGCAGGTTTCCGGCATCACAGCCGTGAACGTGCAGGCCCACCAGGTCGGCGATCGCAGGAAGTCCGGCGCGGACATGGACATGCTGATCGACATCATCGAGACCATGCTCGACCGCTCGGCGATCCCGACCCTGCTGCTGATGACCGGCGACCGCGACTTCCTGCGGGTCGTGACCATGGCGCGCAACCGTTTCGGCAAGGAAGTGATCATCTCGGGCGTGCCGGGGACGGTTTCCTACGACCTGATCTCCGCCTCGGGCGGCAATTTCGATCCGCTCGAGATCCCCGGTCTCGAGCGCACCGACCACAGCCCGCAGAGCGACGGCGGCTTCGGCCCCTCCTCGCGCCACGAACGCCTCGAACGCCGTGAGCAGGCGGACCGGGACCGCGACCAGGTGACCTATGGCCGCTCCGAGGGCGCCGTGCCCAGGCGCGACCGCGCGCCCGAGCGCGCCCCGGACCGCGGCGCCGACCGCGCCCCCGAGCGCCGGCGCGTGACCCGCGAAGTGATGGACGACGCACAACCGCTCGCCGACGGGCCGGAGGCGCCCTGGGCGCGCGGCAAGCTCGCCCAGCGCGCGGCCGCGCTCGAGCGCGCGATGGCCGAGCGCGGCGACCAGCCCGGCTGGAGCGGGCGTCGCTGGGAGGCCGGCGAGGTGGTCGAGGGTGTCGTCAAGTCGATCACCGAGTTCGGCGCGTTCCTCGACCTCGGCGGCGTCGACGCGTTGCTGCACGTCAGCCAGATGGCGTGGCAGCACGTCCGGCATCCGAGCCAGATCGTGACCATCAACCAGAAGCTGCGCGTGCAGGTGCTCGAGGTGGACGAGGCCAGCGGTCGGGTTTCGGTCGGCCTCAAGCAACTGACCGACGATCCGTGGCTGCATGCCGCGAGTCGCTACGAGGTCGGCAGCCAGGTGCATGGCCGCGTCAGCGGCGTGAAGGAATACGGCGTGTTCGTCGAGCTCGAGCCCGGGATCTTCGGCCTCCTGCACATCTCGAACATCTTCTCCCAGCCGTGGGGGCACCATCCGAGCGAGCGTTTCATGCTCGACCAGGAGGTGGAGGTCACGGTCAGCAAGGTCGACCTCGACGCGCGGCGACTGGCATTCACCATGCCGGATCAGGCCTCAGGCGACGGCCTGCCGCAGGTGACCGAGGAGGACGAGGCCGCCGCCGAGGCCGCCACGCGCTGGCGGGAAGGCGACGTGGACGAGGAGCGCTGAACGCCAACCCGCTGCAAGGGCAATGCGCGATCGTGACCGGCGCCTCGAAGGGCATCGGCCGCGCGGTCGCGCTCGCGCTGGCGGAGGCGGGAAGTGACGTCGTGCTCGCCGCGCGCTCGCAGGCGGAGCTCGACGCGGTGGCGCGCGAGGCCACTGCCCGCGGCCGCGCCGCGCTCGCCGTCCCGACCGACGTGCGCGACGCCGGGCAGGTCGAGGCCCTGGTCGCGCGCGCACTCGAGCGCTTTGGGCGCGTGGACACGCTGGTCAACAACGCCGGGCTCGGCTGGTTCGGGCCGGTGGACGAGTTGCCGGTCGAGAAGTTCGACGAAATGGTCGCGGTCAACCTGCGCGGACCGTTCCTGTGCACGCGCGCGGTGGTGCCGACGATGAAGCGGCAGGGTTCGGGCGCGATCGTCAACGTGGCCTCGGTCGCGGGGCTGGTGGGCAATCCGAACCTTTCGGGCTACAATGCCACGAAGTTCGGACTGATGGGGTTCAGCGAGTCGACGATGCTCGAGCTTCGCCAGGCGGGCATCAAGGTGGCGGTGATCTGCCCCGGCTCGACGGCGACCGACTTCGGAAGTGGACAAGACATGCCGGGCAAGCTGGCCGCGGACGACGTGGCCGCGGCGATCCTGGCGATCCTGACCGCCGCGCCCAACGCGCTGCTGTCGCAGATTCATCTGAGGCCCCTGCGCCCGCCTCGCGCACGGAGTTAGCGCAAACCGGTCCCAAACCCGCGCCCGCCCGCGCATCGGAAAGGTCCCTAACCCGATGGCAGGGACGTTCGAGCTGAACGTGGAGAGCGACGGCGTAACTCTGGCCGTTCGTGGTCACGAGGTCATGGATCCGCGGGGTGTCCTGTTCGTCTCTCCGGGCTTTGCGGAGCATAACGGACGCTACGGGCGGCTCGCGCAGGAGCTGGGCAGCCGGGGCTACTCGACCTACGTCTACGATCCGCGGGGCCACGGTCGGTCGACCGGCCCGCGTGGGCACACGCCGTCGTGGCGGGCGCTGGTCGAAGATCTCGATCGCGTCATCGCGGCACTCGAATCCCAGCTGAAGATGCCGCCGAGCCGCGCGCTGCTCGGCGCGAGCATGGGCGGCCTGGTCGCGCTCGACTGGATGCTCGGGCATCGCGGCCGTATGGGCGGGCTCGCGCTGACGGGGCCGTTCTTCCGCTCTGCGTTCGCGCCGCCGATCTGGAAGGTCGCGCTGGCACAGACCGTCGGCGCGGCGCTGCCGTCGTTCGGCCAGCCCACCGGGCTCAAGGGCCGGGACATGTCGCAGGACCTGGTCGTCGCGGCGCAGTACGACGCCGATCCCCGGATGACGCGTGTCATGTCCGCACGCTATTTCCACGAATACCAGGGCGCGCAGAAGCGCCTCGCGAGCACGGCGGCGTCCGTCGACTTCCCCGTGCTCGTGCAGCACGGCGGCGCGGATCCGATCTCAAGCCCCGAGGCGGCGGCGCGTTGGGCGCAGGCCGTGCCCCGGCCGTGGTGTGAGTGGACGATCTACCAGGGCATGAAGCACGAGGTGCTGAACGAGTTCGAGCGCGGCCGGGTGGTCTCGGACCTGATGTACTGGCTCGATCGGCACGTGCTCGCGCACGCGCACCCGGGGCCATGAGCGGCTCCGCGCTGCTCGTGATCGATGCCCAGCGCAACATGTTCGAGGTCGAACCCGGCGTGCACGAGGGGCTCGAGCTGCTCGGCAAGATCTCCGGGCTGATCGGCCGCGCGCGCGAGGCCGGCGCCCCCGTGATCTTCGTGCGCAACAGCGGCGCCGCCGGCGACCCCGACGAGCGCGGCGTCCCGGGCTGGGAACTCACCTCCGCATTGCCCCGCCTCTCCGCCGAGCCGATCGTCGACAAGCTCAAGTCCGATGCCTTCGACGGCACGAACCTCAATGCCCTTTTGCGCGCGCGCGGCGTCCGGCGCGTCGTGGTGTGTGGCCTGCAGAGCGAGTTCTGCATCGCGGCCACGTCGCGGGGGGCGAAGGCGCGCGGCTACGAGGTCGCGCTCGTTTCCGACGCGCACTCGACGTTCGACGGGCCGGGCGCAACGGCGGTCGAGATCATCGCGCGCGAGAACGCCGCGCTCGCCGACGTGGCGGATGTCATCCCAGGGTTCGCGCTGAAGTTCGATTAGGCTCTCCGTGGAGAGCCCTCGTCAACTGCACCCGCGTTAGCCGCGGACCCGCGCGACGATCACGCCGAGACAGGCGTCCTGCACCACCCGGATGCCGGCCTCGGCGAGGCGGAGCGCGGCGGCCTCGTGGCGGATCCCGCTCTGCAGCCAGACCACTTCGGGCCTGGCAGGAAGCGCGAGGATCTCGTCCACGAGCGCGGGAATGCGCTCCGGCCGACGGAACACGTCGATCAGGTCGAACGCGGCGGGCACGTCGGCGAGGCGCGCGTAGGCGGTGCGATCGAGCGCGCGCGCGATCGTCGGGTTGACGGGGATCACCTCGATGCCGCGCTCGATCAGCATGCGCGGGATCGCGCACGCGGGCTCCCACGAGCGCGTCTCGTCCTTCATGCCGACCACCGCGACCACGCGCGCGGCCCGCGCGACCGCCGCGATCTCCGCGTCCGATTCGAGCAGGTTCGGGTGCCGCGCGCTCATCGCCGGCTCCGCTCGTGCCCGCGCGCGGGTCGTGCCGCCGCGCGCACGGCCTCGACCGCGCGCCGCCAGTCCGCCAACCGGCGTTCGCGCTCGCCGCGCGCCATCGTCGGGCGGAAGCGCTTGCTCACGCGGCGTGCCGCCGCGAACGCGCCGCGCCAGCCGAACGCGCGTGCTGCGAGCAGCCCGGCACCGAGCGCGGTGGTTTCGATCATCGCGGGCCGCGCGACCGGCAGGCCGAGCGCGTCGGCCTGGAGTTGCATGAGCAGGTTGTTCGCGGACGCTCCGCCGTCGACCCGCAGCTCGCGCGGCCGCGGCGCGCCGTCCTCGATCACGGCGTCGAGCAGGTCGCGGGATTGCCAGGCGATCGCATCGAGCACCGCGCGCGCGAGGTGGCCGCGCCCGGCGCCGCGCGTGAGGCCGAGCCACGCCCCGCGCGCCTCCGAGTCCCAGTGCGGGGCGCCGAGGCCGACGAATGCGGGCACGAAGTGCGTGCCGAGCGCGTCCGGCACCGAGGCCGCGAGCGCCTCGACGTCGACGGTCGCGTCGATCACGCCCAGCGCATCGCGCAGCCACTGCACCGCCGCGCCCGCGATGAACACCGAACCCTCGAGCGCGTACGCCGGGCCGCCGTCCTCGGCGCACGCGACGGTCGTGATCAGCCCGTGGCGCGACGCGACACGCTTCGCCCCCGTGAAGGCCATCAGGAAACACCCGGTGCCGTACGTGTTCTTGACCGCGCCGGGCGTGACACAGCCCTGTCCGTAGAGCGCCGCCTGCTGATCCCCGGCGACGCCGAGGATCGGCAAGCCGTCCGGCAGCCCGCGCACCCCGCGCGTCACGCCGAACTCGCCCGAGGATCGACGCACCTCCGGCAGCACGGCGCGCGGGACCTCGAAGAGCTTGAGCAGCGTGTCGTCGAAACCGGCGCTCGCCAGCCGGTCGCTGCGATAGAGCAACGTGCGCGAGGCGTTCGTCGGGTCGGTGGCGTGCACGCGGCCGCCGGTCATGCGCCAGATCAGCCAGGTATCGACGGTGCCGAACGCGAGTTCTCCGTCGGCCGCGCGGCGCGCCGCCCCGCGCACGTGCCGCATCAGCCAGGTCAGCTTCGTCCCCGAGAAGTAGGGATCGAGCAGGAGTCCGGTCTGGCGGCGGATCGTGGGCTCGTGGCCGGCCTTGCGCAGTGCGGCGCAAAGGTCGGCGGTGCGGCGGCACTGCCACACGATCGCCTTGTGCACGGGCTTGCCGGTTCGGCGCGACCACAGGAGCGTGGTCTCACGCTGGTTGGTCAGCCCGATCGCAGCCACGCGGTGCGCGACGTCCTTCGCCGAGCGCAGCCCGGCATCGGCGAGCGCGGCGCGCGCCGCGGCGAACGTCGCCTGGGCCAGGTCCTCCGGCTCGTGCTCGACCCAGCCCGGGTGCGGGTAGTGCTGCGGGATCTCGCGGTAGCCGCGGCCGCGCACGCGACCGGTGCGGTCGAGCAAGAGCGCGGTCGCGCCGGTCGTGCCCTCGTCGAGGGCGAGGATGTAGGGATTCATCGTGCCGCCTCCTCCAGGATGCGCGCCTCGGCGTCCAGTCGGGTGGTGACGCCGGCGATCTCCGCCGCGCGCCGCGCGTCGCTCCAGCCGAGCCGCTCCACCATCCAGCCCGCGATCGTGGGCGCTGCCGCGCGCGTCGCACCACTGTCGAGCCAGAGCGGGCTGCGCCTCAGGATCACGTCCTCGAGCGTGGTTGCGAAGCGGCGCGCGATCGCGTCCTCCACGTCGGCGCGCGCCAATACGGGCGGTTCCGCCCCGTGGCGCCACGGATTTTCCCCGGGCGCGAGCGGCGTGATCGCGGTCGCGCACGGCGGGGTTTTCCTGGCCAGGCGCTCGACGGCGAGGTCCACGGCGCGTTCGGCGAGATGGCGCGCGGTCGTGAACTTGCCGCCGACGAGGGAGATCATGCCTCGCTCCTCGACCACGCGCGCCTCGCGGGTGTTGTTCCACGGCACCGGATCGTTCGCGCGCACGAGCGGGCGCAGCCCGGCGAAGGCGCGGACGGTCGAGCGCGCGGGGTCGGGGGCGTCGGGCCATCTCCGGGCGATCTCGTCCCACAGGTAACGGAGCTCGGCGGCCGACGGCGCGACGTCGTCGGGCGCTCCCTGATCGTCCTGATCCGTGGTGCCGACGAGCGACCAGCGCCCCCACGGCAGCACGAAGATCACCCGCCGGTCCCGGGCGGCGAACAGCAGCAGGGGATGCGCGGTCAGGCGCGGGAGGACGACGTGCGTGCCGCGGGTCCGGCGCAACGTCTCGGGCCCCGGGATCCCGGCGCGCGCGCGCAACGCGTCGGCCCAGGGGCCGGCCGCGTTCACCACCAGGCGGGTCTCGACCACGTCGTCTCCGCCTGCGAGACGCGCGCGCCAGGTGCCGGACGCGTCCGCGCGGCGCTCGAGGGCGAGGACCTCGGTGCGCGTGCGGATGGTCGCGCCAGACGCAGCCGCCGAGACGGCGTTCGCGACCACGAGGCCGGCATCGTCCATCTGCGCATCGGGGAATTGCGCCGCTCCGAGCAGGCCCTCGCGCGGCAGTGCGGGCTCGACGGCGAGCGCCTCGGCCGCACCGTATTCCCGGTGGCCGGGCATGCGATGTGCGCCTGAGAGCGTGTCGTACAGCCACAGCCCGGCGCGGATCCACGAGCGCGGCCGCTTGTCCGAGCGATAGAACGGCAGCAGGAATTCGACGGGGCGCACCAGCGCCGGCGCGGTCGCGAGCAGGATGGCGCGCTCGCGCAAGGCCTCGCGCACGAGGCCGACCTGCCCGGACTCGAGGTAGCGGATGCCGCCGTGGATGAGCTTGGAGGAGCGCGACGACGTGCCCGAGGCGAGATCGTCCTTCTCGACCAGCGTGACCGAGAGTCCGCGCATCGCGGCATCGCGCGCGACCGCGGCGCCGTGGATGCCGCCTCCGATCACCAGCAGGTCGACGGTCGGCATGGGCGACTCCGGCGGTCCGTCTAGAAGTGGAGTTTCTCGAACCAGCGCTCGCCGCGCAACACGAGCCACGATCCGATCCCGCCGAGCAGGTACCCGCTCAGCACGTCGGTCGGGAAGTGCCGGCCGAGATAGATGCGCGACAGCCCGATCCACAGCGCGCAGAACCAGGCCAGCCAGCCGAGCCGCCCGTGGCGCTTGGCGACCAGCACCGCGACCGCGGCGGCGCCCACCGCGTGCGCCGAGGGGAACGACGAATTGCGCCGGTCGGTCGAGCCGTCGGGGCGCTCGCGATTGACCAGCCACTTGGTGGCGGCCGCGATCCCGCCCGAGCCGAGGATGCTGACGGCGCACAGCTTGGCCGTGACCTGGGCGGTGGGCGTGCCGAAGAACCCGAAGAACGCGAGGCCGAACAGCCCGGACTTGGTTTCGCCCATTTTCGTGGCGAACTCCATGCCTTTGTCGAGCCAGGGCGCGCGGTAGGTGTCGTGGATCGCGTGGTAGGCCGTACGGTCGAACGCCTGGCCCTCGCCGGTCTGGAGCGCCCAGTAGTCGGCGGCGAAGAGCGCGAGGATCAGGAGGCCGGTCAGCACGGGGCGCACGCTCACTCCTCCTCGAAGTGGATCACGCCCACCGGGCAGTCGATCGTCGCCTGGCGGATCTCCTCCTCGTGCGCGTCGAGGTCGGCATCGGGACGCGCCCAGCAGTGATCATCCTCGAGCACGAAGACCTCGGGGCTGATCTCCGGGCACAGGTTGCACAGGATGCAACCGTCCTCGACCCAGACTTTCGTCAGGCCCATGGCGCGCGATCCATCGTCATTCCTCGGTGCACGGGAGGGAGCGAATCGGCGGACCCGAGGGCCCGCCGCGTGGTGCGCATGATGCGAGCCTGCCGCCGGGCGTGCAAGTGGATTGCGCACTTGCGACTCGCGGCGACCTTGATCCTTTGGGCCATCCGGCCGACAATCCAGACATGCACGCCCACGCCTCCTCGCAACGCGCGCTCGCGATCGTGCTCGCGCTCAACACGCTCACGCTGCTGGTCGAGCTCGTGGCCGGCTGGTGGACAAACAGCCTCGCGCTGTGGTCCGACGCGGGCCACATGCTCGGCGACGTCGGCGCGATCGCGCTCTCACTCGCGGCGGCGCGGCTGGCGGCGCGCCCGCCCTCGCCCGAGAAAACGTGGGGCTGGCACCGCGGCGAGATCCTGGCCGCGCTCGTCAACGGCGTCACGCTCGTGGTCATCGCCGCGCTGGTCGCGATGGAGGGCCTGCGCCGACTGGCCGCGCCCCCGGCGGTCCCGGGCCTCACCGTGGCCGTGGTCGCGTTCGCCGGCCTCGTGGTGAACCTGCTGAGCGTGGCGGTGCTGGCGCGCGGCGCGGGGCAGGACTTGAACCGACGGGGCGCCTATCTGCACGCCCTGTCCGACGCGCTGGGCTCGCTCGGTGCGCTCGCCGCGGGCGTTGCGATGGCACAATTCGGGTGGTGGCTCGCGGACCCGCTCGCCAGCCTGTTCATCGCATTGCTCGTGCTGATTGCCGGCCTCCGCCACCTGCGCGACACGGTGCACGTCCTGATGGAGGGCGCCCCGGCCACGATCCAGGTCGACCGGCTGCGGGCCGCGATGGAGGGCGCCGAGGGCGTGCGCGCGGTGCACGACCTCCATGTGTGGAGCGTGACGTCGCGCTTCGCCGTGCTCTCGGCCCACGTGGTGACCGGTCCCGCGACCTCGCTCGCCGACGCGCAGACCGTGCTCGCGCGCCTGCGCACGCTGCTCGCGCGCGACTTCGCGATCGAGCACGCCACGCTCCAGGTCGAGCCCGAGGAACGGGTGTGCGACCCCTGCGACGAGCCGGCCGAAAAATCCGGGATCGCCTGATTCGGTCCGCTTTGCCGAACCGATGACCCGCACTGTTTCATCTTGAAACCGTTCGTGCCAATTGGGCAGAGCACGCTCCATCCCGCCTGCCAATTCCACCCCTTGAGAAAGAATTCACGAGCGTAATCCCCTGTCATCGGACATCTTACCTGTGTGCCATCGATGGAGTTCTGGCTATGGCATTCCAGCGACAAGAGTGCCAGACTCTGCGATCGAGCCTTGCCTGCGGCGCCACCTCCCGCATGACAGCCTGCGCGCCGCGGGCCGGTATCACCCCGAACAACATCGACCCCGGAGGTCCCTGGGACCCCGTCTGCAACGAGGAGAAAGCTCATGAACGTGAAGCCTCTCGCCGACCGTCTGCTCGTCAAGCGCGTGGACGAAGCCGAAGCCAAGAAGGGCGGAATCATCATCCCGGACACCGCCAAGGAAAAGCCGCTGCAGGCCGAAGTCGTGGCCGTCGGTCCGGGTCGCATGACCGAAGAGGGCAAGCGCATCACGATGGACGTCAAGAAGGGCGACAAGATCCTGATCGGCAAGTACTCGGGCACCGAGGTCAAGATCGAGGGTGACGAGTTCGTGATCCTGCGCGAAGACGACGTCCTGGCCATCGTCGGTTAAGCGACTCCCCCATCGGGAGATCGTCCGGTTTTCGAATTCCAGAGGAGGTTCATCCATGGCTGCAAAGCAGTTGCTGTTCAGCGAGGACGCGCGCCGCGCGATCCTCGAGGGCGTCGAGACGCTCGCGAAGGCCGTCAAGGTCACCCTCGGCCCCCGCGGCCGAAACGTCGTGATCGACAAGAAGTGGGGCTCGCCCACGGTCACCAAGGACGGCGTGAGCGTCGCCAAGGAGATCGAGCTCGAGGGCCCGTACCAGAACATGGGCGCCCAGATGGTGCGCGAAGTCGCCTCCAAGACCTCGGACGTGGCCGGTGACGGCACCACGACCGCCACGGTCCTGGCCGAGGCCATCTTCCGCGAGGGCCTCAAGAACGTGACCGCCGGCTCGTCGCCGATCGCGATCAAGCGCGGCATCGACAAGGCCGTCCTGACGGTCATCGCCGAACTCAAGAAGCTCTCCAAGCCGGTCAAGGACAACAAGGAGATCGAGCAGGTCGCCAGCATCTCCGCGAACTCGGATCCGTCGATCGGCAAGATCATCGCCGAGGCGATGGACAAGGTCGGCAAGGACGGCACGATCACGGTCGAGGAAGCGCGCTCGATCGAGACCACGCTCGACCTGGTCGAGGGCATGCAGTTCGACAAGGGCTACGTCTCGCCCTACTTCGTGACCGACAAGGAAGGCATGGAGTGCTCCCTCGAGGACGCGTTCATCCTCCTCTACGACAAGAAGCTGTCGAACATGAAGGACCTGCTCCCACTGCTCGAGAAGATCGCGCAGCGTGGCAAGCCGTTCCTGATC
>JBKJJJ010000201.1:0-3025 GCA_046598045.1 Candidatus Eiseniibacteriota bacterium
CGCCGTAGCCGGCGAGGCTCGCGGTCAGGACGATCGAGAGCAGGGCCATGTCAGCGGCCCAGCCGGACGAAGCGCGTCGAGACCTGGTCCGGCCCGGCGCGCAGCGTGACGAAGTACATGCCGGCCGGCATCGAACGCCCCGCGTCGTCGATGCCGTCCCACGTCCAGGTGCCAGAGCGCGCATCGCCCCCCGCGCTTTCCGCCGCCACACTCGCGCTGCGCACCCGCCTCCCGTCGGCCGCATGGATCGCAATGCGCGCCGGGACGAGGCCGTGGCAACCGAAGCGCACGGTGAGGCGTCCCCGCGGCGGCATCGGGTTCGGCGAGGCCGCGAGCGACAGCGCGCCGTCGCCCGGCGACGCCCCGACCGCGACCGCCGCGAGCGGATAGCTCGTGAGCGCCGCGACGCCGGCGTCCGTGCCCGCATAGAGCGTGGCCAGAGGGGAATCAATCTCGAGCGCCCGCACGTTCCGGTCGGCCAGCCCGGATTGCGCGGCAAGCGGGAACCACGACAGGCCGCCATTGATGGTCTCGAACACGCCCTGGCCGAAGATCCCCGCGAACAGGACCGCCACGTGCGCGGGGTCCAGCGTCAGCGCGCGCACGGAGCCCGCGGGCAGGCCGGCGCTCGCGCGCGCCCACCCGTCGCCGTTACTGAGCGAGCGAAAGACGCCCGAGTCCGTCGCGGCGTACACGGTGGTCGGCGTGACCGGATCGAGCACGATGGCATGCACGAACGCAACCGGCATGCCGGCGTTGCGCGCCAGCCAGGTCGTGCCGCCGTCCGTCGAGCGATACAGCCCGAGCGAGTCGTTTCCGGCGAACAGGGTGGCCGGCGAGCCCGGACCAAGCGCGAGCGCGTGGACGCTGAAGCCCAGGGGCAGGTTGCCCACGCGCGACGTCCACTGCGCGCCTCCGTCGGTGGACTCGAACGGGCCGATCCCGGTGCCCACGAACAGGTGCCCGGCCTGCCCGGGCCAGGCGACGAGCGGGCGAACAAATCTGTTCGCCAGGGTTCCGCCCGCGCTGTCCGGGTTGGACCAGGTCACGCCGTCGTCGAGGCTGCAATAGACGCCCGATCCGTAAGCGCTCAGGTAAACCGTGGCGGGCGCGACTGGATCGGCCACGATCCCGTGCTCGGAATTGTTCGTGAACAGGTAGGACGCCCGCGTCCAGCTCGTCGCCCCGTCGACGCTGCGCCAGGTCTGGTCCCCGAACCCGAGCCCCGCGTACACCTCGTGGGTCGAGGGCCGGACTGCGAGGGAGAATGCGGACGTGTTGAGCAGGCCGCCATCGAGTTGGGACCACGAGGTCCCGCGATTGGCGGACGCGTAGATCCCCCCGCCATCGGTCCCGGCCCAGATCCGCGAGAGGTTCGAGGGGAACGCCAGCAGCGCGTCCACCGCGCCCACGGCGGGGCCCGGCCCCGTCGGGTGCCAGAGCGTGTCCAGCAGCGTGGTCGCGAACACACCCGATCTGAGCGTGCCGACGTAGCGCAGGGTATCGACCACCGCGAGCGACCGCGTCCGGAAATCCGTCAAGCCGCGATTGATCTCGAACCAGGAAGTGCCCCCGTCGGCGGACCGAATCACGCCGCGGCTGAGCTCGGCGACATAGATGCGCTGGGGATCGAGCGCGTCGACCTGGATCTGCTCGGCGGCGCCCAGCGTCGCGGTCGTGTCGGGCACAGGCGCCCAGCTCAGCCCGCCGTTCGTACTGTGCTCGATCCCGGCACCGGTGCCGGTCGCCGCGAACAGCGCGAGATCGGGCTGCGTCGGCAGGATCGCGACATCGCGCACCGAAACGTTCGACAGCCCGAGGTTGATCGCGAACCACGAAGCCCCGCCGTTGGTCGACTTGTAAATCCCCTCGCCGTTCGTGCTGGCGTAGAGGACCCGGGGGAGGTTCGGCTGGATGGTGAGCCCCCGCACCGAAACCGCGGTGGCCAGGAGGGGCGTCCACGTCACGCCACCGTTCGTGCTGCCGAACACTCCGTCGTTCGTGCCGCAATAGATCGAGTCCGGATGGACCGGGTTGACCGCGAGGCAACGGACGAACGTGTTGGTCAGGCCCGCGCGGTAGGCGGTCCACGTGGCCCCCCCGTCGAGCGACCGGTACACGCCCGCGCCGAACGCGGCAGCCCAGAGCCGCGACGCGTTCAGCGGGTCGCGCGCCAGCGCCTCGATGCTGCGCGCACGCGGTCCCGCCCCCGTCCACACCTGGGAGCCCGCGCGGGCCTCCGGAGCGAGTGCGATGATCAGGAGCGCGAGGGCGAGGGCGCTGGATGGTGTCCGGAGTCGGCTCAAGGGAGGTCTTTCCAAACACGAATTCGACCGGGCGCGCCGCCGGAAGGCTCCGGCATGACGACTCGGTCGACGGGAGGAAATCCATCGTGCCTTACGTCTTGGAGGATACCACCGGGTGAATGGCCGGTTCCCCCGAATTCCTGAAGTCCTGGCGACCCCGGCGTTGCGAAATGCATTTGCTCAGCTTTGCGCTGCCCCCCAGCGGTGTCGCGCCAGATCCACCCGGCCCGCGCGCGTAAAGCGTACGTCCTCCCGCTCGAGCCGCAGGCGCTGCGTGCGCGCGGCGTGCGGCGCATAGCGGCCCACGCTCAGCACTCCACCCGCGCCGACGACGCGGTGCCACGGCAGCGATGTGCCTTCGGGCGACATGCCGAGCACGGTGCCCACGAGCCGCGCGCGGCCCGGGAGGCCGGCCCTTGCCGCGACGTCGCCGTAGGTGGCGACGCGTCCGCGCGGGATGCGGCGCACCACCGCGCGGATCCGGTCGTGCGCCGCGGTGTTCATCTCAGACGTCGAAATGCACGCCCTGGGCGAGCGGGAGTTCCTTGCCGTAGTTGATCGTCACGGTCTGCCGGCGCATGTAGAGCTTCCAGCTGTCCGAGCCCGCCTCGCGCCCGCCGCCGGTGTCCTTCTCGCCGCCGAACGCGCCGCCGATCTCCGCACCGGAGGTGCCGAGGTTGACGTCCGCGATCCCGCAATCCGATCCGGCCGCCGAGAGG
>JBKJJJ010000020.1:0-41035 GCA_046598045.1 Candidatus Eiseniibacteriota bacterium
GACGCGGCGCGCGCCCGACAACTCCTGCGAGAGCGCAAGGAACGATTCTTTGAGCCACAGTTCCTTGCGCAGGTCCTGGTTCAGGCGCCGCAGGTCCTCGCGCGAGCGCTCCACCTCGGCGGCGAGTTCCCGCTGACGGCGCACGAGCGACTTGTTCTCCTCGCCGCGCACGAGCAGGCGGCGCACGCGCGCAATCAGCTCCTTGGGCGAGAATGGCTTCGCGAGATAGTCATCGGCCCCGCGCGCGAGGCCGGCGATGCGCGACTCGGTCTCGGCGAGCGCGGAGACGAGGATGACCGGCAGGTGCTGCATGCCCGGCTCGCGCCGGATCGCGTCGACCAGGTCGAGGCCCGAGCGCCGCGGCAGGCGCACGTCGAGCACGGCGAGGTCGGGTTGCTCGTCCTGCAGCATCTTCCACGCGTCGTCGCCGTTCTGCGCGGACACGACGCGAAAGCCGTGCGCGCCGAGCGCGATGTGCAGCAGCTCGACCACGCGCGGATCGTCCTCGACCACGAGGATCGTGGCGCCGGCGCCGCCGATGCGATGTTCAGGAGTGGTGGACATGATCCTCGCGGCGCGGGCCGCGAGGCCCGGCGTCAGGCGTCCTTCGGGAGTCGCGCGAGCAACGCCTCGACGGCGCCCCGCACCTCGTCCTCGGCGAACGGTTTGTAGAGCACCGGCACGGGGCCGAACGATTCGACCCGGCGCCGCTCCTCGTCGTCCTTGATCAGCACGCACGCGCGCCCGGCGAGCAACGCGCCGGCGTCGTGCAGGATCTCGATCGCGCCCGCCCCGGGCATCTCGGCGTCGAGGAACACGACGTCGTAGCGCGCGTTCGCGAGCGCGGCGCCCGCCTGCGCGCCGTCCTCGGCCTCGTCGACCACGAAACCCCGCTGCTCGAGCAGGCGCCCCAGGAAGACGCGGGCCATCATCGAGTCGTCGGCCACGAGCGCGCGCATGCCCGATCGCGCGGGCGCGGAGCCCCCGGGGTGGTTATCGGCCGGAGGCGGCTCGGGCTGAACGATCAGGGGAAGCTCCGCCGTGACTGCCACGGGAGCCGGGGCGACCGCGAGCACGCGCGCCGCGCGGCCCTCGGCGTCCTCGACCAGGCCCGTGAAGTGGAACCCCGAGGGCGCCGCCGCGGAGTCCGGGGGCGCGACGTGGGCGAGCGCCGCGCCCTCGCCCTTGCCGAACAACCAGTCGACCGCCAGTTCGCGGCGCTCGAGGCCATTGCCGAGCACGACGCGCGAGCGCTCGCCGCCCGGTTCGAGCCCGTAATCGACGACCAGGCTCCACGAGATCGCGAGCGCGAGCCCCCCCCACTCGGCGAACAGGTAGTGCCCGGCCTGCGAGAGCGGCAGGCGGAGGATCCAGCGCAGGCGGTCGCCCTCGGCGATCGTGAGCAGCACCGCGCCGGCCGCGCGCGCCGCGCGGTCGAGCGCGTCGAGCTCCGCGCGATCGCGCGCCTCGCCGCCGGTCGGACGCGTGCCCGAGATCTCGACGCGGCCATGGCGCGCGTCGACGCCGGGCGAGGCGTCGCCCGTGAAGTCGGCGATCGCCTCGAACAGGAGCGTGCGGGTGTCGTCGGTCGCGGGCATGGGCGCCGGGGCGGCGGGCGGTGGTGGCACCGGCGCGGGCGCCGGCTCCGCGAACGCGGTCAGCTCCGCGACGCGCGCACGCCAGTCGTGCGCACCGTCAGCGAGCGGCGCGAGCGTGCCCGTGCGGCGCAGGTCGGCGGCGAGCACCTCGCACAACGGCGCGGCGAGCGCGACCCATGCGGCGCTCGGGCGATCGCCCAGCACGTCGGCGCGCACGCGCAACGCCTGGAACCAGTCGCTTGCGCCCAGGAGCCCGAGCGAACGCAGCAGGTCTCCGAGCCACGACAGGCCGAGCTTCGCGACGCCGGCCGCGGCCTCGTCGTCGGCCGAGCGCGCGAGCAGCGTGGCCTGGCGCGACAGCAGGCGCGCGACCGCCTCCGCGACGCGCGGCTCCTCGCCGGGAGGGCTCTCAACCATGCGACCAGGTTTCGTCATCGGGCAGGAGGTCCTCGGGTCCGAGCACGCGCAGCGGGCGCGGCGGGGCGGTGGCGGCTGCTTCCGGGGCCGCGGGTTCGGCGGCCGCGACGTTCGGGGGAGCGAATTCGATCCCCGCGGGTGGCGCGACGACCGGCAGCGCGAACACCGGCGGAGCGGCTTCGCGCAGGCGCTCGGCGAGCCCGTCGACCTCGTCCACCGCGGCGGTCACGCCCTCGCCCGTGCGCTGCGCCTCGGACGAGGTGCGCTCCGCCTGCTGGACGAGCTTCTCGCCGCGCGCGATCGCGTCGCGCACGATCTCGTGCACGCGCTCGAGCGCGCGCCGGGAGGCGAGTGCGGGGTCGCTCACGCGCGAACCGGCGTCGACCTCGGGCAATGCGAGCCCGCGCGCCCTCATCCCGCCGAATTCCTCGTGCGCGCGCGCGAGGTCGGCCTGCGCGCGTTCCTCCAGCTCCTGCGCGCGGGCCTGCGCCGCGCGCGTGGTCCGGACCAGCGCGGCCAGCGCGGGGACGAGGCGGCCGCGATCCTCCTCCGACAGTTCGCCGGCAGCGAGCGCCGCGTGCGCGGACTCGATCGCGGCGACCTGCGCCTCCTCGTGCATACGCGCCAGGTCGTGGCTCGCCGCGCGCAGGCGCTCGGCCGAGCGCTCGAGCGCCTCGAGCTGCGCCGCCGCCCCGCGCGCCCACGCCTCGGACGCGCCGCGCGCGGCCTCGGACTCGGCCTGGCCGCCCGCGAGCGCGACCGCGAGCCCGGCGACACCCTGCGCCAGCTCGCCACTCCAGCGCTCGAGCCCGCGCAGCACGGTGAGCAGCGACGCCGCCTCGACGAATTGCCGCTCGGCCGCGGCGGCGAGTGTCGTGGCGCGCGTCCCGGCGTCGGCGACGGTCTCGCGCACCTGGCCCGCGACCGCGCGCGCGGCCGCCGCGCGCTCCTCGAGCCGGGTGGCCGCGAGCGCGAGCCGCATCACGAGCGGGGCCAACTCCTCGGGCGCGGCGCCGGGATCGAATTGCGGCGAGCGCTCGGTCTCGGCCCACTCGGCAGCGCTCGTGGATAAACCGGACAGCGCCGCGCGCACGATCTCGAGCCGGGCGACGCCACGCCCCAACTCGCGCTCGCGCGCATGGGCGGCGAACGCGGCCTCGACCAGCGCCGACAGGCCGCCCCCGGGCGCCAGCGCGGGCGCGTCGCCGCCGGGCTCGAGCGTCCGCGCGATCAGCTTGAGGCGGCGGGTCGCGGTGGCATCGATCCATAGCCACGCGCCGGCGGCGGTGACCAGTGCGGCGATCGCGAATCCGGGCCAGCGCCACTCCGCCCACGGGCTGAACGACGCGACCAGCCCGCCGACCAGCGCGGGCAGGGCGATCGCGAACGCGAGGCGCGCGCGCAGGCCGCTCGGGGACCAGCGCGGAGGCGTGGCGTCTTCGCCGTGAGAATCGAGGCGCAGCGGGTTGCTCATTGGAATTCCGTCCATCTCCGAATCGAATGTAGCCGCAATGTGCACGCGACTCCCGGGGCGCCGCGCAATTTGCAACCGGCCGGCCCAATCATGGCGACGCGATGGGGATTCCCGCGGTGTCCGGGCGAGGGGGCGATTTTCCCAATCTCTGGGTGGGATTCCCACCGCAATCGCACGCAAACCCAGCGCGGACAAGCTCCAAACCCTACTCCCCGCGATTATCCCGGAGAATTGTACCTCTCCTGCCCATGAATTGCCGGATCGCAATGACTTGGCCGACGTGGCACGCGCTATGCTCAAGACACGGGTTGAGGAGTCTGGACCCTCTGGACCGGGGCCATGCTCACGTCGTCGCACAGGGGGAGGCGCGATGAACCCGAGGAATTACGTGGATCTCAAGGAGGGTGGCAGAAACCTTCAGCCCACGTATTACTTCATGATCAACTGTCTCCTGTATTCCCGCATGGAGACGGGCCTGGTCTCGAACCAGGACTATTACGACGAAGACGTGAATGTCTACCTGGCGCATTTGCTCCACTCGTTCATCAATCCGGA
Source organism: Candidatus Eiseniibacteriota bacterium (assembly GCA_046598045.1). Lineage (GTDB taxonomy): Bacteria > Eisenbacteria > RBG-16-71-46 > RBG-16-71-46 > DASYSL01 > JANPEF01. The sequence goes on from JBKJJJ010000020.1 coordinate 4,045, forward strand.
CTACGTGGAGCAGTCGAAGAAGTATCTCTCGAAGTACGACGCCGACGTCTTCCGCCGGCTGTCGACCTCGACCGACGCGCGCCTCAAGTACGCCATCTACAAGACCAATGCCGACTTCCTGCTGGTCTCGATCGGAATCTTCGACAACCCGCTCGCGCCCACGGCGTCGCCCCAGCGCGCGCAGCCTGCGCCCGCCGAGGAGGCGTACATCGGCCGCGGCAAGACCTACTACCACTTCGCCTACACCTACAGCCAGCAGGTGCATCGCAAGAACCAGGGTGTGTCTGAGGTGCTGGAGAAGCTCTCGGTGGGCTTCGAGAAGTACATCAAGATCCTCTCGCACATGCGGGGCGAGTACCTCGACCTCGTGCAGCGCTTCAGCGAGGGCGAGGTCTACCACCTCGAGCGCGCCGTCAACGAAACCGCGCGCCAGGACCTGATCAAGGCCAAGCAGGACCAGTTGCTGGAGCTCTACTCGCTCTGGCAGCGCGAGCCGACGGCCGCGATCGAGGAGAACGTCAAGCGCATCGTGGGCGAGATCCAGGAGCTGGCGCCGTCGTTCCGCTTCAGCCTGCCGACCCACGGCGGTGTCGCAGGACGGCCACACGGAGCGGCTCCGGCCGCACCCGCGTCCCCCGCCGCGCGCCCCCCCGGCGCCCGGCCGCGCACGAGCACGGCGCGCACGACTGCGCGCTCGCCGGAGAGCACGGCCACCGGCGTTGCGCCCGATCCCAAGAAGAAGCCCCGCCCGCGCAAGCGCGACGGCGGCAAGAACGACGGGGAGCCGCGCGGGTAGAACCGTTCGGCAGGGACCTCCCCCCGGCCGGCCCCGCGGACGTTTCGCGGGGCCGGCTCTTTTGTTACGCTCGCGGGGCATCCGCGATTCGCGTTCCACAGGGAGGTCCAGATGCGTGTGCTCGGCGGGTTGTTCCTCGGCCTCATGCTGTTCGGCTGCTCGAGCTCGAACCAGACGCCCAAGCCCGACGCCGCGTCGACGGGCTCGATCGCCGCGAAGGGCACCATCCGCCACCTCGACCTGGAGGGCGGCTTCTGGGGCATCGTGGCCGATGACAGCACGAAGTACGACCCGGTCGAGCTTCCCGGCGTGCTCGAGAGGGAGGGCCTGCGCGTGAAGTTCACCGCGCGCGAGGCCGGCGGCATGTCGACGCGCATGTGGGGCAAGCGGATCGACATCACGAGCATCGAGATCCTCAAGTAGATGCTGCGCGTGCGCCCGGGCCTCTCGATCCCGCTGGCTGAGATCGCATTCTCGGCCGATACCAGCGGAGGCAAGGGCGGCCAGCACGCCAACCGCTCGTCGACGCGTGTCGAACTGCGCTTCAACGTGTTGGTCTCGAAGGCGCTGTCCTCGCGCCAGCGCGCGCTGATCGCCGAAAAGCTCGGCGCGCGCCTGGCGGCCGATGGCACGCTGCGGGTGATCTCGGCGCGCGAGCGCAGCCAGTTGCAGAACCGCCGCGTCGCGCTCGCCCGGCTGGGCGAGTTGCTGGCGCGCGGGCTCGAGCGGCCCGCGCCGCGCACGGCCACCCGGCCGACGCGCTCGTCCAAGGTCGCGCGCGTCGAGACCAAGAAGCACCGCGCCACGATCAAGGACGCCCGGCGGCGTCCCGCCGCCGACGACTGAGCCGACCCCCGAGGCCCGAGGCCCCCATGCCCCCGCACGCGCCGTTCGCCGACCTGCCGCCCCTGAGCGAGTCCGAGATCGCCGTGCTCTGGCAGCGCGCGCGCGACGTGCCGATCTCGACGACGCTCGGCTTCGAGTTCGTGTCGATCGCGCGCGGCGAGTGCACGCTCGCATGGACGCGCGACCCGCGCTATGACGGGATCTTCCGCTCGATGCACGGCGGGCTCATGATGACGCTCGCCGACTCGGCGGGCGCCTTTGCGCTGCTTACCGTCGTCGACCCGGACAGCCGCATCACGACCACCGAGATGAACATTCGATTCATGGCCCCGGTGCGCGAGCGCGTCCTTGCGCACGCGCGCGTGCTCAAGGCCGGGCGCTCGCTCAGCACCATCGTCGTCGACCTCGTGGACGCGGACGGACGGCCGATCGCGCACGCGGGCATGACCTACATGCGGCTCGGCCGCGAAGAGAAGGAGGCCCGATCGTGAGCATGGAACAGGTCAAAGCGCGGCATCGCCTGGCGTGGGGCCTCGACGTCGAGTCCTACGTGCGCCACACCAGCTCGGAGCTCGCGCCGGTCGCCGAGCGCCTGGTCGGGGTCGCCGATCCGCAATGGGGCGCCGCGGTGCTCGACATTGGGTGCGGCCCGGGCACGGCAACCTTCCCGGCCGCCCGCCGCGTCGGGCCCGGGGGACGCGTGCACGGCGTCGACCTCGCGTCCGCGATGGTGGCATGGGCCGAGCGCTCGGCGCAGACGCAGGGCGTGACCCAGGTCTCGTTCGCCGTGGGTGACGCGGAGGACCTCGGCGACATCGCGGACGCATCGTTCGACGCTGCGATCTCGAACTTCGGCGTGATCTTCGCGCCCGACGCCGCGCGCGTGGTGAGCGAGGCCGCGCGGGTGCTCAAGCCCGGCGGCGTATTCGCGATGTCGGTCTGGGTGCCGGTCGGGATGGTCGCCGAGACGTTTGCGCTCCTGTCCTCGATCACACCGCCGCCGCCGCCGGGCGCGTCGACCAGCGAGAGTTGGGGCGAGCCCGGCGTCGCCGAGGAGCGCCTCGGCGTCGACTTCGACTCCGGATCGCGCACGGAAATCCAGGTGCCCTGCGACTACCCGAGCGTCGACGTCGCCTGGCAGCGCATGCGCGACGGCCGCCCCCCGTTCGCGCTCGCCTTTGGCCGCATGCCCGCCGACCAGAAGGCCGACGTCGAGGAGCAGGCGCGCGCGATGTTCCGCCAGCGGGCTGGCGAAGACGGGCACGTGAGGTACGTCAGGGAGGCGGCGATTTTGCGGGGAATCAAGCGCGGTTAGTGCAGCTCGTAGTTCGGCGCTTCCTTGGTGATCGTGATGTCGTGGGGATGCGATTCGCGGAGCCCCGCCGAGGTGATGCGGACGAAGCGCGCCTTGACGCGCAGTTCGTCGACGTTGGCGACGCCGCAGTAGCCCATGCCGGCGCGCAGGCCGCCGACGAGCTGGTAGACCGAGTCCGAGAGCGGGCCCTTGAACGGCACGCGGCCCTCGATGCCCTCGGCGACCATCTTGCGCATCTCCTTGACGCCCTCCTGGAAGTAGCGGTCGCCCGAGCCGCGGGTCATGGCCCCAAGCGATCCCATGCCGCGATAGACCTTGTAGGCGCGGCCCTCGAGCAGGATCTGCTCGCCCGGGGACTCGGCGGTGCCGGCGAACATCGAGCCGATCATCACCGAGTGCGCGCCCGCGGCGAGCGCCTTGACGACGTCGCCCGAGTACTTGATGCCGCCGTCGGCGATCACCGGGATGCCGAGCGGCCCGCACGCGCGGACCGCCTCCATCACCGCGGTGATCTGCGGCATGCCTGACCCCGAGACGACGCGCGTGGTGCAGGTCGAGCCCGGGCCCATGCCGACCTTGATCGCATCCGCGCCCACGCTGCACAGATCGAGCGCGCCCTCGTAGGTCGCGACGTTGCCGACGATCAGGTCGCGGTCGCTGAGCAGTGCGCGCACCTTCTCGGCGGCCGCGATCACGCCGGTCGAGTGCCCGTGCGCGGAGTCGACGACGATCGCGTCGACCTCGGCGCGGATCAGTTCCTGCACGCGCTCCAGGAAGTCGCCGCCCGTGCCGACGGCGGCCGCGACGCGCAGGCGTCCGAGGTGGTCCTTGCAGGAGTCGGGGTACTGCTTGCGCTTCTGGATGTCCTTGACCGTGATCAGCCCGCGCAGGTTGCCGGCCTGGTCGACGACCGGCAGCTTCTCGATGCGGTGGCGGTGCAGGATCTCGCGCGCCTCCTCGAGCGTGGTGCCGACGGGCGCGGTCACGAGACGCGTCTCGGGCGTCATGACCTCGCGGATCGGGCGCCCGAAGTTGGTCTCGAAGCGGTGATCGCGATTGGTCAGGATGCCGACCAGCTTGCCGTTGGTCGTGATCGGCACGCCTGAGATCGAGAAGCGCGCCATCAAATCGAGTGCGGCCGACAGCGGCGCGTCGGGCGCGAGCGTGATCGGGTCGACGATCATCCCGCTCTCCGAGCGCTTGACGCGGTCCACCTGCGCCGCCTGGTCGTGGATCGAGAGGTTCTTGTGGATCACGCCGATCCCGCCCTCGCGCGCGAGCGCGATGGCGAGTTCGGCCTCGGTGACGGTGTCCATGGCGGCCGAGAGGATCGGCACGTTGAGCGGGATGTTGCGCGTGAACCGCGTCGAGATGTCGACCTCGCGCGGGTGGATCAGGGCCTTGCCGGGGACCAGGAGGACGTCGTCGAAGGTCAGCGCCTCGGGGCCGATCCGGTCGGTCATGACTTCGGCGGCGGAGGCGTCGTGGTGTCGGGCGGCGCCGGGGTCGCGGGAGCCTCGGGCGCCGCGGGCTCGGGTATCGGCAGCGCCTCGGGCGCGGCCTCGGGCACGGGCTCCTTCGCGGTCTCGATCGGCTTGCCACCGGGCCAGAAGTACACGTTCACGCCGAAGTTCGCGGTCAGGTACGAGTCGTTGCCCGTGAAGCCCGACGGGAAGTGCTTCGTGTCCTTGGAGAGCAGGTACGTCCAGCGCAGCGACCAGTCGAGCGACACGTTCTTGTTCTCGCCCATCCAGCGCTCGGTGCCGATGATGCCGTGCGCGCCGAACGACCAGTTGATCCACTTGACGAACGTGGCGGGGTCCTTGATCACGCGCCGCTTGTTGACGATCTCCATGCGCGTGATGTTCGCGCCCACGCCGATGTAGGGCGACCACTTGGTCGCGCCCGGATTGAGCGAACGGATGAGCGTGGCATTGATCGGCTGGATCTTGGTGAGCACGTCCTGCTTCGTGCTGACCGAGTCGCCGGTGTCCGGGTCGCGCAGCTTGTACGGCGACGGGGCGTTGGCGCCGTAGCCCACCCAGCCGTAGCCGAACTCGGTCGCGAAGCGCCACGACGGGCTCATTTTGTACTGGAAATTGCCGTCGAGAATCAGCCGCGGCTTCTGGCCACTGCGGGTGTCCGAGTCCGCGACGAAGTACGGCACGCCGATGCGCATGCCCAGGGATCCCTGGCCGGCCTTCGGCTGGGCAACAGCATTGGGAACGGAGGCCGCCGTCGCGGCGAGTGCCACCACGACCGCCCAACGTGTTCTGAGGCTCAACGCAGGTCTCCTTGAGGTCCCGGACAGGTGGGTGCTCGCGCCCGGCGATAGTCGGCGGACAGTACGAAACCGGGCGCCCGGGTGTCAAGGCGGGGGCACCTTGACACCCGGCGCGCGGATCGGACAGAATGCGCTCGTTCACCCTCCTTTTCAGGCCGTCTCCGAACGAACGTGGCGGTGTAGCTCAGTTGGCCAGAGCAGGGGAATCATAATCCTCGTGTCCGGGGTTCGAATCCCTGCACCGCCACCATCGTCCGGGGGCCCTCCTCGCCGCACCGCGGCGACCCGCCCTGCCTCGCCCGGGCCTGCGACTCGAAAACCCTACAAAAAGCTCCGGCCGACCGCGCTCTACCTCGCCGCGCGCGCCGCGCTGTCGGGGCCTTGCGCGCTGCCCCGCGGCAGCCGCGTGCTGGTCGCGTGTTCGGGCGGGCCGGATTCGCTTGCGCTCTTGTCCGTGCTCGCCGAACTCGCAAAATCATTCCGGCTCGAGCTGGCGGTCGCGCACCTCGACCACGGGCTGCGCGGCGCGCGCGGCGCGGCCGACGCGCGCTTCGTCGCCCGCCATGCGGCGCGGCTCGGGCTGGCCGCGAAGGTCGAGCGCATGGACGCCCGCGCGTGGATGAAGGAACACGGCATCCCCGGCGAGGCCGGCCTGAGGCGCATGCGCCACGCGTTCCTCGCCCGCGCCGCGCGGGAGCTCGCGTGCGGCGCGATCGCGCTCGGTCACACCGCGGACGACCAGGCCGAGACCGTGCTGCTCCGCCTCGTGCGTGGCACCGGCCTGGCCGGCCTGGCGGCGATGCGGGCCCGGCGCGGCCGGGTGGTGCGGCCGTTGCTCGACGCATCGCGCGCCGAGATCCTCGCTCACCTGGAGGACCGCAAGCTCCGGCCGCGGCTGGATGAGACGAACGCCGACCCGGGTTTTCGAAGGAATGTCGTGCGGGCCGACATTCTGCCCCGATTGGCGCATCTCAACCCTCAAATCGCACGCGTGCTCGCCGGTCTGGCCGGGCGCGCGGCGGAGCGGGAGGAATTCGTCCAAATCCAAGCTGCACAGGCGCTTCGTGCCAGCAAGGGGAACGGCACCACGAGCCAGATTCGCCTTGTTGCCCGAAAATTGCTCGCTTACCATCGAGTGGTGCGCGAGGCGGTCTTCGCGTTGGTCGTCCACCGCCTCTCGGGGCCCGATGCCGGCCTCACCCGCCGCCATCTCTCGGCACTCGATTCCCTCGTGACCCGGGGGCACGAAGGAGCCCGCGTGGCTCTCCCCGGATCCGTCCTCGCCCGCCTCACGCGCGGGCGAGTTTGCTTCGAGACCCCACGATCCCGCGCACGCGCCGGGGGGAGCACATGACCATGTCCGATTCCGTCGTCGACACCGCCACGAGCCCGTACGCCCGCGTCGACGTCCTGATCAGCGAGGAGCGGATCGCCCAGCGGGTGCGCGAGATGGGCGGGCAGCTGTCGGCCGAGTATTCCGGCAAGAAACCGCTGCTGATCGCCGTGCTCAAGGGCGGCTCGGTGTTCCTCACCGACCTGATCCGGCGCATGGACATCGACCTCGAGATCGACTTCCTCTCGCTCTCGTCGTACGGGGACGCGACCACGTCCTCGGGCAAGGTCCACCTGGTGCACGACCTGCGCGCAAATCTCGAGGGCCGGCACGTGGTGCTGGTCGAGGGGGTGGTCGACACCGGGCACTCGGTGCGCTTCCTGCTCGACCTGCTATCGCAGCGCAAACCCGCCAGCCTCAAGGTGTGCACGCTGCTCGACAAGGTCCCCTGCCGCCGCGTGCCGGTGCCGGTGGACTATGTCGGGTTCCCGATCGGCGACGAGTTCGTGATCGGTTATGGCATGGACGCGGCCGAGGGGCTGCGCCAGCTTCCCTACGTCGGCGTCGCGACGCTCAACGCCCCCCGAACGGAGTCATCGAAGTGATCTTTCGCCGTGACAATTCCGGCCAGGAGCCGGACCAGGATTCCAAGAGCCCGCGCCCACCGCGCCCGGGCCTGCCGCGCCGCGTCCCTTCGCCCCTGCCGCCGTCGCGCGGCCCCGGGCGCACGTTCGCGCTGTGGGCGCTCATCGTGGTCGTCGCCGTGCTGGTGGCGCAGCTCTACTTCGGACAGCGCCCGCAGCGCATCGACGTCTCCTACACGCGCTTCGTCGAGGAGATCAACAAGGGCAACATCGACAAGCTCGAGATCGTGAACAACGAGATCACCGGCGAGCTCAAGACCTCGGCGTCGATCCAGATCGCCGGGCGGCCGGTGCCGTTCAAGTCGTTCCACACCTACATCTCGGGCACGGGCGAGGGCCTGCCCAAGATGGTGTGGGAGAAGAACCCCGGCATCGAGATCAACATCCGCCCGCCGGGCCTCAACTGGTGGTCGTTCGTCGGCGGCGCGATCCCGCTCCTGATCGTCGTGGGCGCGTGGTTCCTCGTCATGCGCCAGATGCAGTCGGGCGGCTCGGCCGCACTCAAGTTCGGCAAGTCGCGCGCGAAGGTCACGCTCGACCAGAACCCGCGCGTCACGTTCAAGGACGTCGCCGGCTGCGACGAGGCGAAGCAGGAGCTGCAGGAGATCGTCGAGTTCCTCAAGGATCCACAAAAGTTCCAGCGACTGGGGGGGCGCATCCCCAAGGGCGCGCTGCTGCTCGGCCCTCCGGGCACGGGCAAGACGCTGCTCGCCAAGGCGGTCGCGGGCGAGGCCGGCGTGCCGTTCTTCTCGATGTCCGGCTCGGACTTCGTGGAGATGTTCGTCGGGGTGGGGGCGTCGGTCACCGGAGACACGCCGATCCTGACGCGTGTCGCCGGTGAGACCAGGCTCACGACCATCGGCGAGTTCGTCGACCAGTATTACCGCGGCGATGCCGAGGGCTTCATCGTTCCCGTGGAACAGCTCGAGACGCTCGGCTTCCGCGAGAAGGATTCGAAGTTCAAGGGCTCGACCAAGACGTTCGTCGCCGGCAGCGCATGGAGCGGCGTGCGCGGCGTCTACCGCCATCGCGTGAGCGAGATCCACGAGATCGCGTTCCTCGGCGGTACGATCCGCACGACGGGCAACCACAGCGTGTTCATCCGCACCCGCGACGGGATCAAGGCGGTCGAGGCGAAGGACCTGAAGGCGGGGGATGTGCTGGTGAGTCTCCCGATGAAGGTCCGGGGCGTGTTCTCGAAGGAGAACGGAACGCCGCACGAGGTGCGCGCGCACCAGTTCGAGGAATCGCAGGAGCCGCGCACTCTGCAGGTGGTCGAGCGCGACCATGCCACGGAAACCGCTTACGAATTTGCAGTTGCCCATCGTGGGGAGATGAGCCAGTCGGCGATCGCCGAGGAGATCGGCGTCTCCCAGATGACGGTCAGCAACTGGCAGCGCGGAAAGCACGAGCCGCGGGCGATCTCAAGCAACTACTCGGACGCTACGATTCCGGAGACCGTCGAGGTCACCGCGGATCTCCTGCGACTGTTCGGTTACTACGTTGCCGAGGGCCGCGAGAATGGCTGTGTCCAGTTCGTCTTTGGGTCGCACGAGACGGAGTATCACCGCGACGTCATCGAGATCGGCGAACGCCTCTTCGGCGTGCCCGCGACCGTCGATGCAACCGGGGACAACGCGACGCGCATCACCTTCTACTCCGCCCCACTGGGACGCTTCTTCGAACGGCAGTGCGGAACCGGAAGCCACAACAAGCACGTCCCGCAGGTCCTCTGGGAGCTCTCGCGGGAGATGTGCGTCGAGTTCCTGCGCGGCTACTCGCGCGGCGACGGCTACGTGACGACCGACGGCAAGCTCTCGATGACCTCCGTCAGCCACCAGCTGATCCAGGAGCTCACCTGGCTCTGCGCGATGCACGGCATCAGGTCCGGAGTCCGCGAGATGGAGATGGAAGCCGGGCGGGTGATCAAGGCCAAGCCGCTGCCGTTTACGCGCGCGTGGAACCTGATCATCGGCCAGACCAGCAATCCGCTCGCCGACGATTCGCCGATCCGCGACCAGGGCAAGAAGGCGGTTGTCCGAAGCGTCACGGTCCTGCCCTTCGACGGCTACGTCTACGACCTTTGCGGCTGCGACAACGAGGCGTTCTTCGGCGGCGAGAAGCCGGTGCTGCTCCACAACAGCCGCGTGCGCGACTTGTTCGAGCAGTCCAAGCGCAACGCCCCCGCGATCGTGTTCATCGACGAGATCGATGCGGTCGGACGGCACCGCGGCGCCGGCCTCGGCGGCGGGCACGACGAGCGCGAGCAGACGCTCAACCAGTTGCTGGTCGAGATGGACGGGTTCGACTCGAACGACGGCGTGATCCTGATCGCCGCCACGAACCGCCCCGACGTGCTCGACCCGGCTCTGCTGCGCCCGGGCCGCTTCGATCGCCAGGTCATCGTCGACTGGCCCGACGTCAAGGGCCGGGAGGGCATCCTGCGCGTGCACACGCGCGACATCCCGCTCGATGTCGACATGGATCTCAAGAAGATCGCGCAGTCCACGCCCGGCATGTCGGGCGCCGATCTCGCGAACATCGTCAACGAGGCCGCCCTGCTGGCCGCGCGTCGCAACAAGAAGAAGGTCCAGATGCAGGACTTCGAGGACGCGCGCGACAAGGTGACGCTCGGCGTCGAGCGCCGCAGCATGGTGATCAACCCCGAGCAGAAGAAGCGCACCGCGTACCACGAGTCCGGCCACGCGATCGTCAACTACCTGCTGCCGGGCACCGACCCGGTGGTCAAGATCACGATCATCCCGCGCGGCCGCGCGCTCGGCCTCACGGCCATGGTGCCGGCCGAGGATCGCCTCGCCTACACGCGCGACGAGCTGGTGTCGCGGCTCGCCGGCATGCTCGGCGGTCGCGCCGCGGACATGATCGTGTTCGGCGAGAAGACCACCGGCGCGTCGAACGACATCGAGGCCGCGACCAACCTCGCGCGCAGGATGGTCTGCGAGTGGGGCATGAGCGAGAAGCTGGGGCCGCTCGCGCTCGGCCACAAGGAGGAGATGGTGTTCCTCGGCAAGGACCTCGGCTCGCAGAAGAATTACAGCGAGCAGACCGCCGAGGTCATCGACCGCGAGGTGAAGGACCTGGTCGAGGGCGGCCTCAAGCGTGCGCTCTCGGTGCTCGAGTCGAACCGCGAGACGCTCGAGCGCCTCGCGCAGACGCTGCTCGAACGCGAGCAGCTCGACGGCGAGGCCATGGCGAAGGTCATGCGCAACGAGCCGCTGCCGCCGCTCGAGCCGCCGCCCGGCACGCCGGTGCTCCCCACGTCCGATGCGGGGATCATCGCCGAGACGCCGCAGGTCACGACCGACGGGCTCGGCCCCCCCACCGCCGCGCCCACGCCCGCGGGTTGATCCCGGTGGCGACCACCGCTCCCCGGGTCGCGGGTCCCTGGCGCGTGCGCGGCCGCGAGTTCGACCTCGCGCGCCGCGCGCTCGTCATGGGCGTGCTCAACGTCACTCCCGATTCGTTCTCCGAGCGCGGGCGCTTCGCCGATCCGGGCGCGGCGCTCGAGCGCGCGCTCGCCATGATCGAGGAGGGCGCCGACCTGATCGACGTCGGCGGCGAGAGCACGCGCCCCGGCTCGGCGGTCGTCCCCGTGGCCGAGGAGATCGCGCGCATCCGTCCCCTGCTCGAGCGCCTCGTGCCGATCTCGCCGGTGCCGATCTCGATCGACACGCGCAAGACCGAGGTCGCGCGCGCCGCGCTCGACCTCGGCGCCGCCGTGCTCAATGACGTGTCCGGGTTGCGTGCCGACCCGGCGGGCGGCGGCGGACACGAGCGCGCGCGCCTCGCCGCGGAGCACGGCGCCGGCCTCGTGCTGATGCACATGCAGGGCGAGCCTGCGACCATGCAGGACGCACCGCACTACGACGACGTGCTGGGCGAGGTGAAGGGCTTCCTGTTCGACGCCGCACGCCGCGCCGAGGAGGCGGGCGTCCCGCGCGAGGCGATCGCGCTCGATCCGGGCATCGGCTTCGGCAAGTCGGCGGAACACAGCCTCGCGCTCCTGCGCGGCACGGCCGACCTCGCCGCGGCGGGCTACCCGGTCCTGATCGGCGTCTCGAAGAAGAGCCTGTTCGGGAAGGCGTTCGGCCTCGCGCTCGAGGATCGCGTCGAGGCGGGCCTCGCCGCCGCGGTCGCCTGCGTCCTGCGCGGGGCGCGCATCGTGCGCACGCACGACGTAAGGGCGACCGTGCGCGCGCTGCGCGTCGCCGAGGCGCTGCTCTAGCGCAACCGCGATCGCCGCGACCGCGCGCGCACTCATCGCGCGACCACCACCTTGCGCGTCTCCACCCACGTGCCCTGGCTCAGGCGCAGGAAGCACACGCCCCGGAGCGCGGGCGGCACCTCGTAGTTCACGACCGTGATGCCTTCGGGCAACGCGCCGAGTTCGCGCGTGGCGACGCGGCGACCGCGCACGTCATAGAGCGCGAGATGCACCGGCCCGAGCCCGTTCGAACGGAACGTGATCGCCAGCGCGCCCGTCGTCGGTTGGGGCGCGACGCGCTCGATCGCGAAGCGCGACGTGCCCGGCACCACGACCTCGACCTCGCCGCCGAGCGCGCCCTGCGCGCCGAGCCGGTAGCGATACGATCCACCGGGGCCGATTGCGGGATCGGTCCATGCGAGCAGGCCATTCGCGTCGGGCGTCACGTTCGCCGCCCCGAACCAGCCGCCGGGGCGGGCGCCGGAACCCAGCAGCACGCCCTCGGCCGCGACCTCGGCGCGCTTCTCGATGCGGATCGACGCTCCCCCGCCGCCGGGCGGCGTCTGCCACAGGAGGTGCACGCCGTCGCGCTCGACGCGGGCCCCGAGCAGCCACGCGCCGCGCGCCGTCCCGCCGGGCGCGAACTCGAGCGCGCGATAGTCCGTGAGGTAATCGCCGAACACCTGCGTGCCGCCGAACGTCACCATCCGGTCGCGCGCAGGGTCGTACGTCGCCACGGACCCGGTGGCCGGATACGGCTGGATCCCCGCCTGCGGCACGAAGCTCCAGTGCGGCGTGCCATTGAGCGAGAGCGCCCACACACCGTAGCTCGAGAAGATCACGTCGAAGTCGATGTCGAAGCCGCCCCACACCAGCATGCGGCCGCGGGTCGCGTCGTACGCAACGCCGTAGTAGGAGCGCGCGCCCGGCCCGTTCCCATCCGGCTCGAGGCGCGTCCAACGTGGCGTCTCGCCCAGCGAAAGCGCCCAGGCGTCGGATAGCGATTGCCCGCCGATCGAGCCGCCGAAGAGCACCATGCGGTCTCGCGGCGCGTCGTAGACCGCGTTTGCCAGGTAGCGCGCGCCCGGTCCGTCGCCGAGCGGCTCGAGGCGCCGCCACGTGCCGCCGCCCGCGAGCGGCAGCTCCCACACGTCGCCGAACGTTGAGTCCGCGCCGAAGCCGCCGAAGATGACGAGCGAGCGCCGGAGCGGGTTGTAGATTCCAACGTGCCCGCGGCGTCCCGCCGGCGCGGACGCGCCCTCGCCCGGACCGGGCAGCCGCGTCCAGACGTAGGGCGAGTCGACCGTCACGCTCCACGTGTCGTCGTAGTAGTGGTACGAGTCGTCCGCCGGGTCGAAGCTCCAGCCGCCGAAGATCACCACGCGCCGCATTCCGGGGTCGTACGCGCCCACGGGCTCATGGCGTCCGGGCGGCGCGGGCCCCGTGGGCGTGAGCTTCGCCCAGCGCTCGGGCGCGGTCACGTCGGCGCGCCAGAGTTCGTCCGAGTACGTGATCGCGCCGCCCTTCGCCACGAGCCCGCCGAAGACCCAGAGCGCTCTGCGGGCGGGATCGCTCGCCAGCGCGCGCCCGAACCCCGGCGCCGGCGTGTCGAACGCGGGCGCGACGCGATGCCACACCGGGCTCCCCACGAGTTCGAGCGCCCAGGTCTGGTTCGAGACATAGCTCGGGAGCAATCCGATCGTCCGTCCGCCGCCGTGCAGCAGCAGGCGGCGCCGCGCGGGATCGAACGCGATCGCCGCGAGCCCGAGGTCCTCGGCCGCCTTGCCGGAGGCAGCGAGCCTCCCCCACTCCGGGAGGCCGATGAGGCGGAACGTCCACGTGTCGCGGTTCGCCAGGCCGGTCGAAGGGGTGTTTCCCCCGACGGTCACGATGCGCCCGCCCGCGACATCGAGCACCCCGAGCGCGCCATCGCGCGCGGGCGGACGCGCACCGAACGTCGTCAGCGGCGCCCACGCGAGTGACGGCGAGAAGCGCAGCTCCCATGCGTCGGTGAACACCGAGTCGCGGTCGCGCCCGCCGAGCACCACCATGCGGTCGCGCGGCGCATCGAACACGACGATCGCGCCCCAGCGCGCGGCCGGCGCCTGGCCTGCGGGCTGAAGGCGCGTCCAGCGCAGCGTATCGGCCGCGGGAGAGAGCGCCCAGACGTCGCCGGTCGCACCGCTACCGACGATGCCCGGGGAGATCTGTCCGCCGAACAGCACCAGCCGGTCGCGCACCGGGTCGATGACGAGCGCGCCCGCCCCGCGCGCGTCGGGCCAGGTGCCGAGCGGCTGGAGCAGCGTCCAGTCGCCCGCCTCGGCGTTCGCGAAGTCCAGCGTCCACAGTCCGCTGAGCGCACCGTTACCGCTGTAGCCACCGAACATCCAGATGCGATCCCGGCCCGCGTCGTAAGCCAGCGCGGAGAGCGCGCGCGGCGTCGGCGTGCGGCCGCCCGGCAAGAGCTGGCTCCACGAGGCGAGGGCCCCGTCGAAGCTCCAGGTCTCATTGTGAAGTGATTGATCGATGCCGCCGAACATCAGCATGCGGTCGCGCGCCGAGTCGAACACCGCGCTCGCGCTGCGGCGCGCGGGCGGGACGAAGTCGCGCCACGTGCCATCGCCGTCGGCCTGGACGCTGGCGGGGAGCGGCGCCTTGTCTTCAGAGAGGCCCGTCACACCGGCGGGCAACGCCGCACGGCCCAGCGGGTCGATCGCGCGGCGCGCGATCTCGGTATTCCGCACGGCCGAGCCCGACGCATCGGCCGGACTCGCCCGCGGTGCGAGCAGGCCGAGCGCGACCAGCAGCGCGATGCGCGCGGGCGACTTCACGGCAAAAGGACGATCTTGCCGGTGATCTCGCGCGCGCCCAGCACGAGCCGGGCGAAGTACACGCCGGGACGCGGCCGGTAGCCATCGTCGCCCACGCCGTCCCATGACAGCACGTGTCGCCCGGCCAGGTACGTGCGCGTGCCGAGGTCGCGCACCAGCCGTCCGCGCGCATCGTGGATGCGGCCGCGCACGACCGTCGACGCGGGCAGGTCGAACGCGACGTCGACGCCGGCGCGCGTCGGGTTCGGGGACATGCCGAGCAGCCCGAACGGCGGGCCGGTCAAGGGTGGCGGACCGCCGCCGTAGGGCGCGGCGAAGTCGAGGTACCAGTCGGCGGTGTACCCGTCCCCCGTCCGGCTGGAGATGCGTCCGCCCATCAGGACGGCGCGGTCGAGATCGGGGTCGTAGGCCGCCGCGAATCCGTAGCGGCTGAACGACGGAGTCCCCTGCGGCTGGTATGCACTCCAGGTCGGCGTGCCGGAGAGCTCGAGCGCGGCGCAATCGAAGCGTGCCGAGCTCCGGTCCCGGCCCCAGAACACGAGCATACGGTCGCGCGGGGGGTCGTAGACCGCGGCGTGAAACCAACGCCCGACCGGCGCGCTTCCCCCGGCGTCGATCGGAAACCAGGTGTCCCCGTCCGCAAAGGAAAGGAACCATGCGTCCTGCAGCGGGCGCGCGTCGTTTTCGTAGGTTGGATTGCCGCCAAAGACGATCATGCCGTCCCGCCGCGAATCGTACACCGCACTCGCGCCGTAGCGCGCGATCGGCGAGATCCCCCGCGTCGCGAGCCGCGTCCAGCGCGGCGGGCCGTCGAGGGAGAGCGCCCAGGTGTCGCCCAGCGGGCGCCCGGCAAAGCCCCCGAACATCACCAGCCGCCGGCGGGTCGGATCGAAGATGGCACCGGCTCCCCAGCGTGGAGACGGCTGCTCGCCCTCCGGGAATAGACGCAACCACTCGGCGCGCTGCGCCGACTTCAGTCGCACCTGCCAGAGGTCCCCGAGCTCCACGCCGAAAAAGCGACCCCCGAAGACGATGCCGCGATCCCCGATCGAGTCGAAAACCGCCATACAGTAATCCCGCCCCGACGGCAGGAACTCCTGTCCCTGATTCACGGACTCCCAGTCCTGAGTCGGGCCGAGCGTGACCTGGCGAAGCTGCAACTCGGCGCGATATCCCGACCCATCGAGGGCGAATGCGAGTCGCCGTTTGCGGTCGAGCAGGAAACTCGAGCCCTCCTCGAGCCTCGGCGGTTCTCCGCACTCAAACGTCGGCACCCAACTCGCGCCCACGGCGGCGTCGAGCTCGAACAGGTCGTAGCGAGTCGTGTACTGGCCGATGGGATCGCTGCCATAGCCGCCGAAGAGCGCCACCCGACCCGATGACTGGTTGATCGCCATCTGGAATGAGTCGATCGCGCGCGGTCCCCGGCCGGGCGGAGCGATCAGCGTCCACCCGACCCCGTGGGCGAGGTCATACTCCCACGTCCCCACGCTGTCGCGCGCGAAGACGGCGTTGAAGGCGGCGCAAACCACCAGGCGATTGCGCTGCGGGTCGAGGACCATGGGATGCGAACTCGCGGAGAACTCCGGGAGCGTGTCCGGGACCGCGAGCGCCTCCCACGCCGAGGGATCGGTGAGCGGCAACGACCACACGTCGGGGAGGACCCGATCCAGCGTGTCGCGCCCGCCCCACATCAGCAGGCGATCTCGCACGGAATCCACCACGGCTTCCGCGCTCATGCGCGACGGCCCGGCACCGGTGGGCTGCAGCACGGACCAGTGCGGCGTGCCCGCGAGGTCGACCGCGAACACGACCTCGGATGGATCATTCGAGCCATACTGGGATTCAGGAACGACCAGGAGCCGCTGGCGCCTCGGATCGTAGGCCGTGGCGTATCGACCCCGGACCAGGGGCCGGTCACCGACGACGTCGACGTGCTCCCAGCGCGGATTCGGCCCGAGGACGAGCGTGTAGGGATCGATGAAAGAACGTCTCGGAACGTCGCAGCAAGAGTCGGGATAGACACCGACGATGCCACCGGCCACGAGCCGATCTCCGTCGAAGTCGTAGTCCCACCAGGACTCCCCCTCGGATCGCGGAGCGGTCCCGGAAATTTCGACCGCGGACCAGAGGCGGGCGCCGGCGTCCGGCAGCGTCCACAACCTGGAGTTGTCGCGAAACCTCAGGTCCACGAGGACCCATTGTCCGCGCCTCGGGTCGTGGAAGAACACGGATCCGCGTTCGATTTGCGGCGGCGACGGCCGGACCCACGTATCGCTCGCCGGCGCCGCCCCCGCGGTTGCGGGAGCGCCCGTCATCGCCGCGCCGAGGAGGGCAGCGACTAGTAGTAGAAGTGCCACTGGAGCAGGATCTGGTTCTCGTCGGGCGCGTCCTCGGGAACGATGCGGCGCAACGAAAGCTTGAGGTCGGCGAACGGAACCGGGGTGAAGTCGGTCTCGAGCGTGTAGCGCTCCTGTGCGCGCCCGGCGACGCGATGATCGAGATCGATGAAATCGTACTTCGCGCGCACGAGCCACCCGCGCCCCGCGCGCACGTCGGCCTCGCCGTAGATCGCGCGCGGGTCACGCAGGCCGCCGGCGCCGTCGTCCGTCTGGCCAAGGCCGGCCTCGCCCAGCAGTTGCACGCGCTCGGTCAGGTTGAGCCCCGCGTAGATCGAGCCGCGCGCGTCGCGGCGCTTCGAGGTCGACACGTAGTTGTGATAGCCCGACGCCCCCGCGAGGAAGCGCGAGGAGAAGTACGCCACCTTGCCGGTCCATGCCTGCGCCTGGTTCGCGAACACGGGCCCGCCATTCGTGATCGCCGCGCTCGCCAGGAAGCCGGGTCCCGGCGTGAACCCGACCTCGAGCCCGCCCTCGACCGTGCGCGGGTCGTAGGGCAGGAACCCGCTCGTGCCGAACGACCCGGCGGTCGCCTCGCGGAACCCCGCGCGCAACGCGCCCGTATGGTCGTCGATGCGCAGCCCGAACGGCACCCGGAACTGCCCCGCCTTGAAGTAGAGGCCTCCCGGCAAGCCGTGGATCATGCCCCAGGCATCGCGCGTCTCCCGCAGGTCGCGGTTGTAGGTCAGGGTGAGGTTCGGGTGCGGCGCGAACGTCACGTAGAGCGCGCCCTGCATCGGGAAGAACGTCGAGACGTCGTTCCCGCCCGGCGCGCCGAGGTCGTGCACGTAGGTGAACTGCTGCCTGAGGTTCGTCCCGAAGTAGAGCGCGTCGCCGAGCTTGTTCGCGAGCACCAGGTCGGCCCACTTGCCGACGTCGGGCGCGAGCGCGTGGCGGTTCTTCTCGTAGAGAAACCCGAACTCGTTGCGCGGCCCGCCGCCCTGCGGATCGAAGTGGCAGGTCGCGCACGGCAGGCCCTGGCGGGCGGCGTAGAGCGGCAATGCGTCGGCGCGAGGCGCCGCGAGCGCAATTAGGGCGAGCGCCGGAACGGCGAGCGCGAGGCCGGCCTGAAGCCTACGGGCGAACATGGGAGGCTCCTCCGGCTGTGCGTACCATCAGGGAGATGGATGTCGTGCTGGATTGCCCGCCATTTTGGCCGGGAACCGCCCCCGGGTCAACTAGTGCCAGTCGGCCTTCAGCCCGATCGTGTACCAGCGCTGGCCGTCGAAGGGCGTGAAATGCATGCGCACATCGATCCCCGGGCGGGCCGCGCCCCGTCCCAGGCTCAGGCCGAGCCCCGCGTTCGCGCCGAACAACGAGTCGGTCTGGTAGTGCGTGCTCTGGCCGAGCACCACACCGGTCGAATCCCTCAGGACCGCGGTCGAGACCTTGCGCTGGAAGTAGACGCCGGCGCCGAATTGGATCTCGGGGCGCACACGACCCCCGCGGGGGCGCACACGGAGCTGCGTGGTGGTGTAGGCCCAGCGCTCGCGCCCGCTTCGGGTCAGCACCTCCCCGGGATTCAGCGGAACATAGAGGAGGCCTGGGCTATTTCGGTAGCCCCCTCGCACAGGGAGCGTCCCATATTCGACTCCGGTGCTCGCGACAGAGGCGTCGTACGTCCAGCTTGAGACACTGAGCCGGCCAACGACGTGTGGTGAAGAGGTGCTGAGCCGCTGTGCGACGCCCCCCGAGACGCTGGCACCCCATCCGGGGAAGGGCTGCGGGCCGAGGCCATCGCCGTTCGGCGGGACGAGGCGCTGCCAGCGCCCGCCGAACAACCCATCGATCGCGCCGCCCACTGCGCCGACCACACCGCCGAGCGCGGCGCTGCTCAGCACGTCCCCCGCATCGGTGGAGCAATCGACACACCGCGCGCCGAGCGCGATCTCGAGCAACGCCGCTCCGACGACACCGGCCGCGCCCCGCACCAGCGCCGTGCGCAGCGGCGCCGGCCGGGAGGTCCACACGCCCGCGATGTCGCCGCTGCCGACGCGCGCCGCCGTGCGGCCCTTGCGCAGGACCAGCGTGTCGCCGAGCACACCGATCGGCTTGCCCTCGATCCAGCGATCGTCCTTCGTCTGGACGAGCACGGACTTCTGTTCGCGCAGCGGCGTGAGGTCGACCGCCGGCGCGGGGTCGGCGCACGCCGCGACCGCGCTGAGGGTCCAGCTCAGGCCGGCGGCAACGAGCATGTTCTGGGCGATCGGGCGGTGGTGCATGGCGGCTCCCTGGCGAGGCGTGGTCGAAGCGCCCGCAGCACGGGCGCGGAGCATTCTGCCCGCCCGGGATCGGCGAAGTCAAATCACTGGAGATCGACTCCGACCCCGACGCCGATCCCGGTCGCGCGGGGCGGCAGCATGGCATGCACGCGCGCCTCCACCACCGGGGAAAGGCCGCCGGTCGCGAACCGCAGGCCGCCGCCGAGGTTGAGCCCGAACGACCATTCGGTGACCGGACTTGCGATCAGGAGCGGGATGCCGGAACCCGAGCCCTCCGGCGGCTCCTCCTTCGCTGAGCGCAAGTAGGGGCCCAGCCCGATACAGACAAACGGACCGCGTGGATCCTCCGCCCGTTGCCAGCGCCAGGCCGGGCCCGCGTGGTACCAACGCTCTTGCCGGCGAACGCGCTCCTCAGGCCACTCACTCTGCATGCGGTAGGTCCCGGCCGCGAGAACACCGAGTTCGAATCCGGCGCTGTGGCCGTGATCGTCGGCGCGCCAGAACGTGACGCTCGCCGACGGGAGGAAGCCAGCGGACGGGATGCCGTCGAGCCAGGCTCCTCCCCCGCGGATCGACGCCTGCCACCTGCGCGCGCCGTCCGCCTCCACCGCGCACGTCGCGGACACGACTCCCATCCACACGGACAGTGCAAAGAGGAGGATGCGCGCGCGGTGAACCACCGGGGCACTCGATCGTCGCTGTGAGCCGCTCCCTCGCTCTGATAGCATGAAGGGTCGTACCCCGATCCGACGGCCCTGTTCCGAGGAACCCCCGTGAACCCCGTCCACAAGTTCTGGCTGCTCGACGCGTTGGACGTGCTGCTCGTGGCCGTGCTGTTCTACCGGCTGCTGGTGGGCGTCAAGGGCACACGGTCGGCCCAGATGTTCGTCGGGCTGCTCGTGCTCGTCGCCGTGTCGGCAGCGGCCCGGTTCCTGGGCCTGATCGCGGTCGATTACATCGCGACCAACCTGCGTACGGTGTGGCTGATCACGTTCGTCATCCTGTTCCAGCCCGAGTTGCGCCACGCGCTCGCGCAATTCGGCCGCACGCGCTACTTTCGGTCGTTCCTGCGCGTGGACGAGTACGGCGTACTGGGCGAGGTCGTGCGCGCGGTCGAGGACCTCTCGAGCAACCGCCACGGCGGCCTGATCGTGATCGAGCGCAACGAGGGCCTGCGCAACTTCGTCGAGACCGGCACGCGGCTCGACGCCCGCGTCCAGAGCGCCCTGCTCGAGACCGTGTTCACGCCCAACTCCCCGCTGCACGACGGCGCCGTGATCATCCGGGGGGACCAGGTCGTGGCCGCGGGCTGCATCCTGCCGCTGTCCCAGAACGCGCGGATTTCGCCGTCGCTCGGCACGCGGCACCGGGCCGCGCTCGGCATCTCCGAGGAGACCGACGCGGTGGCGGTGTGCGTCTCCGAGCACTCGGGTGCGATCTCGGTCGCGTGGCGCGGCGTGCTGCTCGAGCGGCTCGACGAGGGCAAGCTGCGCAGCGAGCTGTCGCGCATTCTTCGCGTGTCGAATGAGGACGCCGAGGACACGAACCCGTCCCAAGCTGGCGACGACACCCCGGCCGACTCGATCGCGCACCCCGCCGCCCGCGCGGGGGGCGAAGGTCCGACCCCTTGATCCATCCCGCGTGATCCGAAAGCTCCTCGTCACTCCGCTCGCCGCGGCCGTGGTCGCCGTCTTCGTCGGCGCCGCCGCCGCGCACGACGTCGCGATCCGCCCCCGCTTCGACCTGCTCGTCCTGTTCGGCGCCTATATGATCGCCGTGGTCGCGCTCGAGATGCGCATCGCGCACGCAGCCTCGGTCGGCACGGGGCGCTGGGGCACGGCCGGCCTCGTCCTGATCGCGCTCATGGCGGGCGCGACGCTGGTCGCGCTGCTCGGGTGGCCGGCGCTTTGGATCGTGGTCGCGCTCGCGCTGCTCGCGTTCGCGTTCGTCGCGGGCCCGCGACTATCGGACACCGGGCTCGCGGGCCCGGTGACGATCCTGGTGCTCGGGCCGCTCGCCAGCTCCGGCGCGGCGCTCGCGGTCGCCGGGCACGTGTCGCCGATCGCATTCTGGATCGGGCTGCCGGTCGGCCTGCTCGCCGACGCCGCGCGGCGGGCGCGCGAGATCTCCTCGCAGGCCGCCCACGCCCGGCTCTCGCCCCATGCTCAACCGTTCGACAGCCCGCCCGCGCCGCCGTGGTTCGCGGCCGACCTGCTGGCCGCGTTCGGCGCGCTCCTGGTGCTGGTCGCGCTCGGGGCCCTGCCCTGGCCCGCGCTCGCCGCGCTCGTGACCATGCCGTGGGCGCTGGGTGAGGCCGCGCGTGCGCGCACCGGGGCCTACGCCTGGGGCGAGGCCGCCGGCCGCGCGCGCCGGCTTCACCTGGTGTTCGGACTCGTGCTCGGCGTGGCGGTGCTGACGGCGCGCGCGATCTTGACGCGAGTGGTGTAGTCCCACTTCACCGCGTCGAACCTGCCCCGGGGCAGGTTGACGTCACCGCTATCCCAGCGCAAACCGTTGTGCTGCAAGGGCCGAATCGCATCGAGCATGCCCCGGGGCATGTTCAACCTTCGGACCGCGCACTTGCGCCGGCGCAAGTGGATCGCCTGGGGCGAACCTGCCCCGGGGCAGGTCGCAAAGCGCCCCGCCTACCCCGCCTCGACCAACTCGGCCCCTCCGCCCGGAGGCTCGTCGGAAGCATTCGCCAGCGACCACGACGCGTCCTCGAGATAGCGCCGCGCGGGCACATCCCGCCCGAGCGCAGCGAGCGCGACCCCGACCACGAGCGAGAGCCGCCCGGAGAGCACGGTGTCGGGCGGCGGCTGGTACAAGCGAAGCGCCCGCTCGGCGATGAGCAGCGCGCGGTACGGCTGACCTTCGTGCAGCAACTTCCAGCAGTGGCGGACGAGTTCGTCGCCGAGAGCAGCCATGGCGTTCTCCCGTGGGGGACGACAGTGCACGGTCATGCCATGGGTCCGCGGCCCAGGACACGGGTTGGTGGGGCAAAAGGGAGAGTTGCAAGGGGCGGGCCAGCGATGGCGCGCCTCCAACTTGCAACGCTGCAACGTGGCGCTCCATGCTCCCCGCCTGCGATCGTCGGTCAGCCGTCAACGCGTGTTGACGAACCGTCACGCCTCCGGACCACCAAGCAGCCCCTCCTCGAACAACCCATCCACCGTCCGCACGAACCCGCGCACAGCCGGTAGCTTGAGCGCCAGGGCAGCCGAAGGCAGGATGCGATCCAGCAGCCCGACCAGGCCACGCGTCGCGCGCTGCCCCCGGCTCTTGTCGAGCAGCCACCACAGCACCACCCCGAGGTGGATCAGGTAAAGAATGCGGCCGAGCGCCTGGGCGAGCGCGGGCTTGGGCGCGTCGCTCGCGCCCAGCACCGCGTCCCGAAAGACGCCCTGGACCCGCCGCCGCGAGAACGCCGTACTTTCGGCGAAGACGCCCTCCCCGGCATCGCCCACCATCATCGGCGCGAGCGCGCGCAGCGTCACCCGGTGCGGCCCGAGGGTCTCGAGGCTGAGCTCGAGCGCGTGGACGAAGCGCGCGCGCCAGCGCCCCGCGGGCAGCGCGCGCGCATTGCCCGCGAACGCCTCCGAGAGCTCATCGTAGAGCGCGAGCACGACCGCCCGCTTGTTTGGAAAGTAGCGATAGAGCAGCCCGGGGCTGGCCCCGGCCCGGGTCGCCACGTCGCGCAGGGTCGCCGCCTCGTACCCGCGCACGCCGATCAGGCCGATCGCAGCCTCGTAGAGCCGCTGCCGGGTCGCCTCCCCCTCGGCGGTCCGTCCCGGCGGGCGGCCGCGTTTTTGGGGCTTGCTATTTTTAGTAATCATGTTCACCATAATGTCATGACGACGTCGACCATGCAAGCGCCCGGTTCGCCCGTCCTCTTCTATGACGGAACCTGCGGGTTCTGCCACGGTGCGGTGGCGTTCGTCCTCGCGCAGGACCGAAGGGGCGTATTCCGGTTCGCCGCGCTCCAAAGCCGGGCTGCGGCTGAGGCGCTCGCGCCCCACGGCGGCGTGCCGGCGGACCTCACGACGCTCTACGTCCTCGCGCCGGCGCGCCCCGGGGACACCAGGCTCCTGTCGAAGGCCCGCGCAGCGCTCCTCGTGGCGGACGAACTCGGGTGGCCGTGGCGTGCGGCGCGCGTTCTCGGCGTGCTGCCGGGCGCGTGGCTCGACGCCGGGTACGACCTGGTCGCCCGCCATCGCCATGCGCTTTTCGGGCGGCGCGACACCTGCTTCGTCCCCCGCCCGGACCAGCGCGCGCGCTTCCTCGACGCCGCCGAGGAGGTCGCGCCGTGAAGTACGTCCTCGCGGGTGGGTCCGGACAGGTCGGGACGATCCTCGCACGCGAGCTTCACGCGGAAGGGCACGAGGTCGTCGTGCTCTCCCGCGCGCCAGAGCCCGAGCCGAAGCCCGAAACAGGGCCCGCCCCGTGGCGCATTGCCTCCTGGGACGCCCGGACGCTCGGCGCGTGGGCAACCGAGCTCGACGGCGCCGACGTCGTGGTCAACCTCGCGGGTCGCAGCGTGAACTGCCGGTACACACCCTCGAACCGCCGCACGATCCTCGATTCGCGCGTGCTCTCAACGGTGGTCGTCGGCGAGGCGATCGCGCGCGCCGCGCGTCCGCCGCGCACCTGGCTGCAGATGAGCAGCGCCGCGATCTATGCCCACCGCCTCGATGCACCGAACGACGAGGCGACCGGCCGGATCGGCGGCGGCGAACCGGGCATCCCCGCGGACTGGGCGTTCAGCGTGGAGGTCGTGAAGGCCTGGGAGGCGGCGCTCGAGGCCGCAAACACGCCGCGCACGCGCCGGGTCGCGCTGCGCGCGGCGGTCGTGATGAGCCCGGATAAAGGCGGGATCTTCGACACGCTGCTCGGCCTCGTGCGCCAGGGCCTGGGCGGAACCGCCGGCGATGGGCGACAGATGGTGTCGTGGATCCATGAGCGCGACTTCGTGCGCTCGATCCGGTGGTTGATCGCGCACGAGGACCTCCCCCGAGTGGTGAACGTCACCTCGCCGCACGCGGTCCCGAACGCGGAGTTCATGCGCGCGCTGCGGCGCGCATGGGGCACAAGGATCGGGCTGCCCGCGTCGGGATTCGTGCTCGAGCTGGGCGCGTGGCTCAAGCGCACGGAGCCGGAGCTGGTCTTGAAGAGCCGCTGGTCGGCGCCGGGCCGCCTGCTCGCGGGCGGGTTCGTGTTCGAGTATCCGGACTGGGAACAGGCCGCGGCGGAGTTGTGCGCGCGCTGGCGTGCTACTCGTACGCGGTCTCTTCCTCGCGCACCAACTCCGGCGGATCGCTCACCAGCGCGCGCAGGATCTCGTCCATCGTGATCACGTCGAGCAGGTTGTGGTGGAACACGGGGATCAGCCGGTGCGCCGCGCCGTACTTGACGAAGTCGTGGTACAGGCCGGGGATCTCGGAGCCGGGCACGTCCCCCACCCGGCGGCGGTGGCACACGTACTCCTCGATCGTCACCAGGCGGAAGTTCGGCAGCAGGCCGGCCCAGCGCCGGCGCGAGTGGTGCACGAGGTCGACGTGGCGCGCGGGCCGCGTGAACGGCACCTTGTGGAGCGCGGCGCGGTCGGCGAGAAAGGGCACGTCGAACGACTTGCCGTTGTAGGTCACGACGGTGGCGAACCCGGCAAGGAAGCGCGTGAGCTCGTCGACCAGCGCGGCCTCCTCCGCGTAATCGCGCGCGAAGTACTGGCGCACGACGTAGTCCGACCCGTTCCAATGCATCGTCCCCGCGAGAAACACGAGGGCGTTCGAAAGGCCCCCGGTCTCGAGGTCGAAGAACACGGTGTCGCGCGCGCCCGTCTCGGCGAACGCATCGAGCTCGGCGTGCAGGAGCGCGCGCTTCGACGGCTTCGCGGCATAGCGGCCCCACTTCTTGAGCGGCTTCTCGATCTCCGAGCGCAGGCGCTCGTGCAGGTAAACCTTGCCGTACGCGTTCTCGAGGACGCCGCCGGGGAGGAAGCTCTCGACGCCGACCTCGACGCGCGCACCCAGAGCCGGCGCGAGGGGTGCGACCGGCGGAGGCGCCGATCCCGCCTGCATCCTCCGCTCCGCGAGCCGCGAGAGTGCCCGCGCCAGCGCGCCGCTGCGCTCGCTCACAACAACTCTCCGGAAGGCGCGGGCGCGGAAGGCCCGAGCAACTCCGCGAGCAAAGCCCGCGCCGCGCGCTTGGACGGGATCGGCCAACCGTTCGAGAGGTCCGGGTCCTGCTGCTGCGGCGGGCGCAGGATCGGCAGGCCGACGCACGAGGGGCAGCCGTCGTCGCACGGGCAGTCGTCGATCAGCGCGCGGCAGGCGGTGAGCAATTCCTCGAAGCGGTGGTACGCCTGCTCGGCGAAACCCAGCCCGCCCGGGTAGCGATCGAACACGAACAGACCCTGCTTGCCGAGATTCTTCGAGTCGAGCACCGCGCCCACATCCGATGGGTCGCACATCGCGAACAGAGGCATGAGCGTGACCACGAGATTGCGCACGCCCGACAGCGCCTCGGCCGGCGCGTGGCCCAAAGCCTTGACTGCGGCCCGCGCGGCGGCGGGCGGCGTCCACCACAGGGACACGGTGTCGAGCGTGAGCCGCGGCAGGTCGAGCGCCTTGTAGCCGATCGAGTCCAGCGAGTGGAAGCGCACCTTCTTCATGCCGATCGTGTTCCACGACACGGTCGCCTCGCCGTACGCGATCTCGGAGCCGAGCGCGGGGCGGGTGCGCGCCGCCTCGCGCGTGACGATGTTCTGGTCGATCACGGGCTGTGTGTAGTAGTCGACCTCGCGCGGCTCGCACTCGGCGACCTTCATCTCGAGGTCGAGCTTGCGCACGTAGAACGAGCGGCCCTCGTGCAGGTAGATCGCCTCGGGGTAGACCAGCTCGGGCGCGGAGATCGCGTCGACGGTGCCGAGCACGATGTTCTCGCGCGTGGCGTCGACGATGGTGAACGTGTTGTCGGCGATCGTGCGCAGGTTGATGCGCGCGGCCGGGTAATCGGTCGAAGCCCAGAACCATCGCCCGTCGATCGCGCGCACCTGCCCGTCCTCGGCGAGCGCGTCGAGCAACTCGCGCGACTGCGGGCCGAACAGGGCCTCGTCCTCGGCGGTGATCGGCAGCTCGTAGGCCGCGCTCGCGAGCTGGCCGGCGAGCAGGTACGGGTTGTGCGGATCGACCACGGCCGCCTCGGGCGACTGGCCGAAGAAGTACGCCGGGTGCCGCATCAGGTACTGGTCGATCGGCTCGTTGTACGCGACCATCACCGCCAGCGCCGGGTCCTGGCTGCGCCCCGCGCGCCCCGCCTGCTGCCACGTGCTCGCGATCGTCGGCGGGAAGCCCACGATCACCGCCGCGTCGAGCGAGCCCACGTCGATGCCGAGCTCGAGCGCGTTCGTGCTCACCACGCCCGCGAGCTCACCGGAGAACAGGCGGCGCTCGATCTCGCGCCGCTCGTCGGCGAGATAGCCGCTGCGGTAGGGCGCGATGCGCGGCGCGAGCGCCGGCGCACGGCGCAGCAGCGTCTCGTGCGCGTACCGATAGATGATCTCGGCGGTGACCCGCGCCTTGCAGAACACGATCACCGACGCCCCGCGCCGCATGAGGTCGGTGAAGATCGTCGCGCCGTCGCCGTTCGCCGACCGGCGCTCGAGCTCGTTCTTGTCCAGAAAGCGCGGGTTCCAGAACGCGATCGTCTTCGGGCCGCGCGGCGCGCCGTCGTCGTCGACCACGCTGGCCTGGCCGCCGATCAGCGCCTCGGCGAGCTCGCCCGGATTGCGAATCGTGGCCGAGCAACAGATGAACACCGGGTCCGCGCCATGGTGGCGCGCGATGCGCCGGAGCCTCCGGAGCACGAGCGCGACGTTCGAGCCGAAGATGCCGCGGTAGGTGTGGATCTCGTCGATCACGACGTAACGCAGGCTGCGGAAGAAGCGCGCCCACTTCGCGTGGTACGGCAAGATGCCCTGGTGCAGCATGTCCGGGTTCGTGAGGACGAGGTTCCCCTCCTGCCGCAGCTTGCGCCGCGCGGCCACGCTGGTGTCGCCGTCGTACACGCCGGGCCGCACGTGCGCGCGCAGCGATCCCGTCCCCGCATCGAGCAGGCGCCCGAGGCTCTTGAGCTGGTCCTGGGCGAGCGCCTTGGTCGGAAACAGGTAGAGCGCATGTGCCTCGGGCTCGGCCGCGAGGCGCTCGACCACGGGTAGGTTGTAGGCCAGCGTCTTGCCGCTCGCGGTGCCGGTCACGAGCACGACCGAACGCCCCGCGCGCACGTGGTCGATGGCCTGCGCCTGGTGCGTGTAGAGCTGCTCGATTCCGAGCGCGTCGAGCGCGCTCCGCACCTGGGGCGTGAGCGGCGCTTCTGGAGCAGCGAAGCGCGCGGGCCGCGCGGCGAGGCGCTCGACGTGGGCGAACTCGCCGCCGTAATCGCGCGCGCCCCGCGTGTCGTCGAGCCAGGCGTCGAAGTCGGCGCCCTGCCCCTCGTCCCTGCCGTGGCGCGCGCGGTCGGCGTGGCGGCGGCGCGCGGCGGGCGCGGGCTCGGCCTCGACCAGTTGCCCGGCGCGCGGATCGGTCGCCTCGCGCTGCGGGTTCGTCGCCCACGGGCGGAGGCCGAACAATGGGAGCTCGGGCTTGTCGATCATGGCGTCAGCATGCGGGGGCGAAGGGACGCTACTCGATGACGATCTGGGCGGCGCGCACGTCGGCCACGACCCAGTGGTCGCCCGAGGGTTCGAGCGTGACCTCGACCGCGTCACTGCCGGTGGTGCGAAAGCGCTGCGTGAGGTCGGTCGCGGTCGTGCCGGGCGCGGCCCGGAGCGGCGCCCTCGCCTGGTCGAGCCCGACGGCCTGCGCCTGCGCGATCACCTCCATGCCGCTGGCGTACGGCAAGGCGGCCTCGGGCGCGTCCTGCCGGAGTGCATGCAGGAAGGAGACGAACACGGAGTAGGGCGTCGTCGTCACGTGCTCCTCGGAGAGCGACCAGGTCTCGCCGCGATGGACGTAGCGCTGGACGCGCGCGAGCTTCGGGCAGGTCGGGCAGTCGTCGAACATCGGGTCGCGCTCGCCGGATCCGATCACCACGAGCGTCGGCGCGCCGCCGCCCGCGGAGACCTCGAACAGCACCGTGTCGGCCTCGATCGGCAGCACGCGGTTCGAGGTCACCACCCAGGTCGCCGCATCGCCCTTCTTGCGGGTGGCGAGCGCGACCTCGAGGCCGGCGCGGCCGCGCGGCCGCGCCCACGCGGAGGCGAGCCCGGCGCCCTCGCCCGCGGGCCACGTGCTCAGTTGGCCGACCGCCTCGGGACCGTAGCGCGTGCGCGCCGGCGCGCGGGGCGGCAGCGCCTGGACGATCGGCGCGCCGCCGGTGGTGCGCGGATCGGGCCACGCCCAGAACTCGGTGCGCGCGCCCGCCGCGCCGACCGGGTCCGCGACGATCACCTGCCAGACCACCGGCTTGCCGCTCGCGACCACGATGTCCGCCGCGAGCCCGACGCGCGCGAGGTTCGCGCTCACCTCTCCCGGGCCGGGCGAGCCGGTCGCCTCGACGGTGGGCAGGCGCTCGGTGGTCGTGGCCTGGTGCGCCGCCTCGAGGTCGTCGGACGCCTGCGCCCACGCGGCCTGGAACGCCTCGCGCGCGAGCGCGCCCGCGGCATCGGCGCGCATCGAGTCGCCCGTAGCCCAGGAGTCGCGCGCGCGCTTGGCCCATGCGGCCATCGAGTCGGGCTGCGCCAGCGGCGTGTCGGCCGCCTCGTCCCCGTCCGGCGGCAGATCGACGCCGCCCGAGGAGCAACCGGCCGCGAGCAGCGCGACCGCGCACGCGAAGCCCAGCGCGCGGAGCCGCGTCGTCACTTGCCTGCCGCCGACTTCGCGCCGGGCGCCGATGCCCGGGGGGGCCCGAGCGCCAGCGGCGCCAGCCCGGCCACCTGCCAGTGGCCTTCGACCTCCTTCATCCGCACCTCGATCCCCTTGTCGAGCAGGGAAGGCGCGCCGTACTGGAAGCGCATCGACTCGGCCCAGTGCGCGCCGGGCGCCGGCTCGGAGGCGCGCCACGACTTCGGCGCGTGGAAAGAGCCGAGGCGCAGCGCCACCGCCTTGGCGTACACCGCGGGCGTGCTGGCGAGCGAGCGAGCGAGCGCCGACTGCCCGCCCTCGAGCGCGCGCAGGAAGAGCTCGAAGGTGGCGAACGGCGTCGCCACGGTGCGGCGGTCGAGCAGGCGGAAGCCGTCGTCGGTCCGCCGCCAGATGCGCTCGGAGAGGACCGGTGGCAGGTTCGTGTCGTGCACGAAGCGCTCGTCCGCTTCGCTCGTGACCCACTGCACCAGCTCGGCCACGCCGTCGTTGTCGAGGTCGACCAGCCGGGCGACGCCCGGGCCGGTCAGGTCGATGCTCCTGCCGGCGTACTGCACGGCGCCCCAGAACTCGGCCCGGCGCGACAGGCGGAGCATGGTGAAGGAGCCGATGCGCGGGTCGCCCGTGCGGCGGTAATCGACGAGCGCCATCTCGTAGGGACCGAGCTCGTTGCCGGTCCACCACACGTCCATCTGGAGGTGCCGGCCGCCCTCGAGCAGGATCGACTGTTTCATGAGGTCGTTGCCGCGCCACCAGAACAGGCTGGTCCACGCCGCGTAGCCCGCGAACTTGGGATTGAAGTAGGTCACGACGCAGAACTGCGGCAACTCGGGGTCCTGCGCCATCTCGACATCCAGCTTGAGGCTGTCGAGCACCGCCAGCACGCCGCGCGCGCCGCGCATCCCCGACGGGCCGAGCTGCGAAAACGAACGGCGCACCAGGCGATCGAGCAGGCCGAACGCCTTCGACTCGTTCGGTCCGACCGAGTCGGCAGTGCTCTGGTCCAGCAGCGTGCGCGCCTCGAGCGCCCACAACCGTGTCGAGTCGAAGCCCGCCGGCGTCCACGGGGCGGGGCGGATCGTCGTGTCCTGCGCGTGCGCCGGCGGGGCGAAGGCGGCGAGCGCCAGGCAGGCGAGCGCGACGGCGGCGCGCCTCATCGCACGCCCGCCATCAGGTCCTGCTGCAGCATGTCGCGCATCAGCAGCGCGTTGCGCGCGGCCTGCCCCGCGTGGCAGTTGTTGAAGAACACGTAGACCTTGCTGGCCTTCTCGGCGAGTTCCTTGATCTTCCGCACCCACTCCTCGAGTTCCTGCGGGGAATAGTCGTAGTCGTAGCGATCGCCGCCCCCGCGCCCCCACCAGGTCTCGCGATTGCGGCCGTGGAATCGCACGTATCCGACGTCGCCGGTCAGCCGGGCGAGCGGCGGAACGAGCCCTTGGAGCGCGGGTTCGTCCACCGAACAATAGCCCATGCCCCGATCCTCGAGGTACCGAAACACCTCGTCCTTGAGCCACGACGCGTGCCGAAATTCGACCACCAGAGGCCTGAGGGAAGCGAGCTCGGCGGCCAGCAGGTCGAGCCGCTTGCGCGCGCCCAAAGTCGGCCGAAACGCCCAAGGAAACTGCAACAGCACGCCCCGAAACTTGCCCGACTGGACGAGTGGCTCGACGCAGGCGCGAAAGGCGTCGAACGTCGCGGACGCGGGAGCGAGCTTCTCGTGCGTCATCTCCTGGTGCGCCTTGACGACGAATTCAAAACTCGCCGGCGTGCGGGCGTCGAGGCTCGCCATGGTCGAAGGCGGCGGGATCCGGTAGTAGGTCGAGTTGATCTCGACCGCGGTGAAGCGCCCGGCGTAGAGCTCGAGCATGGCGGCACGCCGCGTGCCGGGCGGGTAGAAGGGGCCGACCCAGTCCTCGAACGAGAAGCCCGACGTGCCGAACACGATCTCGGGGGCGGACGACATTCCCCGGCCTCAGCGCAGCGCGGCCGCGCGCAGCACCGCGCGCTCGCCGTAGAGATCGCGCACCCGGTCGATCTGCCGCGTCAGCGCCCGGGCGCGGCGATCGCGCTCGAAGATCGAGGGCTGCTCGACGCCGTGCGGCTTGAGCAGCCCGGCCACGCTCACGCCGAGCAGGCGCACCGCGCGACGATCGCGATTCTCGCGAAACAGCCGGCGCGCCACCGCCTGGACCACGGTCTCGTCGTCCGTGAACTCGGCGAGCGCGCGCTGGCGGAGCACGGTCTCGTAGTCGGCATAGCGCAGCTTGAGCACGACCACGCGCCCCTGGTAGCCCTCCTTGCGCATGCGGCGGGCAACCTGGTCGGAGAGCCGCACCAGGAGTCCTTCGAGCACGTCGGAGTCCCTGAGGTCGGTGAGCAGCGTGAACTCGTGGCCCATGCTCCGGGCGTCCACGCCCTCATAGTAGGGCACCACGTGGCTCGGGTCCTCGCCCCATGCCGCGACCTTCATGCGCGGCCCGTTGACGCCGAACGCCCCGGCCAGCCGCTCCTCGGGGAAGTGTGCGAGCTCGGCGATGGTGCGCATGCCGAGCCGGCCGAGCGCGGCCGAGGTCTGCTCCCCGATCCCCCACAGCGCGTTCACCGGCTGCGGCCAGAAGCGCCGACGGAACGCGTCCTGGTCGAGCCACGTCAGGCCTCGCGGCTTGTCGATTCCCGAGGCCATCTTGGCGATCAGCTTGTTGGGCCCCATCCCGACCGTGGCCGAGAGCCCGAGCCGCTCGCTCGTCCAGCGCTGGATCGTGCGCGCGGCGCCGGCGGCCGACGCGGCATCGCTGTCGTACGCCGTCCCGGCGAGATCGAGGAACGCCTCGTCGATGCTGAACGGTTCGACCATGGGGGTGACGCGTTTGTAGAGCTCGAGCAGGTAAACCGAGATCGAGCGGTACTTCTCGGGCTGGCCCTCGAGAAAGACACCCCCGGGGCAGAGCCGGCGGGCCTCGCCCGTCGGCATGCCCGCGTGGACCCCGAACGTGCGCGCCTCGTAGGAGGCGGTCGCGACCGTGCCCCGGCGATCGGGATCTCCGCACACGACGACGGGACGCCCGATCAGCCGCGGGTTCGACGCCTGTTCGACGGCGGCGAAGAACGCGTCCATGTCGACATGCAGGATCATGGGGCCTCGAATGCTTCCATCATCACCCTCGGGATCGGGTGTCCGTCGGCGGCGGGTCCCCACCCGGATCGCACAGCATCCTCGAACCGCACGACGGAACATCCCGAATCCCGAAGTCGAACAGCGTTGCTAGAGGTTCTTGAGCTTCTCCGTCAGGCGCGGCAGCTGCCGCGGGCTGACCGTCGCCAGCGCGTAGCGGTCGTTCCACGCCAGGTGGCCACCGAGCGCGACGCGCAGGTCGGGGCACTGGCGCAGCAGGGCGAGCGCGCTGCGGCCCTTGAGTTCGCGCACGATCGAGGCCGCGAGCTGCGACGGACGCAGGCTCACCACGAGGCGCACCTGGCCGGGCGTGATCGCGATCGCCTGCAGCTGGATCCCGCGCTCTTTGCACAGGTCGGCGAGGATCGTGCGCAGGGCGAGCGAGCGCTTCCCGACGAGGACCGGCGACTTGCCGCGCGTGCTCCACGTCAGGTGGTAGTGCAGGCGGGCGATGCAGACCGGCTGCCACTCGCGCCCGATCGCGCGTGCACTCGAACCCAAAGGCGAGGGGAAAGTCGTGGGGACGGCAAGAGCGATGGTCGACATGGCGATCTCCTTGTGGTGGCGCGGGGGCGCGAGTGAACGTTTGTGCAGTCGCTGCTCTTTTTGAAGGAGCGCCCCGGTTTTGGAGCGCTCCTCGCGACACCCCGAACCTTATCCGCGGGGTGGGACAGAATCCGGTTCTACCCCCGCCGGCTTGATCCCATGGGTCGTACCAGGCCCACCACCACGCCGACCACGCGGAAATCGTCGCCCTCGGTCACCCGCAGCGTCTTGAAATCCGGGTTCGCGGGCACGAGTTCGATCGCGTCGTCGGTCCGGCGGAACGTCTTCACGGTCGCATCCTCGCCCAGCACCGCGACCACGTCGTCACCGTCGCGCGCGTGCTCCTGCTTGCGCACCACGACCACGTCGCCGTCGAGGATCCCGCGGTCCTTCATGCTCAACCCATGCACGCGCAGCGCGAACAGGTCGCCGCTCGTCGGGAACAGGTCGTCCATCGCGAGGTGTCCCTCGACGTTCTCCTCGGCCAGCAGGGGCAAGCCCGCGGCCACGTGGCCCAGGATCGGGATGCCGGCCGCGGCCGGGCGCATCCTCCCGCCGTGGAGCCCCCGCCCGGGCGTCGACGGACGCTCGGAGACGTACGCGGCGGCGGCGCCCATGAGGCCGTCCATCGGCATCCCGTCGACGGGCACGATGGCGCGCGACTTGCCCTTGATGCGCTCCTTCACGTAACCCGCTTGTTCGAGCTGATTGAGGTAATAGCGCGTGCCGTTGGTCGACTTGAATCCGAACTCCGCTCCCACCTCGCGAATGGTCGGCGGGTAGCCGTGTTCGTGCGTGTATCGGACGATGAACTGGTAAACCGCGCGCGCCTTGTCGTTCAGCATGCGAGGGGCTCCGGGAACGGGGCCAAGGTCCCTCGGGGGCGCACCGTGCGACCCCACCCGGACCTCGAAGAACGCTGGGAAGCATGGTGCACGCATGTGCAAGGGTCAAGGACAATTCCGTGCAGCAGCCGGGGACCCTTGACGGACCGGCATTCCAAGCCTATGGTGCCGCGATCCTTAGCCCGGGCGACGAATTTCGTCGGGAAGCGTGCGGGATGGATCGAGCGCACGACCCTCACCCCCGGAGGGAGTAGTGGATCCCATGACTTTGCCCGCCTGCGGGCTGTGCGCGGCGCCGGCCGTCGCCGCACCGCGGCTCGTCATCCAGCAAGATCGCCATTTCGACTGTCCCCGCCGCCACGAGGTCGCGCTCTGCGAGGAGCACGGTTCGGCGCTGCGCTCGGGACTCCTCGCGCTCCATCAGCTGATCTTCGATTGGACCCACAGGCACCACGCCCACCTGTACGACGGCACGCGCCTCGTGCTGCGCACCGAGTTGACCTGCCTGGGATGCAACGCCGCGTTGACCGGCGCCCCGGCGTCGAATGCCGAGGAGACGCCACTGCGCTGCGACGCGTGCGGCGGGACCAACGTGCTCGGCGCCGCGCTCGGACACCCGGCGATCGTGCGGTTCGCCTAGGCTCACTGCGCCCGATCGGCGAGACCGCGTCGGCGAGCGTCGACCCTTCGACGAAATCACGGAAGGTTGCGTCGGGAGGAGAGGGCGCGTTGAACGCGCGCGCCGCGACGCAGATGATTGCGCGCGGCGGGCTTGCGCTCGAGTCCGGGGCCGCGGAGGCCGCCCGTGCGACGGCGGCACGCCCCTTGCGATGGGCAGATTGCGTCGCTGGTTGCGGCTTCGGCCCGATCGGCGACACGATGAGCGGTGTGGGGCTGGACCCTCCGGGGCCGGCTGCTATCGGGGGCCAGTGCGGCCAAGGGAGTCCACCCCCACCGCGTCGTCGTCCTGCTCTATTGGGTGCGCACCGGATTCCCCGGAACGAACACGATCCGCATCGCGTCCCCCACCTTGCGGTCGTCCACCAGCAGCGTGACGAAGTAGACGCCCGGAGGCGCGCTGCCGCCGACGTCCCGCCGGCCGTCCCAGGTCGGCGCGGTCGCGAACTCGTAGTCCCCCGCCGCGAGCGAGCCCAGGTCGAAGCGCCGCACCGTGCGTCCCCCGAGGTCCCGGATCACGAGCGCGACCGATCCCGGCGCCACGAGATCGAACGGCAAGCTCACCGTTCCGACCGCGGGCTGTGGCCTCGGCGGAAGCAGCGCCGAGCGCGTCCCGCCACCGCCGCCGCCGCCCGATTGCGGCACGATCACCGCGTTGAACGACCGCGCGGAGCGCGCGGGGAGGGTCCCGTCCGCCTCGAGCTCGGCGTAGTAGAACCACCGCCCCGGTCCGGGGAAGTCATCCACCACCAGCGGGCAAGGACCCGTGAACGGGTTGCCCGGCAACGCCACTGCCCCGGCCGGCACCGGCGGCGAAAACGGCGGGTTGCCCTGGCTCGATGCCCAGTTCAAGCGGTAGAGCCGTAGCACGCGCCCGGTGGCGTCCCCCGAACACACCATCGTGACCCGCACGGTGTCGGGCGACACGTACGACGCGCCGATGCCGAGGTCGCCGGCAAAGTCCTGGGTGAACGAGAACTTCGCGCGCAGCACCGATCCGAACGCCGGCGGCGCGGTCCACGTCGCGTACCAGCGATTGGCCGCGATGTCGTGCACCGCGTTCGGGAACGCGAGCGAGGTCTCCCACGACGTGCCGACCAGCTCGTAGGGCTGGTACCCCGCCGCCGTGCGCAGGCTCGAGTACACGCGAGGCGTCCCGGTCTGGCTGTAGTCCACCCACAATGCGCGGAAGACCAGGTCGTTGAGCGGGCCGACGCACAGCGGGCACGCGTGGCCCGAGGCGAACCCGACGTTGCTCCAATCGGGCGGATCGTTCTCGGCGCCGGCGACGACCGGCGCGGTGTTGAGCAGCGGGCCGGGGTGGAAGCCCGTCGCGTTCCAGGTCAGCTCGCGGATGTGGTCCTCGAGCTGGGTGCCGTTGGGCGACTCCCGCATGATCGCCACCAGCCGCACCGCGCCACTGGTGTCGGGCGCGGCGGCGAAACTGTAGAACGCGGTCGCCGTCAGGTCGTCCGCCGTCGGCGCCCAGCCGCCCAGGCCCGTCCAGCGCACGGCCTGCAGCAGGCTCGGCGCGTTCTTGAACGTGAAGAACGCGACCGGCGAGCCCGCCGTGGTCTCGACCAGCACGGGGTGGGTCTCGGCCAGCCCGTTGCTCGACAGCGGCTGCGCGATCGACCAGCCGGCGGCCGAGTGCACCGCGTAGACGAGATCGCGATCGAGCGAGAACGGATCGCCGTCGGGAGCGACGCCCCACGTGAGCCAGGCCTCGTCCTGGCTGACCGCGAGAATCGAGAAGTCCACCTCCGGCGCCTTGTCGTTGACCAGCGGCACTTCGACCGCGACGGTCTCGGGCAGGGACCACGTGCCGCCGACCAGCCGCGCGGCGAGCAGAGCCGGCCCGCGGAACCCGGTGCCGCTCCCCAGGCGATTGTCGTCGCGCAGCCAGGCCACCCACACCGTGCCATCGGGCGCGCGCGAAACCTGCGGCAGCCGCTCCGACGCGGACGTGGGCGGGAACATCGCGACCGCCGGCGACCACGCGGTGCCAGTGAGCTTGCTCCACCGCATCTGCAGAGGATCGTTCCCGTTGGTGCGTCCGGACCATACCGAGATCGCCTGCGCCGCGTCGTCGAACGCGATCTGCGCGCGCTCGGCCTCGAACGCGGGATCGACGTAGCCTTCGGTCGCCCAGCCGCTCTCGAGCGTGCGTTCGGAGGGCGGGGCCACGGCCGCGCGCGCGACCGGGTGGACGGCAAGCCCGAGGAGCAGCGCGAGCGCGGTGCGAACAGCCGGAAGTCGAATCATGAAGGGCGCCTCTCGAAGACGAAAATGACCGGGAACGCGGCGGGGGGCCGCGGGGGAACGTCGGTTCCCCGACCCGGTCTTGGAATGCTTCGAGTGTGCTGGAATCGGCGGTTCGCGCCAACGCCAAAATCAGGCGGCCCGGCGGACCACGCGTTCGACGGCGGAGAGCACTTCCTCGATGGTGAAGGGCTTGGCCACGACCGCCGCGACGTTGCTCTCGGCCAGCATCCGGTCGTCGAGCTGGATTCCCCACCCGGTCACGAGGATGACGGGCGGCGGATCGGGCAGGGCGGCGACCGCCCGCGCCACGTCCCAACCCGAGAGGTCGGGCATGCCGAGGTCCGTCATCACGAGATCCCAGTCGGGATCCTGCTCCATGACCTGGAGCGCCTCCCGGCCGTGGGAGGCCTCGAACACGGTGTGGCCCACCGCGCGCATGAGGTCGGCGAGCAGCGTGCGCACGTTCGGCTCGTCGTCGATCACGAGCACGCGCAACGGCGGCATCGACGCCGGGCCAGGCCGCAGGGGCGAGGTCGTCGCCGGGCGTGGATCAGGGGTCTGTCCAGGCGCCGTCGCCACGGCCAGCGCCGGCAGGCGAACCCGCATGCACGTGCCCCGCTGCGGGACGCTCTCGACCTCGATGCGACCGCCGTGGCGCTGCACGATGCCGTAGACGACGGACAGGCCGAGGCCGACGCCGCGCACGCCCTTGGTCGTGAAGAACGGATCGAAG
>JBKJJJ010000070.1:0-25290 GCA_046598045.1 Candidatus Eiseniibacteriota bacterium
GATCCGCGAGGGCGTGGTCAAGAACATCACCGACTTCGGCGCGTTCGTCGACCTCGGCGGCATCGATGGCCTGCTGCACATCACGGACATGTCGTGGGGCCGCGTGTCGCACCCGTCGGAGATCGTCAAGATCGGCGACAAGATCACGGTCAAGGTGCTCAACTTCGATCCCGAGAAGGAGCGCATTTCGCTCGGGCTGAAGCAGCTCACGCCGTATCCGTGGGAGGGCGTCGAGGCCAAGTACCCGGTCGCCACACGCGTCAAGGGCAAGGTGGTCTCGATCACCGACTACGGCGCGTTCGTCGAACTGGAGAAGGGCGTCGAGGGCCTCGTGCACGTGTCCGAGATGAGCTGGACGCGCCACGTGCGCCACCCGTCGAAGGTGGTGTCGATCGGTGACGAGATCGAGGCGCTCGTGCTCAAGGTGGACCAGGGCAACGAGAAGATCTCGCTCGGCCTGAAGCAGGTCGAACCCGATCCCTGGCTCACGCTCGATGACCGCTTCCCGGTCGGCTCGCGCGTCAGCGGCAAGGTGCGCAACCTGACGAACTTCGGCGCGTTCGTCGAGCTCGAAGAGGGCATCGACGGCCTCGTGCACGTGTCCGACATGTCGTGGACCAAGCGCGTCTCGCACCCGTCCGAGGTGGTCAAGA
This sequence comes from Candidatus Eiseniibacteriota bacterium, assembly GCA_046598045.1. GTDB lineage: Bacteria > Eisenbacteria > RBG-16-71-46 > RBG-16-71-46 > DASYSL01 > JANPEF01. Next base: position 654 of record JBKJJJ010000070.1, read on the forward strand.
AGGGCGAGGGCGTGGACGTCGTCGTGCTCTCGATCGACAAGGAGAACCGCCGCATTTCGCTCGGGTTGAAGCAGGTGCAGGACGACCCGTGGCCGACGCTGGCGGAGAAGTTCCCCTCGGGCATGACGGTCACCGCCACGGTGAACCGCCTGTTCGACCGCGGCGCGATCGTGGACGTGGGCGGCGACATCGAGGGCTTCGTGCCCCTGTCGCAGCTCGGCGTGGATGACCTCAAGAAGCCGGGCGAGGCGTTCCTGCCCGGCGAGTCGCTGACGCTCAAGGTGACGCGCGTCGACGTGCCCAACCACCGGCTGGTGTTGTCGGTCCGGGCCTGGCTGCAGGACCAGGACGACGTGACGCTCGCCGAGTGGACCGCCGCCCGCAACAAGGCGCGCGCGCTCGCAGCGGAGGCCGAGAAGGCCGAGGCAGCGAAGGCCGAGTCGAAGGCGAAAGCGAAGGATCGCCCGGCCGACGACGAGGTCGAAGGCGTCGAGGGCGTCGAGAGCGTCGAAGGGGTCGAGGAAGACCTGGCGTAAACCCGACCGGCGGGGGGCGGACCGACGTCCGCTCCCCGTCCGGGCGATCACCAGGGGGACCTCGCGTGAAACGCTTCTATCTCGAGAGCTACGGCTGCCAGATGAACGTGTACGACACGCAGGGCCTCGCGCGCATGCTCGAGGACCACGATTTCGTGCGCGTTCTCGAGCCCGAATCCGCCGACGTCGTTCTGGTCAACACCTGCTCGGTGCGCGAGCACGCCGAGGAGCGGACGCTCACCCGCCTCGCCGTGCTCGGACGCCTCAAGGCGCAGAACCCCGCGATGAAGCTCGGCGTCTGCGGCTGCATGGCGCAGCGCATGGGCGCCGAGATCAAGAAGCGCGTGCCGCGCGTCGACCTCGTGGTCGGGGCGCAGGCGCTGCCCGCGGTTCTGCCCGCGCTCGAGGCGCTCGATCGCGGGGAGCAGCCGGGCCCCTGGGTCGAGCCGCTCGACCACTACCTGCCGCCGCCGCGCCCGCGCTTCGATGCCAAGAACATGAAGGGCTTCGTCACCATCATCCGCGGCTGCAACAAGTCGTGCGCCTACTGCATCGTGCCGATCACGCGCGGGCCCGAGGTCAGCCGCCACCCGGACGACCTCGTCCTCGAGGTGCACGAGCTGGTGCTCATGGGCGCGCGCGAGATCACGCTGCTCGGGCAAAACGTCAACAGCTACGAGTCGGCCGGCGTGGACTTCCCGGAACTGCTCGCACGCTGCGGCGCCGTGCCCGGCAAGTGGCGGCTGCGCTTCACCACCAGCCATCCGCGCGACATGAGCAGGGAGGTCATGCGCCGCATGGCACAGGCGCCGCGGCTCGCGCCCTGGATCCACCTGCCCGTCCAGTCGGGCTCGCCGCGCGTGCTCCGGGCGATGAACCGCGACTACTCGCTCGAGCACTACCTCGAGGTGATCGCGGCGGCGCGCGAATCGATCCCGGACCTCGCCCTCACGACCGACCTGATCGTGGGCTTTCCGGGCGAGACCGAGGCCGAGTTCGAGGAGACGATCGCGCTGGTCGAGCGCCTGCGCTACGACACGTCCTACGCGTTCAAGTACTCGCCACGCTCCGGGACCGCGGCGGCCCGCCTGCCGGACGACATCCCGCCCGAGCTCAAGCAGTCGCGGCTGGCGCGCTTGCTCGAGGTCCAGCGCCGGGTGTCGCATGACGTCAACCAGGCGTACGTCGGGCGCACGCTCGAGGTGCTGGTCGAGGGCTCGGATTCGAAGGGCAAGAACCTGCTCGCGCGCACGGGCCAGAACAAGATGGTCGTGGTGCCGGCCCAGGAGGTGAAGCCCGGGTCGTTCCGCGATGCCCTGATCGAGCGCGCCGAGGGGCAGACGCTCTACGGCGACCTGCTGCCGGCCTCATGACCCGTACCGCCGCGATCGGGTTCGCGCTGGGGACACTGTTCGCTTCGCTGGCCGGCGCGGCGGCTCCCGTGCCCGCACGCAAGCCCGCGGCCCACGCGGCCCCTGCGCCCGCCCCTGCGCCCTTGCCCGATCCGATCCGCGCCGAGTTCGACGCCGCGATCGCGCCCGGCCTCGGCGACAGCACCAGCGCCCGGCTCGGGCGCTTCCTCGTGGCCCACCCCCGGCATCCGCTGGCGACCGGCGCGCAATTCGAATTGGGCACGCTCGCCTATGTCCGGGGTGACTACGGCAACGCGCGCGAGCGCTTCCGCCGCGCGCGCGCAGGCGCGCTCACCGACGAGGCCCGCTACTGGGAGGGCCTCGCCGCGTTCGCGCTCGGCCGCACGCGCGACGCGCGCGATGCCGCGCTCGGGCTCACGCGCTCCCGCAAGGACGGGCCCCGGCGCTGGGACTCGGCGTACCTGGTCGCGCTCTCGTGGGCGCAGGAGGGCCGCCGCCCCGAGGCGCTCGCCGCCTACAAGGGGCTGTTCGACCTGCCTGCCGGCCCGATGCAGGCGGCCGCGCTTTACCAGGCGCAGCGCCTCGCCGCCGGGCTCGCGCGCACCGACGACGCATCCGCGTGGGGGCGAAAGCTGCTCGCCGTCTACCCGAACAGTCCCGAAGCCGCGAGCTTCCGCGCCGAATCCCCGGTCGCAGCCAGGCCGACGCCGGCCAAGGGCCCGTCGACGCCACGCCCGGGACTCGCGCCCGACAAGCGCGGCAAGCCCGGCAAGCCGGCCGCCGGCCGCTGACGCCGCGCACGGAGGGCACCCTGGCCGCGAAGACCTCCCCGTTGATGGAACAGTTCGGGCGCATCAAGCGCGCGCACCCGGACTCGATCCTGTTCTTCCGCGTCGGCGACTTCTACGAGACCTTCTTCGACGACGCGATCGAGGCCGCGAAGCTGCTCGGCATCACGCTCACCTCGCGCAACAAGAACGATCCCTCGCCGATCCCGCTCGCCGGCATTCCGTGGCACCAGCGGGACGTCTACGTCGCTCGCCTGCTCCGGCACGGGCGCCGGGTCGCGATCTGCGAGCAACTCGAGGACCCGGCCGAGGCGAAGGGCCTGGTCGACCGCGGCGTGACCGAGGTCCTAACCCCGGGCTCGGTGGTCGCGGACGCGTTTCTGGTGGCGGGGGAGAGCAACTACCTGGCGGCGATCGTGCCGGGCGAGGACGGCGCGCGGGCCGGGCTCGCATTGCTCGAGGCCTCGACCGGCGAGTTCCTGGCGGGCGAGTTCCCGGCCGACGAGGCCGCGGCCGAGATCGGGCGCTACGTGGTCGCCGAGTTCGTGCTCGCCGCCGGCGCCGCGCTCGCGCGGCCGCTCGAGGCCGCGCTCTTCGGGGCGCGCGCGGTGACGCGCCTGCCCGCGGCGCGCTTCGCGCGCGAGGGTGCGCGCGATGCCGTGGCAGCGCAATTCGGCGAGGCTGCGGCCGATGGGCTCGCCGCCGCGCCCCTGGCGACCCGCGCTGCCGCCGCCGCACTCGGCTACCTCGCCGAGGTCCAAGGCAGCGCGCTCGCGCAGGTGCGCCGCCTCGGGCGGCTCGCGACGCGCGAGCACCTCGGCCTCGACCCGGCGACGCGGCGCTCGCTCGAGCTGTTCGAGCCCGCCCCGGGCGGCGACCCCGCGCACACGCTGTGGGCGGTGCTCCACCGAACGCGCACTCCGGCCGGCGCGCGACGCCTGCGCGCGCTGCTCGAGCGCCCGCTGGTCGATCCCGATGCGATCGAGGCACGGCTGTCGGCGGTGGACGCGCTGGTCAAAGACCCCGAGCGCCGCCAGCGCGTGCGCGGCCTGCTGGATGAGACCTACGACCTCGAGCGCCTGACCGCGCGCGTGGCCTCGCTCAAGGCGAACGCCCGCGACCTCGTCGCGCTGCGCGAGACGCTGCTGCGCGTGCCCGCGCTCCTGCACGTGCTCCAGGGCGCGGCCGAGGTCACGCCCGACCTCGCGCGCATCGCCTCCGGGCTCGATCCCCATGACGACCTCGCCTCTCTGCTTGGGCGCGCGCTCGTCGACGACCCGCCGGTCACGCTCAAGGAGGGCGGGATGATCCGCCCGGGCTACGACCCCGCGCTCGATGCCCTGCGCGAGCTGGCGTCGGGCGGCAAGCGCTGGCTCGCCGAGTTCGAGACCCGCGAGCGCGAGGCCACCGGCATCCCGTCGCTCAAGGTCGGCTACAACCGCGTGTTCGGCTATTACCTCGAGATCACGAAGTCCCAGCAGGCGAAGGCGCCCGCGCACTACGAGCGCCGCCAGACGCTGACCACGGCCGAGCGCTACGTCACGCCGGAATTGCGCGAGAAGGAGTCGCAGGTCCTGGGCGCGGAGGAGCGGCTGCGCCAGGCCGAGCACGAGCGCTTCCTCGAATTGCGCGACGCCTGCGCGGCGCATATCGAGAGCCTGCAGGACACCGCGGGTGCGCTCGCGCTGCTGGATGCGATCGCCGGACTCGCCGAGGTCGCCGCGCAATCGGGCTGGACGCGGCCGCGCGTGCATGGCGGCGACCGGCTGCTGCTCCAGGGCTCGCGCCACCCGGTGGTCGAGCGCCTGCTCCCGCCCGGACGTTTCGTGCCGAACGACGTCGACCTCGACCCGGCGAAGAAGCAGATCGTGCTCTTGACCGGGCCGAACATGGCGGGCAAGTCGACCTACATGCGGCAGGTCGCGCTCAATGTCCTGCTGGCGCAGGCGGGCTCGTTCGTGCCCTGCGCCGCGGCCGAGATCGGCGTGGTCGACCAGATCTTCACGCGCGTCGGGGCGGGAGATCACGTGGCCGGCGGGCAGTCCACGTTCATGCTCGAGATGCTCGAGACCGCGAACATCCTCAAGCGTGCGACCGCGCGCTCGCTCGTCGTGCTCGACGAGATCGGGCGGGGGACCTCGACCTACGACGGCATGTCGCTCGCGTGGGCGGTCACCGAGGAGCTGCACAGGGACGGCGGCGCGCGCCCGCGCACGCTGTTCGCGACCCACTATCACGAGCTGACGCGCCTCGCCGAGCACCTGCCGCGCGTGGTCAATCGCAGCGTGCGGGTCGAGGAGTACGGCGAGGACGTGATCTTCCTGCACGAGGTGGTCGACGGGCCCGCCGACAAGAGCTACGGCATCCACGTCGCGCGGCTCGCGGGGCTGCCGGACCACGTCGTCGCCCGCGCGCGCGCGATCCTCGCGTTGCTCGAAGCGGGGCGGGTGGATCCACTGGAGGAGGGGGCGATGGCCGGCCTGCCGGCACCGGCGGAGCAGGTGGCCGACCGCGCCGTGCCGCCGCCGCAACTGAGCCTGTTCGGAGCCGACCCGCGGGCCGCGGAGCTGAGGAGCCTGCTGGCCGAGCTCGACCTCGATCGCATGGCACCGCGCGACGCCCTCGCCCTGCTGTACGAGTGGCGGGAGAAGCTCGAGGCGGGGAGGCAGTAGCTAACGCGTGGTGGCGCTTGCACCTTCCGCGATGACCTCGAGCACGTTCTCATAGCGCCCGAAGCTCGGCATCAGGTAGGTCCCCGCGAACTGGCCGTGCGCGCCCCTGAACAGCTCGCGCGCGTGCTTGACGCCCTCGGCCTGCGCGGCCGCGCCCGCGTCGCGCAGGCGGTCCCTCAGGTCCTGCGGCACCGTGATGCCGGGCACCTCGTTGTGCATGAACTCGGCGTGGCGGAACGACTGGAGCGGCAGGATCCCGAGCAGCACCGGGACCGGGATCGGGCCGAACTCCGCGAGGAAATTGTCCCAAATCCCCATGTCGTAGAACGGCTGCGTCATCACGAAGTCGGCGCCCGCGTCGAGCTTCTCCCGGAAGCGCGCCATCTCGATCGTGAGGTCGTCGGCGGTCGGGTTGACCGCGCACGCGATCGCGAAGTTCGTGCGTTCGCCGATCGGGTTGCCCGCGAGGTCCGTGCCCGCGTTCAGCTTCTTGATCACGCGGATCAGCCCGATCGAGTCCACGTCGTAGACCGCGGTGACGTTCGGGTAGTCGCCGGCGCTCGGCGGGTCGCCGGTGAGCGCGAGGATCGTGCGCAGCCCCATTGCGTGCGCGCCCAGCAGGTCGGCCTGGATGCCCATCAGGTTCCGGTCGCGGCACGTGAAGTGGAGGATGGTCTCGAACGCCGGGTAGTGGCGCATCACGAGGTAGGTCAGCGCCTGCGCGCTCATGCGCACGCGCGCCATCGGCGAGTCGGCGACGTTGACCGCGTCGACGCCGCGCTCGGCGAGCAGCTTCGCGCCCGCGAGGATCTTCTGCGGGTTGATGCCGCGCGGCGGATCGAGCTCGACCGAGACCAGGAACTTCTCGCGCATCAGGCGGAGGATCGAGGGCTCGACGCGCTCGCCCTCTCCGGGCGGAGGCGCGGGCGCGGGCGCGTCGCCGGGCGTCCCGCGGTGCGGCGCCGCCGGGCGCTCGGCCTCGGGCACGGCGGGGAGCGCGGAGGCGCCGATCTGCGCGCGCATGGCCGCGATGTGCTCGGGCGTCGTGCCGCAGCAGCCGCCCACGAGCGTGGCGCCCGCCTCGAGGAAGCGCTGCGCGTAGGACGCGAAGTACTCGGGCGTCGCCATGTAGGCGTAGCGTCCGCCGACGAGCTGCGGCAACCCGGCGTTCGGCATGGCCGCGATCCACGGCGCGTGCGCCCCGCGGGCGAGCCGCGCGGCGCGCGCCGCGGCGAAGGCCACGACGACGTCGAGCGTGCCTTGCGGCCCGACCGAGCAGTTCGTGCCGACGATGTCGGCGCCCGCGTCCGCGAGCCGGTCGTAGGCGTCACCGGGGCGGTGGCCGTAGAACGTGCGGCCGTCCTCGCCGAACGTCAGCAGCGTCGCGGCAGGCAGGGCACACAGGCCGCGCACGGCGGCGAGCGCGGCGAGCAACTCCTCGAGGTCGCCGAAGGTCTCGAGCACGAAGCCGTCGACGCCGCCCTCGAGCAGACCCTCGACGGCTTCACGAAACATCGAATTTGCATCGTCGAGCGCGACCGTCCCGTAGGGCGCGAGCGGCTTGCCCAGCGGGCCCATCGAGCCCAGCACGAACGCGGCGTGGCCCATGACCTCGCGCGCGTCGCGCGCCACCCGCGCGCCCTGGCGGGCGATCAGGCGCACCTTGTCCTCGTGGCCGAACGCCGAGAGGCGCATGCGGTTCGCGCCGAAGGTGTTGGTCTCGATCGCTTCCGCGCCGGCCGCGAGATAATCGCGGTGGACCTGGCCGATGAGCTTCGGGTTCGAGAGGTTCAGCTCGTCGAAGTTCTGGTCGAAGGCGATGCCGCGCGCGTACAACTGCGTGCCCATGGCGCCGTCGGCGAGCAGCGGGCCACGCGCCAGGCGGTCGAGCAGGGGAGACTTCACGGCACCTCGGGGCAGCGGGATGGATGGAGCGCGAGCGCGCGGTGGACATGCCCAATGTGCTGGAGATCGCCCCCCACGGTCAAGCGCGGGCGCGGCGCGGCCTTGCCCTGTCCGGCAGCGACCACTAGACTCCGGGCATGCGCTCCCGGCCGCCTGCCCGTTTCGCCCCGACCCTCCTGATCGCGAGCTTCGCTTTCCTCGCTGCCCTCGCGCCGCCGCGCGCGGTGGCGCAGGCGCCGCCGCTCGACAAGACACGCTTCATCGGCGTCGAGGAATTGCGCCCCGGCCAGAAGGCGACCTGCCGGACCGTATTCCAGGGCCGCCGGATCGAGACCTTCGAGCTCGAGATCGTGGGCGTGGTCAAGGGCGGCAAGGCCGACGGCGACATGATCCTCGCGCGCGCCGACGGCGAACGCCTCAAGCACGACGGTATCGCCGCGGGCATGAGCGGCAGCCCGATCTACGTCGACGGACGGCTCGCGGGGGCGCTCGCGTTCGGCTGGCCGTTCAGCCGCGACGCGCTGTGCGGCATCACGCCGATCGCCGACATGCTCGACGTCATGGCGCAGCCCGACGGGCCGCCGACCGGCGACTTCGAGAGCGGCCCGGGGCTCACCGTCTCCGAGCACGCGAACGGTCCCGGCCTCGAGCGCCTGCGCACCCCACTGATGGCGGGCGGGTTCAGCCCGGAGGCGCGCGCCTGGTTCGCGCCGTGGGCCGAACAGCACGGGTTTCTGCTGGCGAGCGGCGGCGTCGGCGCGCCCGCGAACGCGACGCAGCGGCTTGCGCGCGAGGACGCGCGCAAGGCGCTCGAGCCCGGTGCCGCGATGTCGGTCGACCTCATGCGCGGCGACATGAACCTCGCGGCGATCGGCACGCTCACGTGGCGCGACGGCGACCAGGTCGCCGCGTTCGGGCACCCGTTCTTCCAGACCGGCGCGGTGGCTTACCCGCTCGCGCTCGCCGACATCACGACGATCATCGCGTCCGACCTCAACTCGTTCAAGATGGGCGCACCGGCGGAGCAGGTCGGCACGATCACGCAGGACCGCCGGGCCGCGGTCACGGGCCGGATCGGGGCGATCCCGCGCATGCTGCCGCTGACGGTGCGCGTCCACGGGTTCGCCGGGGACGAGACCTACCGCTACGAGATCCTGCGCTCGCGCTTCCTCGCCCCGACGCTCGCGGGCCTCGGCGTGGTCGGCGCGCTCACCGCGCGCGGCGGGGCCGCGCCCGAGGCGACATGGCGCTGGCGCGCGCGCCTGGTCGCGCCCGGATCGAAACCGCTCGTGCTCGAGGACATCGCGAGCGGCCAGCTCACCGGCGCCGCGCAGCAACTGGCGGGCCCGCTCGGGCTCCTGCTCAACAACCCGTTCGCGGTCTTCGCCGCCGACTCGATGACGTTCGACATCGACATCGTGTCCGGCCTGTCGCGCGCGCAGATCGTCTCCGCGAGCGTGGAGCCGCGCGCGCTCGAACCCGGGCAGACCGCGCACGTCACCGCCGAGCTGCGCGATTACCGCGGGGCGTCGAGCTTCGTGCGCTTCGATTTGCCGGTGCCGCAGTCCCAGCCCGAGGGCCGGCTCGTGATCGCGCTCGGCGGCGGCCCCGAACTCGACAAGCAGGAGGCGCCGCACCTGCCCGGGCGCTTCCGCGCCAGCTCGCTCGCCGAGCTCGTGGAGCGTCTCGACGAGCGCCGCCGCGACGATCGCGTCTACGCCGTGCTCTACGGCCCGGGGGTCGAGGGCTCCTACGGCGGCCGGGACCACCCGGCGTTGCCCGCGTTCGCGCAGCGCCTGCTCGCCTCCGACCGCGCGAACAGACCGGACGACCCGTTCGGCAACCTGGCGCAGATCGCGCAGGCGGATCGCCCGGTCGGCGTGCCGGTCGACGGCCTGCTCACGCTCCAACTCGATGTCCGGCTGCAATCCACGCCCAATGCGTCCGTGCGCGCGGGTGCCCAGCGCGCCTCCGCCATCCGCATCATTCAACCCGACTCCGAGGAGGAGCCATGATTCGCGCTCGCACCCGACCGGCGTCCGCGCTGGCGGTGGGTTGCGCGGCCGGCCTGCTCGCGATCGCGCTCGCGCCCGCCGCGCGTGCCGCCACGACCCAGTACTGGACGCTGCGCACGGCGGCCGACCACCAGGCGACCGACCTCGAGGGCATCGCGCTCGGGCCCGACGGCACGCTGCGCTCCGGGCCCCGACTCGCGCCGCGCGACCTGCCCGGGGCACCCGTGGTGTGGGCCGCGCTGGCGAACGGCGATCGGCTGGAACTGGCGACCGGCCCCGGCGGGCGCGTGCTCACCGTGCGCGGCGACGACGTGCGCGCCGATTCGACCGGTGACGCGCAGGCGCTGTCGCTCGCGCGCGGCGAGGATGGCGCGCTCTACGTCGGGACGGGCCCCGGCGGGCACGTCATGCGCTTCGCGCCCAACGGCGCGCGCACGACGTACTTCGAGACCGGGCAGAAGTACGTCTGGGCGCTCGCGTTCGTCGGCAAGACGCTCTACGCCGCAACCGGCCCGCTCGGCAAGCTCTACGCGATCGAGGCCGCGGGCAAGGGCAAGGTCGTGCTCGACGCGCGTGCCGCGCACCTGAGCGCGCTGGCGACCGACGGCAAGGGCACGCTGTTCGTCGGCGCCTCCGGGCGCGGAATCGTGTACGCGGTCACCGGCGGCCGCGCCCGCGCCTTGTTCGAGGCGCCCGAAAAGGAGATCCGCGCGCTCGCGTGGGACGGTCACGCGCTGTTTGCGGCCGCGATGTCGACCGCGCCGATCACGATCGACGACGCGGCGCTCGACCCGGCTGCGGGCGAGGGGCAGCGCTCGGTCGTCTACCGCATCGTGCCGGACTCGGCGGCGGCGGCGCACTGGGTGTCGCCCCAGGGCCTCGTCTACGCGCTGCTCGCCGAGGGCGGCCACCTGTGGGCCGCGACCGGGAGCCGCGCCGCGCTCTACCAGCTGGACGCGCGCGGCAAGGGCGACGCGCTGTGGGCCGGGGGCGAGGGCCAGGTCACCGCGCTCGCGCCCGCCGGCGGGGGCGAACTCTGGCTCGCGACCTCGAACCCGTCGCGGCTCTACCGCGTACGGCCCGGCGGCGGCACGGGCACCGCGATCTCTCCGGCGCTCGACGCCAAGCGCCTCGCGCGCTGGGGCCGCCTGTGGTTCGACGGCGAAGCCCCGGGCGCGCGCTTCCTGACGCGCAGCGGCAACACCAACGCGCCCGACTCGACGTGGTCCGACTGGATTGCGCTCAGCGGCGACGGCCACGTGGCCTCGGCGTCGGCGCGCTGGCTGCAATGGAAGCTCGAGCTCCCGGGCGGGAGCAAGGCGTCGATCCGCGCGGTCACGGTGGCGTGGGGCGAGGTCAACCAGCGCCCGCGCATCGACGACTTCACGGCCTACCCGGTGCCCGGCAAGTTCTACGAGGGCGAGCTCAACGTCCGCCGCGACCCGATCACGCAGGAACTGCCCGACGGGAGGCGCGTCCAGTTCAGCGCCGACGCCCCGCGCAAGGGCAATGCCGATGCGCTGCCGCCGTGGGCGCAGGGCATTCGACCGCTCGCCTGGAAGGCCTCCGACCCGAACGGCGACGACCTCGCGTATCGCCTGTTCGTGCGCAGGGACGGCGAGACCTCGTGGACCCCGATCGCGAGCGGGCTGTCGACCAGCCTGTACGCGTGGGACACCACCGGCTGGCCCGACGGCCGCTACGAGATCAAGCTCGTCGCCAGCGACGAGGACGAGAACCCGCCCGGCGAGGGCCTCGACGACGAAACCATCGCGGGCCCGATCGTGCTCGACCGCACGCCGCCGACGTTCGCCGCGCTCGACGCAAAGCTCGAAGGCACGGTCGCCGTGGTGCGCGGGCGCGCGGGCGACGCCGGGTTGTACGTCAGCCGCGTCGATGTCGGCTTCGACGACGACGCGACGTGGTTCCCGGCCGCGCCCGACGACGGCCTCTGGGACGAGCCGTCCGAGGCGTTCACGCTGCGGCTCGAGGGCCTGCCGGCAGGGGAGCACCTGCTGCGCGTGCGGGTGACCGACGCGCTCGGCAACGCGGCGGTCACGAAGCGCACCGTGCGGATCGGGCGCTAGCGGTGGAGTCCCGCAAGGTCGACGGCGGCTGGCTCGTGCGCTTCGCCCACGGCGAGGACATCGTGGCCGGCATGCTCGCGTTCGCGCGCGCCCAAGAGATCCGCGGCGCCTGGGTGAACATGCTGGGCGCGATCGAGGACCCCGAGCTCGGCTACTACCACCTCGAGACCCAGCAGTACACGCGGCGCACGTTTCCCGGCGACTGGGAGATCACTGCGATCGTCGGCAACCTCGGGTGGCTCGGCGAGACGCCGGTGCTGCACGTGCACGCCACGATCGGCGGGCCCGACTTCAGCACGCGCGGCGGGCACCTGTTCGCGGGGCGGGCGGGGGCGACGTGCGAGGTCTTCGTGCGCGATCTCGGGAGCGACGTGTTCCGCGCGCGCGACGAGTCGATCGGGCTCGCGCTGTGGACGCTCGCGAGCGGGTGAGCCAGGGGGGAGCTTCAACGCAACGAGCCGGGCCCGCGAGGACCCGGCTCGTTGTTTTTGCGTCGGCGACTCGATCGGCTAGAGCTTGCGCTTCTCGATCGTCACCTTCTCCATCACGATCTTGTCGATCGGGTTCTCGTTCGAGTCGCGCGGCACCGACACGATCTTGTCCACCACGTCCATCCCCTCGACCACCTGCCCGAACACCGAGTACTTGCCGTCGAGGAAGGGCGCGGGCTTGACGCAGATGAAGAACTGGCACGAGGCGCTGTTCGGGTCCTGCGCGCGCGCCATCGAGACCGTCCCGCGCAGGTGCTTGTTCTGGTTGAACTCGGCCGGGATCGTGTAGCCGGCGCTGCCTTTGCCGTCGTTCGTGCGATCCGCGTCCTTCGAATTGGGATCGCCGCCCTGGATCATGAACCCGGGGATCACGCGGTGGAACGTCGTGCCGTTGTAGAACTCGGAGCCGGCGAGCTTTCTGAAGTTCGCGACGTGCTTCGGCGCGTCCTTCTCGTAGAAGCGGAACACGATCGTACCGAGGCTGGTCTTGAGGACGGCGACGTCCTCACCCAGCTTGACCGGGGTCGCGACTTCCGGCTTGCCCTTGGCCGCCTTGGCCGGCGTCGCCGCCGAGGCGCCGTTGTCCTGCGTCAAGAGACCTCCCATCACGAGAAGTACCAGCAACCCGAACCGTCGCATGTCGATCCTCCGAGGCGTGGCGGATGAAGCCGTGAACCCCAACAGCATAAGATGCGGGCCCCAAGCGGTCAAGGCGCGGTCCCGCAGTCGCTTGGCCGCAAAGCATCTCGGGTGTTAGACTGCCCGTTCGTGGTCGGCCTGTGGGCCGGCAGCGTGCGGCGCCAGGATGCCCCAGGCCCGCCCGGTGCTCCCATGGTCCCGGCGGTGGGAAAAGTACCGTGCCGGGTCGCAGGCAGTGCACGCGCCACCCTCGAGGTCCAAACCCAGGTCGCGAATCGACGCCGGGGCGAGACCCGAGAGGACGAGTTGCCGGGTCACCGCCTGCGCGAGATCGATCGTGGTGCGGCCGTTCGCTGCGCGCACGTCGGAGGCATGGAAGCGCTCCGCGACCTCGGGGCCGACCTCGAAACAGCATGGGCCGATGCGCGGGCCCAGGGCAGCGCGCAGTTGCGCCGGGTCGGATCCGAGCGCGGCCATCGCCTGCACGGCGCGCGGCACCACTCCCGCCACGGTGCCCCGCCAACCGGCATGCGCAGCGGCGATCACCGGGCGCGTGGCGTCCCAGAGCAACACGGCGAGGCAGTCCGCGGCAGAGGCGACGAGCACGAGGTCGTCGTGGCGCGTGGCCAGCGCGTCTCCGGTGCCGGCCCAGCCGGGCCCCGGCGGCACGAGGCAGGTCGCGCCATGCACCTGGGTCGCGTAGGCCACGCGGCCGGGCGCGAGCTGCAGCGCGTCCAGCAGGCGCGCGCGGTTGGCACGCACGGCCTGGGCGTCGTCGCCCACGCCCTCGCTGAGATTGAGGGAATCGAACGGGGCGGCGCTCGTCCCGCCGGTGCGCGTGCTGAACGCGGCCACCGGCGTGAACGGGTCGCCTTCAAGCGGAGCGGCCCGGACGTAGCCGGGCATCGTGGAAAGGAACCATCGAGGCATGCGCAAGTCGAGTGTAGCAAATCGCCTCAAAGGAGGCGCGCGCGTCTCCCTCCTGGTGGCGACGCTGGTCCTTGGGATCGGGGCTTCCCGCGCGGCGCTGCCGCCGGCCGGCACCCCCGCGCGTCCCGCCGCGAGCGATCCCCGGAAGGATCCCGTGATTGCGCGCGTGGAGGGCAACCCGATCCGGCTCTCCGAGGCTCAGGAATTCCAGCGCCGCAACATGGAGCGCTACCAGAAGGAAACCGGCAAGCCCGCTCCGCCCGCCTACGACACGTTCTTCCTGCGGATCGGCCTCGAGGAGGTGGTGCGCCAGCGCCTGATCGTGATCGACGCGAAGGCCCGCGGGGTTTCGGTCAGCGACGCGCAGGCCGAGTCCCTGATGAAGCTCGACCCGCTGTTTCGCGTCCAGGGCGCATTCGAGCCGTCGCGCTTCGCGGCCTACCGCGCGCAGAACCCGAAGGGTTTCGACGACGCGCGCGAGCAGGCCCGCGCGCTGCTCCTGTTCCAGCGCCGCATGAAGAGCCTCGAGCGCGAACTCGACCCGTCCGCCGGCGAGCTCGCGACCATGGCGAAGGCCAAGGACCTCAAGGCCCGCACGCGTTCCGTCCTCGTCTCCGACCTCCAATTCGACGGTGTGCACGATCCCGGCGACGAGGAGTTGCGCACCTACTATCAAAAACACCAGGACGAACTCGCCCGCCCGGCCGAGCTGGCGTTCACCGCCGCGACCGTGACCTGGCCGGCGGACGCCGCAACCCACGCCCCGACCCGCGCTCGCGCCGAATCGCTGCTCGCCGCCGCGAGCGCTGGCGCCGCGTTCGAGTCGCTGCTGCGCGCGCCGGGCGTGGTGTCCTCCTCGGGGGTGTGGCGCCCCGGCGCAAAAGCGGGCCTGCTGGCGAACCAGGCGCCACTCGCCGAGAGCGCACTTTCGCTCACGCCCGGCCGCTTCCTGCCGACGGTGATCGAAGCGGACGACGGCTTCGCGATCGTGCGCGTCGACCGCGCGCAGGCGCGCGTCGTGCCGCCGCTGTCCCAGATCGCGGTCGACCTGCGCGCGCGCATCCGCGCCGAGAAGATCGAGGCCGAGGAAGCGCTCGCGAGCCGCCGCTACTTCGACGCCCATCCCGACTCGTTCGCCACGCGCGCGTGGCAGGTGCGCTGGGCGATCGTCGATTCCTCGAAGGTCTCGCCGCGTTCGCCGAAGGAACCCGACCTGAGGGCCTGGTACGACGGGCACGAGGCCGAGTTCGCGCGCCTCGATCCGGCGGGCGGCGGCGTGCAGACGCGGCCGTTCGAGGAGGTGCGCGAACAGGTGGCGCAACATTGGCGCACGGAGGACCGCGTGCGCGAGACCCGGCGCATCGCCGACGAGTTGGCCGTCGCCTGGGGGAAGGGGCGGGAGGGCCAGGGCGGCCGGGCCACCACGGTGGGCGGGCCAGCGTGGATCGTCGACGGCGGCGCCCTGCCCGACGGGCTGACGCGTGCCCTCGCGGATTCCGCCCGCGGCTGGAACCAGGCGCCGCACGCGCTCGTGGTTCCCGACGCCGCCGGGTATGCCGTGGTCGCCGCGGTGCGTTTCGAGCCGAACTACCATGCTCCGTTCGAGGTCGTCGCGCCCCGGGTGCGCGAGCTCGCGTTCGAAGAGCGCCTGGCCAGGGACCGGGCAGGCGCGCGCGCCTGGTACGAGAGCCACCTCGCGGACTATCGCACCGGGACGGGCTACCTGCTGCTGATTGTGACCTCGCCGCCGGTGCCGACGGTGCGGATCAACGTCCCCGCCGACCGGATCGAGCGCTATTACCGGGAGCACCTCGGTGAACTCGGCACGCCCCCCGAGGTCCACGTCCGCCACCTCCTGGTCATGACCGACAAGCGCAGCGACGCGGAGGCGAGGGAACTCGCGGGCCGCCTGCTCGCGCGCGTCCGGCGGGGGGAGGACTTCGGGGCGCTGGCGCGCCAGTTCTCCGAGGACCCGGGCAGCAAGGACCAGGGCGGCGACCTCGGCTTCGTGCGGCGGGGGGGCACGGTGCCCGCGTTCGAGCGTGCCGCGTTCGCGCTCACCACGGCGCAGCCGCTCTCGGGCCTCGTACACACCGGGTTCGGCTATCACATCATCCAGTTGCTCGCGCGCCGCGAGGGCAAGCCGCCCGCGTTCGAGGACGTGCGCGCGGAGCTCGGGCAGAAACTGG
The DNA here is from genome assembly GCA_046598045.1 of Candidatus Eiseniibacteriota bacterium. Classification (GTDB taxonomy): domain Bacteria; phylum Eisenbacteria; class RBG-16-71-46; order RBG-16-71-46; family DASYSL01; genus JANPEF01. Next base: position 16,279 of record JBKJJJ010000070.1, read on the forward strand.
CGGTGGAGTACGCGGACACGCTCGCGCGCCAGAGCGCAGTCGACCTGCTGAAGCAGGCGAAGACCTACGGCCAGCTGCTCGCGCTGTCCGAGGCCCGGCAGTTGCCGAGCCAGTTCGACCTCTGGTATGAGGGCCAGCCCGTCGGCGGACCGACGTCGATCGACCAACTGCGCGCCGACCTGAAGAACGTCGCGCCGAAGTCCGTTCTCCCGCGCATCTACCCCTACATGCAGCAGGGCTACGTGATCGCGGCGCTCGACTCGATCCTGCCACCGAAGCAACTCGGGTTCGACGAGGTCAAAGACCGCGTGCTGCTCGACCAGCAGCGGGATGCCGGCCGGCGGGCGGCCCGCGCGCGCGCCGACCGCCTGGCGCACGATCTCGAGGCGGGCGTGCCGTGGGAGCGCGCGGTCGAGACCGTGAGCGCCGAGGTCACGTCGCCGCTCCTCGGCCGCGGCGTCGGACTGCCCTCGATGGGGCCGGTGGCGGGGCTCGATTCCCTCTTGTTCGGGCCCGGCGCGGACACGCTTGCCGTCGGCGGCTGGCGCCGGCTCGCGACGCCGCGTGGCGACCTGTTCGTCCAACTGCTCGAGCGCAGCCTGCCCGAGCCGTCCCTGGCCCCGGCCGCGCGCGAGCAGTTGCGCGCAACGGTGCTCAACCGCCGCATGTACGACTACATCGAGCGCCTGCGAGAGCGTCACCCGGTCCAGGTCCTGCGCAGCGACCTGGCCGAGCGCATCCCGCCGCCGCCGGCGATCTAGGAACGGGCGGGCAGCGCATGGACAGTCGCCCGACCCGGCCGCTGCGGCTCGCGCTGGTCGATCTCGACTGGAGCGGGCTCGACGGGTTCCGCGCGGCGCTCGACGCCGCGCTGCGCGACGGCGGCCACGATCCCGTCGCGGCCTCCGACGCCGAGGTGCGGCTGGCGATCGCCGAGGGACCGGAGGCGCCCACCTTCCAATGGGCCCGGCTCGCCGGTGTGCCGCGCGCCGGCGAGGTCGCCCGCCTCGGCGAGGTCGTGGTCGATGCCGTGATGGTCTCGGCGGCGGGCCCGCGCGCGGCCCAGGCCGCACGCCTCGCGGCCTCGCTCGGCGCGCTCGTCGTGGCGCTGCCCGCCTCCGCGTCGAGCCGGCTGACCCAGCGCTCTGGGCTTTCCCCGTGAGCGCGCCCGTCACCGCCGGCCGCATCCATCTCCTCGACGCGCGCACCGCCTCGCGCATCGCCGCGGGCGAGGTGCTCGATCGCCCGAGCGCCGCGCTCAAGGAGTTGGTCGAGAACGCGCTCGACGCGGGCGCCGGCACGATCGAGATCACGGTCGAGGAGGCGCTCGACCGCTCGTTCGCGATCGCCGACGACGGCGTCGGCATGTCGGGCGAGGAACTCGCGCTCGCGCTCGAGCGCCACGCCACCAGCAAGATCACCGCGCTCGAGGACCTCGATCGGCTCGGGACGCTCGGCTTCCGCGGCGAGGCCCTGCCGTCGATCGCTGAAGTCAGCCGGGTCACGATCCTGAGTCGCCCGCGCGATCCCGAGGGGCCGGCGCACCAGCTCGTCGCCGAGGGCGGTGTCCTCGCGCCCGTCACCGCGGCGGCGCGCGCGCCGGGGACCACGATCTCGGTCAAGGACCTGTTCTACAACACGCCCGCACGCCGCAAGTTCCTCAAGTCGGCCGTGGGGGAGTTGCGGCTCGCGATGCGCATGCTCACCGCCTACGCGATCGCGCACCCCGAGACCGCGTTCCGCTTCACGGTCGACGGCAAGTCGCGCCTCGCGCTGCCGCAGGCCGCATCGCGCCGGGACCGCCTGGTGGCGATCTTCGGCGCGCATTTCGTCGAGCGCCTGATCGAGACGCGCGAGGAGCGCCCGGGTTTCGTGTTCGAGGCCTGGCTCGGCATGCCCGAGATGGCACGCGTCACGCGCGAGGGCCAGACTCTGCTCGTCAACCGGCGCTGGATCCAGAGCCCGCTACTGTCGCAGGCCGTGCGCCACGGTTACGGCAACCTGGTCGCGCCGGGGCGCCACCCGACGGCGCTGGTCGCACTCGACGTCGATCCGGCAACGGTGGATGTCAATATCCACCCGACCAAGCGCGAGGTGCGCTTCACGCGTGAAGACGCGCTCTTCGGGTTCGTGGCACAGACGGTGGCACAGCCGCTCGCCAAGCTCGCACCGCGTTACCTGCCGAGCGCGCGCGCGGAGAGCGGCCCGCCGACGCTCGCCGAGCTCACGCGCGAGGACCTCCGGCAGGAGAGCCTGTTCTCGACGCCGCCGCGATCGGGCGGGCCCGGCGCGGTCGCGGTCTCGACCGGCGGGGCGACGCTCGCGGGCGGCACCGGCGCGGCCGGGCCGGCAGGCCCGCTCCGCCTCGTGCCGCGCCCCGGCGAGGAAACGAGCGAGGGCGCATCCGCGCTCTCGGCCCCGACCGAAGGCTCGCCGTCGTCGCGCCTGCCCGACCTCTGGCAGCTGCACCAGACCTACATCCTCGCGCCGATCTCGGGCGGCCTCCTGATCGTCGACCAGCACGCCGCCCACGAGCGCATCCTCTACGAGGAGGCGATGACGCGCTTCCGCACGCGCCAGGCGACGAGCCAGGGCCTGCTGTTCGCGTTGCCGGTCGACCTCTCGCGCGACGAATTCGACCTCCTGCTCGAGGTCCAGCCCGCGCTCGAAGCGCTCGGCTTCGACCTGTCCGCGCTCTCGCCGCCGACCGTGATGGTGCGCGGCGTGCCGGCCGGGATCGGTGCGCGCGACCCGGCGCGCCTGCTGCGCGACGTGCTCGACGGCCTGGGCGAGAACCATGGCCGCAGCCTCGCGCGCGAGGAACCATGGGACCGCGTTGCGAAGTCGTTCGCCTGCCACGCTGCCGTGCGCGCGGGCGAATCGCTCTCGCGCGAGGAGATGAACCGGCTCATCGACCGCCTGTTCGCCACCGACCTGCCGCACGGCGACCCCCACGGTCGCGCGACGTTCGTGCGCGTGGACCTGCACGAGCTCAACCAGCGGTTCGGCCGGAGCGACTGAGGCCATGGCGAAGGCCACGCTGCCGTTCGTCCTCACCGGCGCCACCGGCACCGGCAAGACCGAGGTCGCGCTCGAGCTGGCCGAACGCCTCGGCGCCGAGATCGTGTGCGCCGACTCGCGGCAACTCTACCGGGGACTCGACGTCGCGACCGGCAAGCCCACGCCCGCCGAACGCGCCCGCGTGCCGCACCACGGCTTCGACACGCTCGACCCGGCCGAGACTTCGTCGGCGGGGGAGTACGGCCGCGCGACGCGCCCGATCCTCGAGCGCCTCGCGGGCAACGGCACACCCGCGCTGCTCGTCGGCGGCAGCGGACTCTACCTGCGCGCACTCCACGCCGGGCTCGCCGAAGTGCCCGAGATCCCGGACGACGTGCGCTCGGGGGTGCGCGCGCGGCTCGAGGCGCAGGGCGCGCCCGCGCTCCACGAGGAACTCGCGGCGCTCGACCCCGCGCTCGCCGCGCGCCTCGCCCCGCTCGACCGCCAGCGCATCGCCCGCGGCCTCGAGGTCGTGCTCGCCACCGGCAAGCCGCTCTCGGAATGGCAGGCCGAGTCCGCGCACGATCCCGCGCCCTGGTTCTGGGTGGCGCTCGGCCGGCCGCGCTCGAGCCACGCCGACCTGCTCGCGCGGCGCGCGCGCGGGTTCTTCGAAGGCGGCCTGCTCGGGGAGGTGGAAGGCCTGCGCGCCGCCGGAGTCGCGCGCGATGCTCCGGGGCTCGACGCGCTCGGCTATCGCGAGGCGCTCGACGTGCTCGAGGGCACGCGCTCGCTCGACGACGCGGTGCTTCTCCTCACGCGCCACACCGTCCAGTACGCGAAGCGCCAGGCGACCTGGCTGCGGGGCGAGGAGCGCCGCGTGGAACTCGAGTTCCGCGAGATCGGGGCCCACGAATCCCCGGGCCAGGTCGCCCGCGAGCTCGCTGAACACTACGAGCAGGCGCTCGCCGAGCACGGCATCCGACCCCTGACCGGGCGTGGCGAACGACTTTCCCGTTGACGGGGCGGGTCGCTCAAGGCATTCTCCCGACAATGACTTAGCGGCGCGACCTCATCGTGAGGTTCAGCGCACGCGATCCATGGGCGGGCATAACTCAGCGGTAGAGTGTCAGCTTCCCAAGCTGAAGGTCGCGGGTTCGAATCCCGTTGCCCGCTCCATTGCCCTTTGACCCACGCCGCTTCGCCTCACCTCTCCACCGGAGCCACGGATGCGCCACCCCGTCGTCGCGATCATCGGCCGCCCGAACGTCGGCAAGTCGACGCTCTTCAATCGTGTCCTCGGCGGGCGCGTAGCGGTCGTCGACGACCGGCCGGGCATCACCAAGGACCGCCACTTCGCGCTCACCGAGTGGAACGGCCGCCCGTTCTACCTGGTCGACACGGGCGGTTTCCTGCCCGACATCGAGGTCGGCATCGAGGCCGCGGTCCGCCGCCAGGCCGAGATGGCGCTCGAGGCCTCCGCGGTGACGATCTTCCTGACGGACGCGAAGACCGGGGTCACCGACCTCGACGGCGCGATCGCGCGCTCGCTGCTCAAGCGCGGACGCCCGGCGCTGCTCGTGGTCAACAAGGCCGACAACCCGAAGATTCCGGTCGAGGGCGAGTTCTACCGGCTCGGCCTCGCCGATCCGATCGCGATCTCGAGCGAGCAGGGGATCGGCGTCGGCGACCTGCTCGACCGCGTGGTCGCGCTGCTCCCGCCCGCCGATGCCGAGCTGCCGGACGACGGCGCCGTACGGGTCGCGATCGTGGGCCGCCCGAACGTCGGCAAGAGCTCGCTCGTCAACGCGCTGCTGCACGAGGAGCGCATGGTCGTCGACGCCAAGCCGGGCACGACGGTCGACGCGGTCGACACCGAGTACGAGACCCCCTCGGGCCGCTTCGTCCTCGTCGACACCGCGGGCCTGCGGCACGAGGCGCAGTTCGCCGAGGACGGCGAGTTCTACGCCACGTTGCGCACGATCCGCGCGGTCGAGCGCGCGGACGTCGTAATGGTCATGACCGAGGCCGACACCGGCCTCAATCGCCAGGACGTGCGCGTGATCGCGACCGCGCAGGAAGCGCGCAAGCCGGTCGCGATCGCGTACAACAAGTGGGACAAGCTGGAGGCCCGCGAGGACCGCTGGAAGGAACTCGAGGAGGAGCGGAACGAGCGCTTCCCGACGCTCTCCCGCCTGCCCGCGATCGCGATCTCCGCGCTCGACGGCACGCGGCTCGGGCGGCTGCCGGCGCTGTGGGCAGCCTTGCACGAGGAGAACATGCGGCGCGTCCCGACCGCGAAGCTCAATGACTGGCTCAAGAAGGTGCAGGCCGAGAAGGCGCCGCCCGCAACGCGCGTGGGCCGTCCGGCCCGCATCTACTACATGACGCAGGCGGCGCAGGCGCCGCCGCGCTTCGTCATCTTCGCCAGCCAGCCGGACGCGATCAACGCCTCTTACCACCGTTTCCTCCTCAACCGCTTGCGGGACGAGTTCGGCTACGCCGGCGCGACCGTCAAGCTCGACGTGCGCAAGAGCGAATGATCCAGGGCGCGTGGTCCGTCCACTCGGCGCTCGCGCTCGTGGCGGCGTTCGGCATCGGCGCGCTTCCGTCGGCACTGTGGGTCGGCCGGATCGCGCGCGGGATCGACGTGCGCGAGCACGGCAGCGGCAACCTCGGCGCGACCAACGTCTACCGCACGCTCGGTCCCGGCCTCGGATGGACCGTGTTCCTGCTCGACGCGCTCAAGGGTGCGGGCGGCGTCCTGCTCGCGACCTGGATCGGCGGGGACGCGTTCCCGGGCGGACGCGCGGGTGCGGGGCTCGCCGGCGCGCTCGCCGCGGTGCTCGGCCACGTGTTCACTCCGTTCGCCGGCTTCAAGGGCGGCAAGGGCGCGGCCACCTCGGCCGGGGCGATGCTCGCGGTGGCGCCGATCGCAAGCGGGCTGTGCCTCGCCTGTTTCGTCCTCGCCGTCCTGTTCACGCGCCGCATCTCGGTGGGCACGATCGCCGCGGCGCTCACGTTGCCGATCTTTCTCTGGGCGGTGCCGTTCGCCTGGGCCGGCCGGGCGACCGCGATCGTCGGCTCGCTCATCAGCCTCCTGATCCTCGTGCGCCACGTGCCGAACATCCGCCGCTTGCTCGCGGGCACCGAGCCCGCGTTCGCGTTTCGCCGGCCGCCGACGGGCACGAAGGGAGCCCGGCCATGACCTCGGTGCGCGGGCGCGCGACCGTCCTCGGCGCCGGATCGTGGGGGACCACGCTCGCGGCCCACCTCGCGAATCTCGGCTGGAAAGCCCGGATCTGGGACGTGGACGCCGACAACCTGGGCCGGATCCGCGATGACCGCGAGAACCGGAAGTATTTGCCCGGCATTGCGCTCCCGAATTCCCTTGAGGTAATGTTCCACCTCGCCGCCGCGCTCGAGGGGGCCGACCTCGTGGTCTGGGCCGTGCCCTCGATCGCGTTGCGCAGCGTCGCCCGCGCCGCGCGTGCGGCTCTGCCCGACGGCGTGCTCGAAGCCTGCGCCACCAAGGGCCTCGAGCCCGCGGGCGCGGACGGCCTCGCGCATCGCATGAGCCAGGTGCTCGAGGACGAACTCGGCGAGCGGCCGCGCGCGGTACTGGTCGGGCCGAGCCATGCGGAGGAAGTGAGCCGCGGCATCCCGACGTCGATCGTGTCGGCGTCCCGCCGGCTCGAGTGGGCGGAGGCCGTGCAGGACGCGTTCTTCGCGCCGCGCCTGCGCGTCTACGCGCAGGACGACCTGGTCGGCGTCGAACTCGGAAGCGCGCTCAAGAACGTGATCGCGATCGCCGCCGGCATCGGCGACGGCCTCGGTTACGGCGACAACGCGAAGGGCGCGCTCCTGACGCGCGGACTCGCGGAGATGGCCCGCCTCGGGGTCGCGGCGGGTGGACGGCGCGAGACGTTCTACGGGCTGTCGGGGATGGGCGACCTGATCACCACGGCGATCAGCCGCCACAGTCGCAACCGCCGCGTGGGCGAGGAACTCGCCCGGGGCCGGGAGCTGCCCGCGATCCTCTCAGGCCTCGGCCAGGTCGCCGAGGGGGTACACACCGCTCCCGCCGCCCGCACGCTCGCGGCCGAGCACGGGGTGGAAACGCCGATCACGCGCGAGGTCTGCGCGCTGTTGTTCGAACACAAGTCGGCGCAGGACGCGCTGGCCGACCTGCTGAGCCGGGATCCCAAGCGAGAGTCGTAACCGCGGCCACGCGCCGCGCCGGGAGGGGAACATGCCGCGCAAGACGGCCGCCGAGCCGGGCCCCGAAAAGCTGTATCGCTCGATCAGCGAGGTCTCCGAGCTGCTCGACGTCAAGCCCCACGTGCTGCGCTACTGGGAGACCCAGTTCAGCACGCTCAAGCCACGCAAGAACCGGGCGGGCAACCGCATGTATCGTCCCGAGGAGATCAAGCTCCTCTATACGATCAAGGACCTGCTCTACGGGCGGCGCTACACCATCGCCGGCGCGAAGAAGAGCCTGAGCACCGAGAAGAAGGTGCCGGGCGGCCAGCTCGACATGGGCTTCAAGGACGCGACGCGCAAGGTCACGATCACCGAGATCAAGGACGAACTCACGAAGCTCGCGGCGCAACTGCGCGAGCCGCCCGTCCGGCGGCGGGTTCTCAAGACCTGACTTCGCGCTTGTCACGAAGCCGCCTTGGGCTTAGGTTTGGGCGGTGCTGCCGCTCCAAAGGGGCGGTCCTGGTCGGGGCGTGGCGCAGCCCGGTAGCGCACCTGCATGGGGGGCAGGGGGTCGGAGGTTCAAATCCTCTCGCCCCGACCACAATCACCCGACGTCGGGGGTCCGCGGTGACGCGACCTCCGTTTTCGTTTGGCGGCGTGCGCCTGCCGGCGCGCAAGCGCCCCCGGCCCACCCCGATCCCACTCCATCCATGATCCGACTGTCCTACGCCGCCGCCGCCGCGCTCGCCCGCCTCCTGCCGCGGGGGGTCTCGTACGCGCTCGCCCGCGCCGCCGCCCACGCGTTCTGGTTGGCGAGCCCGGCCCGTCGGCGGGCCGTACGCGCGAACCTGCTGCAGGTCGCGCCCGAGTTGCAGCCCGGCGCGCGCGAGGCACTCGCCCGGCGCATGTTCGCCAACTTCGCCGAGTCCCTGGTCGACGCCTGGCGCGGGGCCGCGCCCGGGGGCGACGGCGCGGTCACGATCGAGGGCGTCGAGCGCCTCCACGAGGCGGTCGCTGCGGGGCAGGGCGTCCTCCTGTGGAGCGCCCACCTCGGTAACTGGGAGCTCGCGGCGGCGGCGCTCGCGCGCGGCGGCTTCGAAGTCTCGGCGCTGGCGCGCGCGCATGCCAATCCGGGCGTCGAGCGCTTCTTCGACGCGCGCCGCCGCGCCGACGGCGTGCGCGTGGTCGCGCGCTGCCCGGGCGCACGCGAGGCCCGCCGCGTGCTGCGCGCGCGCGGCCTGCTCGCGCTGCTCGGCGATCGCTGCTTCGGTGGCGGTGGCCGCTCCGTTCCGTTCTTCGGACGCCCGGCGCGCCTGCCCGCGGCGCCGCTCGCGCTCGCGCGCCGCACCGGCGCCGCGCTCCTGCCCGGCTTCGTGGTGCGCACCGGCCCGGGCCGCTACTGCGTGCAATTCGAGGCGCCGATCCCCGCGCGCGGCGAGGGTGCGCTGGCCCTGCTCGCGGCGACGCTCGAGCGTCGGGTGCGCGCGCACCCCGAGCAGTGGTTCGTGTTCGAACCCATGTGGGACGATGCAAGCGGGACCCGCGCGTGACCCCGCGTCCGCCCGTCACCCACCCGATCGTGCTCGTGCCCGCGTACAACGCGGCGCGCGAACTGCCGGGCGTGCTCGCGCGGCTCGCGCGCCTCCACCCACCCGAGGCCACGTGGGTGGTCGACGACGGCTCGCTCGACGGCACCGGCGACGTCGCGCGCGCGCACGGCGTGCACGTCGCCGCGCACGAGAAGAATCGTGGCAAGGGGGCCGCGCTCCTCACCGGGTTCCACGCCGCATGCGCCGCCGGCGCCGACGCCGT
>JBKJJJ010000189.1:0-3821 GCA_046598045.1 Candidatus Eiseniibacteriota bacterium
CTGCAGGTACCCGTGTTCCTCTACGAGGCGGCCGCGACCCGCCCCGAGCGCGAGAATCTCGCCGATGTGCGGCGCGGCGAGATTCTCGCGCTCGGGGCGGGTCGCGGCCGCCTCGTAGAGGAACACGGGTACCTGCAGTTCCTTGCCGACGCGCTCACCCAGTTGGCGCGCGAGCTGGACGCACTCCTCGAGCGTCACGCCGTCGACGGGCACGAACGGCACCACGTCCGTCGCGCCCATCCGCGGGTGCTGGCCCCTGTGGGTCGTGAGGTCGATGCGCCTGGTGGCGACCTCGATCGCGCGGAACGCGCCCTCGAGCACCGCCTCGGGCTCGCCCGCGAACGTGAGCACCGAGCGGTGGTGGTCGGCATCCATCTCGGAGTCGAGCAGCACCACGCCGGGCACGGCCGCCGCGGCCGCGACGATCGCCTCGACCAGCGCGCGGTCACGACCTTCACTGAAGTTGGGGACACATTCGACGATGCGGGGCATGGGTTTCCTTTCAGTCGGCGGTGGTGAGGCGCTCGAAATGGTCATCCTGCCAGTAGAATGTCTGGGCGGCCGTGCCCCAGTGCGCGAGCGTAATGCCCTCATCCGCAAGTGTGACGGTCGTGGGCTTGCCACCGCCCGCGGAGTCGGGCACGGAGAGCGGCCCGGCCGGCGCACGCGTGAGATAGAAATCGCTCGGGTTGGTGAGATCCCCGGCAATCACTCGGCTCCATCGCCGGAGCTCGATGACGTGCGTGCCGGGCGCGCAGCTCACGACCACGACGCGGGCCGAGTCGGGCGTCGATTGCACGAGGGCTGCGTCAAGCCAGCCGTCGCCGTCGAAGTCGCCGAGGAGAGCCCATGGCCGATGCAACGAGTCCGCTGGGTAGGTCCGCTCCGGATAATTATGCGGCCAGCTGCCGGGAGTCGTGTCGTTGGCCGCGCGCTCCCCAGCTTCCGAGATCATCAACGGGATGTAATCCACGTCCGCGCGGGTTCGGAACCTCGTTCCCTCGCGGGCGAGCGCCTCGATCATGCAGGGACTGAGGACCAGTCGCTCGCCGTCGAATCGGGGTGTGGGCTCGGACGACTCCTGGAGCGCGGACTGCTCCACGGCTCCGGTGCACCCGGCAAGAACGCACGAGACGAGGATCGTCGCGAGCCACTTCACGTCGTGCCGCCCTCGATTCGACCGGCGCCAAAGGGCCCCAACTTGCCCCGGCGCAAGTGCGGGAAGGCCGCCGAACGGACGCAAGCTGCCCCGGGGCAGGTTCGCGAATGGCGCGGCCGGACAACTTGCCCCGGCGCAGGTTGGGGTGCCGTCGCCCGAGGCCCCGATCACAGCGTTTCCCGCGCAAGCTCGCCCGAGGGAACCGCCCGGTTGCCCAGCACCCGCCGCCCGCGGCGATACACGGCGCGCGCCCAGGTCGGGCCAAAGTGGTAGCTCATCGTGCGCGCGTCGGGCGCGTCCCACAAGACGATGTCGGCGTCGGCACCCGGGCGCAGGCAGCCGATGCGGCCGACCAGCCCGAGGCTGCGCGCGGCGGACTCGGTCGCGCCCACGAACGCCTCGTCGGGCGTCATCCGGTAGAGCCGGCACGCCAGCGCGAGGACGAGCACGAGCGACTCTGTCGTCGAGGTGCCCGGATTGAAGTCGGTCGCGATCGCGGTCCACACGTGATGCTTGCGCAGTGCCGCCAGGTTCGGGACCGGACCCCCGAGCGTGAGCGTCGCGCCGGGCGTCAGCACGGCGGTCGTCCCGGCGGCGGCGAGCGCCTCGAGCCCCTTCGCGTTCGCGTGGTCCAGGTGATCGGCCGACAGCGCGCCCAGTTCGGCCGCCAGTGCCGCGCCCCCACCGTCGCGCCGTTGATCGACGTGCAGGCGCAGGCCGAGCCGCGCGGGCTGCACCGCCTTCGCGAGCCGGCGCGCGTCGGCGGGCGTGAACGCGCCCTGCTCGACGAACAGGTCGACGAAGCGGGCGTGCCCGAGGTCGTGCGCCTCGAGTGCCACTGGCGCGCACACGTCGTCGAGGTACTGGTCGCGCCGTCCTGCGTATTCCGGGGCGAGCACGTGCGCCGCGAGCGCGGTGCCGTGGACGCCAAGCCAGGTCGCGCGCCCGACTCGGTGCGCGATCGCGAGCAGGCGCAATTCGCCAGCCTTCGTCAGCTCGTAGCCGGACTTGGCCTCGATCGTGGTCGTCCCGCATGCGAGCATGCGCCGCGCCGTGGCGCACGCGCGCTCGAACAGCTCTTCATCGGACGCGGCGCGCGTCGCGCCCACCGTCGCGAGGATCCCGCCGCCGCGCTTCGCCACGTCCTCATAAGAGGCGCCTGAGAGGCGCTCCGCGAACTCGCCCGCGCGGTCGCCGCCCCACACCAGGTGCGTATGGGCGTCGACGAGACCGGCAGAGACAAGGCCGCCCTCGGCGTCCTCGAGTTCGTCGGGCTCCCACTCGGCGAGGACGTCGTCGGTCGGCCCCGCATCGACGACCTCGCCGTCGAGCCACGCGACCGCGCCATCCGGGTAGCGCTCGAGCGCGAGGCCCTTGCCAATCGGCGGCGAGCCGGGCGCCAGCCCGACCACGAGCTCACCGGCATGCACGATGGCCCCGTCGCAGCGCGCGCGCTTCATGCCGATCCCGCTCCGGGCAGCGGATCGATGCCGGGCAGCAACATGCCGGTCGCCCGCGCGTGCGCCACCGCCTCGGCATAGCCGGCGTCGGCGTGGCGCATGACGCCGGTGCCCGGGTCGTTCGTCAGCACGCGCCTCAGCCTTGCGTCGGCCTCCGGCGTGCCGTCGGCGACGACGACCATCCCGGCATGCTGCGACAACCCGATTCCCACGCCGCCGCCGTTGTGGATCGAGACCCAGGTCGCGCCGCTCGCCACGTTGAGCATGGCGTTGAGCAGCGGCCAATCGGCGATCGCGTCCGAGCCGTCCTTCATGGCCTCGGTCTCGCGGTACGGCGAGGCGACCGAGCCCGCGTCGAGGTGGTCGCGACCGATTACGAGCGGCGCCTTTACACGGCCGTCCTTCACAAGTTGGTTGAACAGCAGCCCCGCCCGGTCGCGCTCGCCGTAGCCGAGCCAGCAGATGCGCGCCGGCAGCCCCTGGAACGGGACCTTCGCCTCGGCGAGCGGCAGCCAGCGCTGGAGCACGGAATCGTCCGGGAACAGCTCGAGCAGCGCGCGATCGGTGACGCGGATGTCCTCGGGATCGCCCGACAACGCGGCCCAGCGGAACGGCCCCTTGCCGCGGCAGAACAGCGGGCGGATGAACGCGGGCACGAAGCCCGGATAGGAAAACGCGCGGGCCCGGTCGAGACCGCCATCGACCGCCTCGCCGCGCAGGTTGTTGCCGTAATCGAACACGGTCGCCCCCCGGTCCTGCATCGTCGCCAGCGCCTCGACGTGCGCGGCCATCGATGCGCGCGCGCGCTTGACGTACCCGGCCGGATCGCTCGCGCGCAACGCGTCGGCCTCAACGAGCGTGAGGCCGGCCGGCACGTAGCCACCGAGCGGATCGTGCGCCGAGGTCTGGTCGGTCGCCGCGTCGGGCGTCAGTCCCCGGCGCACGAGCTCGGGCAGCACGTCCGCGGCGTTGCCGAGCAGGCCGACCGAGAGCGCGCGCCGCTCGCGCACCGCGGCTTCGCAGCGCGCGAGCGCGTCCTCGAGCGCGTCGGCGCGTTCGTCGCAGTAGCCGAGTTGCACGCGGCGATCCAGGCGGCGCGGGTCGACCTCGACCGCGAGGCACACGCCGCCGTTGAGCGTGACCGCGAGCGGCTGCGCGCCCCCCATGCCGCCGAGCCCCGCGGTGACGACCAGGCGCCCCTT
>JBKJJJ010000209.1:0-5312 GCA_046598045.1 Candidatus Eiseniibacteriota bacterium
CTCCTGCGCGTGCAGCAAGACGCTGATGCCGAAGCCGCGTACGACGGCGCTCAGGCCGCGCACGGTGACGGAAATCGTTTGGTGCGATGATCCAAGATTGCGGTTCCCGGACTCGTTTTGCGGGAAGGGGCAGGTTCCCCAGTGAATCCCGACGATGGGGGCGGCGGCGGCAGGGGATGCCAGGCAGGCCAGTGCCACGGCAATGTTGCGAAGCAATGAGTTTCGCATGGCGAAGCCCCCGGGTGGGCATGAAGCCTACACCCGAACGCCCATGCGAAGCCACGATCGAAAGGCGGTGAAGTTGGAAGACCGAGATGCACCAGGGCACGCACGAACCCATCGTCCCGGCCGAGCTTTTTGCCCGCGCCGGGGCTATGCTCACGGCGCGCGCTGACGACTTCAAGGGTCGCCAGTGGCACACCGAAAGTGAGCGCCAGGCCATTCGCCCCTGCATGGACAATTCTCCCCCAGACCGACCGGCGATTGGCATTGTCGCTCCCCGACGATTGCCTTACGCTTTTTGCCGCAATGAATCGCCACCTTCGCCCGGGTCCGCCCCGATTGCCAGTGAGGCTTATCGCCATGATGAAACGCCATGTGGCCACGCCCGCCGTTCTCCCGGCGCTTGTTCTCTCCGCCGTGCTGCTACTCGCCCGGACCGGCGGCGCGGTGGGCATCAACGGCACGCTCGATCCCGAATATGGGCCGGCACTCGTCACCCAAACGACGCAGACCGGCCTGAGCAACGGGCAGATCGTCGGCGACAACACGGACAACAACCTCAACTTCGCGAATGGATCCGAACTGGACGCGGGCTACGCGGTGGTTTCGGGCGGCGTGCTGTACCTGTTCCTCTCCGGCAACGTAGCCATGGAGCTGAACGTCAACCAGAACAGGACCGTGGGCCACGTGCTCGATATCTTCATCGACTCGGTGCCGGGTGGGCAGAACATGCTGAACGGGCTGGGCCCGGGAAGCGTGCTCAACGGCCTCGCCTTCGACGCCGGATTCGAAGCGGACCACTGGCTCGAGTTCGTCGGCGACGCGGGCGGGCCTCAGGGCCCACCGATCTGGACAGCGTCCTACGCGGCGCTCCCCAGCCAGGGCGGGGGCACGCTCACGACGCTGGGCTCGGGCTCCGCCGGCGGCCCGGGCACGCTGAGCGGCGGCACGAACCCGAACGGGATTCTCGTTACGATCGACAATCACAACGTCGGAGGCGTCACGCTCGGATGCGGTCCCGCGTCGGGCGCGGGCGTGACGACCGGCGTGGAGTGGGCGATTCCGCTGGCCGCGATCGGGAATCCGGCGGGCTGCTTCCGGGTGATCGCGTTCGTGCGCAACATGGGGACGACCTCGGCCGCGCTCTCGAATCAGGTCCTCGCCCCGCTCCCGAGCGGGACCTGCCCGCCCGGTCCCGCGAGCACCGTCAACTTCGCGAGCATCGCCGGGGACCAGTTCTTCACCGTGTGCCAGTCCGCCGCCGACGTGCCGGGAGCGCCGGCCCCGCACTTCGCGCTGCTCGGCGCCGGGCCGAACCCGACTCGCGGCGATCGCGTGCGGGTCGCCTTCGAGCTACCGGATTCGCGATCCGCCATGCTGCAATTGATCGACTGCGCAGGTCGCGTGGTGCGCGAGCAGGCGGTTGCTTCGGCAAGCGGCGGGCTCGGCACGGCCGACCTCTCCGCGGGCCGACTGCTGGCTCCCGGGATCTACTGGCTTCGCTTGTCGCAGGGGCCCCATCGCGTCGCCCGGAGCATGTGCGTGGTGCGGTGATGCGCGGCCGTGCGCCTGAGTTGTCGGCGCCCTCTCGAGCCTGCCCGGGCAGACCCGACCGATCAAGCGCCCCCAAAACGCAAGCAAGTAGGCGTCCCCGGGCCCCCTCGAAACGTCGCTTCACGCCGGCGATTGCCGGGGTGGGCCACCTCGTCTACAGTCGCGCACATGGATGCGCCCCGGAGTCCCGAGGAGACCGGGCTCGGCTGCGCGGCGTCAATGGCCGCGCGGCCTCAGCACGCCCCGTCGTCGAATCAATCCCAAGCGAGGTCGCTTGGGTTGAAATTCCGCGCTCGCCTCGCGCTGTCGTGCTCCGTGCTCGCCCTCGCCATTCCTACGGGGCTTCCGGCGAGAGCCGCGACGGCCGTGGCTGTACCGCTCGCGCCCGCTCCGGGTGGTCCGCTCGCCACGGTCTCTTGCCGGATGACAGGATCCACGGTCCTGGTTCCGGTCCGGATCAATCGTGGCGAAGCCAAATGGTTCATCCTCGACAGCGGCGCAAGCTTCTGCGTCGTCGATCGCGCGCTCGCGCGGCAGATCGGCCTCGCCACGTCGGGGATTGGGCAGAGTAGCGGGGCCGGGAAGGGAACGGTCCCCTACGATCGGCTCGACTCGGCGAACGTGGCTCTGACCGTGGGCGGCCTGACAATCCGGCCCACGCACGGGATCGCGCTCGATCTCTCGAACCAGAAAGGCGTTCTCGGCGAGACCATCGATGGGATTCTGGGGTTCGACTTCTTCGATCGCTATGTCGTCGAGATCGACTACGAGAACGCGATCGTGCGACTCTACGATCCCTCCTCCTTCGCCGCGCCGCCTCGAGCCCACGAGATCCGTCTGACATTCGATCGGCGCCTGCCGCACGTGCGCGCACGCCTGACCGTCGCCGGGCGCACGACGCGCACCCGCGCGCTGCTGGTAGACACAGGTTCGCAGGACGCCGTGGACGACAGCCTCCTCCTCGAATCGCGCGGGCCGCGGGCGACCGTGGTCGGAGGCGTGGGCATCGGCCAGGAATATTCCGTCGTGCTCGCCCGCTTCGAGCGCATCGAGCTTGGCGGCTTCGTGCTCGAGGGCCTGACGGGAGTCGCGCCCGGGGTCGCGCTCGTTGGCGGCGAGGTTCTGTCGCGCTTTCGCGTCACGTTCGATTATTCGCGGGCGCGCATGTTTCTCGAACCGAACCGACATCTGCACGACACGCCCGCCGAAGACGCGAGCGGACTCGACCTGCGCCTCTCGGAAGACGGGCAGAGCCTCGAGGTCCACGACCTGCAGCACGGCTCCGCCGCCGCCGCCGCCGGCCTGATCGTGGGCGACCGAATCACGGCGCTCGATGGGATTGGGATCGCGGAGCTGGGGCTGGTGCGGGCGCAGCGGCTGCTCATGGCCGACGGACATTCGATCGAACTCACCGTGCAGCGTGACGGCAGTGCGATCGCCGCGACCCTCCGCCTGCGCCGCTGGTTGCCGGTGCGGTGAGGCCGTTCATGCGCCCGCGCGATCTGGAGTCCCGACCGGGCGGCAGGAGCCGACCTCCTGACTTCGGGGCCTTCGCCGATCGGTCGTTGACCCCCCCGGTTGCCGGGCCTAGACTCATCTCCCCCGTGTCCATTCCAGTCTCATCTCGGGGTCTTCGCTCCGGCCGATCTTTCGCCGGGAGAGCGACTCAGGCGGCTTCCTCTGCGACATCCGGGGGCCGCATCCTGGAGGAGAACCCCAAATGATCCGGTTCCGACGCGCCGCCCTTCTCCTCACCCTGTGGTTCTCCGCTCCGCTGGTTCTCGCCCCCGCCGCGCAGGCCACGGTGCCGAGCACGATGAGCTACCAGGGACGCCTCACCAACGGAGTCGGGGTCGACGTCCCGGACGGCGCGTACTCCCTGACGTTCGGGCTGTACGACGCGGCCGTGGGCGGCACCCTGCTGTGGACCGAGACCCAGGCCAGCGTGACGGTGACGGGCGGGCTGTTCTCGGTCGTGCTCGGCTCCACGACGCCGCTCGCGGTGCCGTTCGACCGGCAGTACTGGCTCGGCATCGCAGTCGCTGCGGATCCCGAGATGACGCCGCGGTCGCCCCTGACCTCGGTTCCCTACGCGATGGCCACGCGGACACCGCTGCCCGGCATCGCCCACTTGATCTCCGATACGTACTCGGTGATCGGTAACGGTAACTTCGGAAATCCGATCAACCTGGCCAAGGACCGGACGCTCGACTTCACCGCGCCGGCCGATGGCTACGTCGTCGTGTCGGCGACGGGCTACCTCACGATGGCCCTGGTCTCGCCGGGGACGTCGCAATACGGGATCATCCAGATCTCCGAGACCACCACCAATGCCACGACCACCGTCCCCGCGGAGTACGGCTACTACCAGTACATCGGATTCCAGTTCGCGCCGAACAACGGCTACTGGGACTGGTCGTTCGGGATCCAGCGCGTGTTCCCCGTCACCGCCGGCACGCACAAGTACTCGTTCTGCACCGCCCGCTACGGCGCCTACGGCTCCACCCAGGAGTCGATCACCTTCCTGTCGCTCCTCGCGACGTACTACCCCACGAGCTACGGCGCGGTGGCCACGGCGCCCGGGGGCCTTCCGGCAGCGATGCATCCGTCGCCGGAAGCATCGACGCGATGAGCGCCCTTCTTCGAGTCTGGGCTGGGCTCGCTGTCGGCGTGACACTGAGCGGCGTCCTGGCCGCCGAGGCCCCGGGCGCGACGATCCCGCGCTCCGTGATCGGCAGCGGCGCGACGACCGCGACCGGTAGCGGCCGCCTGTTGCGGGGCACCGTGGGACAGCCCGTGGTGGGAGCGAGCGCTTCACCGGCGCACGCCGCCGCGCATGGCTTCTGGACGTTCCGGGCGCCGGGGACGACCTCGGTGGATCCCCCCGGAGGCGTGCTTGCGCCGCCGTCCACGATCGAGTTCGGAGCTCCGAGCCCGAACCCTTCGCACGGCGCACTGGCGTTCGTGGTCGGCCTGCCGCAGGCAGCCACGGTCTCACTCCTGGTCGCGGACGTGCGGGGCCGCGTCGTTTCACCGCCGACCTCCTGGTCCCTTGGCGCCGGGCGGCACCGCGTGGCGTTCGATCCCGCGGGTGATGCCGGAATCGCGTCCGGGATCTACTTCGCGCGACTAATCGTGAACGGGCGGGTCGAGGGCTTGCAGAGGTTTGTGCGGGTTCGGTGACAGAGGGGACGGCAGCGAAGAGACGGGATCCGGTAGTGCCGCTCTCCCCGCGGATGCAGGTCTGCTCCGTTTCCCACTCTTCGCTCACCTCGGCCAGGATCGCGGTCACGAGGGGCAACCCCTACGCCTCGTTCGGGAACAGCGTGGCGTTCCGCGTCCGGCGCTTGATCTTTAGGTTCAATCGTTCCATCCCGAAGATCGAGGCCATCACGGACTGGCGGGGTGGTACTGGCGCGAAAACCAACCGCCCTCACTACCGACGCTGGACCTCGACGAAGGGGCGAGACTGCTCGCCGACTTCGAACGCGGGTTCGAGTCCGATCTCAACTCAGAACGAATACACCTCCTCCACC
>JBKJJJ010000060.1:0-6025 GCA_046598045.1 Candidatus Eiseniibacteriota bacterium
GCGCGGCATCTTGCTGCCGTAGCCGCCATGCTCCATGTAGTAGTCCTGGAGCTTGCACTCGCCGGCCTGGTCGCAGATCGGGCAGTCGAGCGGGTGGTTGACGAGCAGGAACTCGAGTTGGCTCTTGCGCGCCTCGCGCGCGTCCGGGCGCTCGAAATGGACGACCATGCCGTCCTTCGCCTCCTCGCAGCACGAGGGCACGAGCTTCGGTCGACCGTCGATCGCCACCAGGCACATGCGGCAGCTGCCCTCCCAGGACAGGTCGACCTGGTAGCAGAAGTGCGGCACGCGCACGCCGACCAGCTTCGCCGCCTCCAGCACGTTCGTGCCCTGCGGGGCGGCGACGGTGCGGCCGTCGATCGTCAGGGTCACGCTGGGCTTCGGATCGCTCACTGCCTGCTCCTTGGGCGCCCGCACCGCGTCAGCGGTCGAGCTCTCCGGCGATGATGTTCAACGTGCCGAGAATCGCCACGAAGTCCGAGACCATCTGGCCGCGGAGCAGCTCGTCGTTGGCCGCGAACGTGTAGAAGCTCGGCGCGCGCACGTGCAGGCGATAGGGCTTGCCCGTGCCGTCCGACGCCAGGTAGTACCCCTGCTCGCCGTTCGGCGACTCGGTGTACGAGTAGACCTCGCCGACCGGCGGCGTGAAGCCGTGCATGATCAGCTTGAAGTGGTTCATGAGCGCTTCGATGTTGGTGTAGACCGAGTTCTTCTCCGGCAGCGCCACGCGGTGATCGCGCGTGATGTACGGGCCCGCGGGCACGCCCCGGTCGAGCATCTGGTGGATGATCCGGAGGCTCTGGCGCATCTCCTCCATGCGGACCATGTAGCGCGAGAACGTGTCGCCGTCGGTGCGCACCGGGACGTCGAAGTCGAGCGTCTCGTAGCCGCCATACGGGTGCGCGCGGCGCACGTCGTAGCCGAGGCCTGAGGCGCGGCCGCACGGGCCGGTCCAGCCCCAGCTGATCGCGTTCTCGCGGTTGACCACGCCCACGCCGCGCGTGCGCTGCTGGAAGATCACGTTCTTGGTCGCGAGCTGGTCGATGTACGAGATGAACTCGGGGATCCCGTTCGCGACCTTGCGCGCGTGCTCGGCGAAGCCCTCGGGAATGTCCTGCGCCACGCCACCGACGCGCCCGTAGGACACGGTCAGGCGGGCGCCGCAGCAGCTCTCGAGCAGCTCGTAGATGCGTTCGCGCGGGCTGAACGCGTACCAGAAGTTCGTGAGCGCGCCCATGTCCACGAGGTTCGTGCCGATGCACACCAGGTGGTCCATGATGCGGTTGAACTCCATCAGGATGGTGCGGATCCAGACCGCGCGCTCGGGCACCTCGACCTGCATGAGCTTCTCGACCGCCATCGCGTAGCCGACGTTGTTGTTGAACGCCGAGATGTAGTTCAGGCGATCGGTGAACGGGAAGACCTGCGTGTAGGTGTGGGTCTCGCACATCTTCTCGAAGCAGCGGTGCAGGTAGCCGATCTCGGTGCGCGAGTCGGCGATGATCTCGCCGTCGAGCAGCGCCTGGATGCGCAACGTGCCGTGGGTCGCCGGGTGCGACGGCCCGAGGTTGACGTAGACGCGCTCGAGCCCGTCCTCCCCCACAATCGCCTGCCGGCCCTCGTGCTCGGCCGGGAGGCCCGGGAACGCGGAGTACGTGCGCGACAGCATGTGGCGCCGGTCGGCCGGGTAGTCCTTGCGCAGCGGGTGCCCGACGAACTCCTCGTGGGTCAGGATGCGGCGCAGGTCCGGGTGGTTCACGAAGTCGAAGCCGAACATGTCGTAGGCTTCGCGTTCGGCCCAGTTCGCGGCCTTGTACAGCGGCGTGAGCGAGTCGACCGAGGGCTTCGCGTCGTCGAGCGGCACCTCGATGCGCACGCGCTTGCCCTGGATCGTCGAGTAGAAGTGGTAGACGCAGCGGAAACGCGGCGTCTTCCCCATCAGCAGGTCGTCCATGCCGCACAGGTCCATCAGCACGTCGTACTGGAGCTCGGGATGGATCTTGAGCGTCTGCGCCACGAGCAGCAGGTCGTCGGGGCGCACGGTGATCGCGAGGTCGCCGCGGAAGTCGCGGACGGAGAGGATCGCCGCCCCGTACTCGGCCTTGAGCACACGCACGGTCGGCACGGACTCGAGCTCGGCCACGGATTTCTCCGGGCCCCAGAACACGCTCGGGTCGGCGCTCGCCGCAGGACGCTCGATGGTGCTCACGACGCCTTCCGCCGCGCGTCGGCCATGGCCTTGAGCTTGCCGTCCTCGAGCGCGGCGATCGCGCGCCGGGCCGCGCCCTCGACGTTCTGCTCCTCGGCGGGGCCGCGCGCCTTCATGGCGAGCTGGCTGCGGGTCTCCCCGCGCGCGATCAGTTCCTGGAGCTTGATGATGCCGTGGATCAGGCCCTCGGGCGTGGGCGGGCAGCCGGGCACGTAGATGTCGACCGGCACGATCTCGTCGATGCCCTGCATGACGTGATACGCGCGATAGAAGCCGCCCGAGGAGGCGCACACGCCCATCGCGATGCACCACTTGGGATCGGGCATCTGGTCCCAGATCTGCTTGAGCACGGGGCCCATCTTGTCGACCACGGTGCCGGCCACGATCATGAGGTCGGACTGGCGGGGCGAGAAGCGCACGACCTCGGCGCCGAAGCGCGACAGGTCGTAGTGTGACGACACCACCGACATGAACTCGATCGCGCAACACGCGGTGCCGAACGGCATGGGCCAGAGCGCGTTCTTCCGGCCCCAGTTCACGTAGTGGTCGATCTGGGTGGTGAGCCAGCCCTCGCGCTTCGGGTCAGAGACCACGGTGTTCTGCGGGACGGGCGCGCCGGCCGGGGTTTCGGTCGCCATCAAGCGCTCCTCGGGACGATCGGGGGATCGGGAGTGGGATCAACCAACGGGTCAGCTCTTGTTTTGCTGGATCGGGCGCCGCGTCGCGAAGCCGCCCGAGAGCGAGTGCCAGTGCGCCACGCGGCGCTCGCCGCGCTGCCAGCACAGGAACACGATGCGGTCACCCTTGAGGGAGTAGAAGTCGACCAGCCCGCGCTCCAGGTCCTTCACCACGCAGCCCTTGACGTGCACCGCACTGACCGCGTCGGCGATCTCCTCGCCGAGGTCCTTGGCGCGCTTCTCGCGCGCCTCGCGCGCGACCAGGTCCGGGTTGCCGAGGCTCGCGCCGGTGTCCTGGAACAGCCGCATCATCTCGAGCTCGTGCTGCGCCTGGTCCAGCTCGCGCTTCTTCGCGACGAGGTGGGACAGCCGCGGCTCGAGGAACGGGATGAGCGCGTTGGCTTCCTCGGGTGAGAACAGGGTGAGCGAAACAGGCATCGGGACACCTCGGCGCGTCGACGACCACCGCCCGGTCCGCCCCCTGGCGGGCACCGGATTCCTCGTGAAACATATCACAAGGTTCGCCCTCGCAGTATAGCAGCCAAGTGGCGCGGTGGCAGCACGTTTACCTCGCGCAGGAGGCCCGGAAACGAGTGCGGGCGCGGCGGCCATTCGAGCCCGCCGCGCCCGCGAACCCTCCTCGTCCTGGAGCTACAGCTTGAACGCCAGTCCGACCGCGCTCTCGGTGCCGCTGGGCGACCAGTTGGCCTTCGCGCCCGCGTCCTTCGCGCTCGCGAACCCGAAGTAATGCCCGATGGAACCCTCGAGACCGACCTTGTCGCCGAGCGCGATGTGCGCGCCCATGCGGCCGTTGAGCGCGAAGCGCTTCGCGCGCTGGCTCTCGACAGGGGTGGACGTGCCCGTGGTGAACTTCGCCTTGCCGGACCAGTACGAGAGCCCGGGGCCGACGAACAGGTGGAACTTGTCGGTCAGGTGGACGAAGCGATCGGCGCCGATGCGGCCCTGCCACGACGACTGCTTGTAGATGAAGTCGGGCGCGCCCGGAAGGGCGTTCGTGCCGGGCTTGTCGGTCTCCTTGAACGTGCCGATGCCACCCGACAGGGCAAGCGCCCAGTCCTCGGACATCAGGTGCTGGAACGCCACCTGGCCGCCCCACTCGGAGTGGGCATAGGCGGTGATCCCACCCGAACCGCCCTCGGGTGTGGCGAGATCGGCGATACCGGTCGTGGCCTGGAAGCTGAGAACGCTGTTGCCCTTGGTCAGCCCTTCCATGGCGAAGGCGGGGGCAGCGGCGATCGTCGCGCCGAGAACGAGCGCGCCGGCGGCAATGGATGCATGGCGAAGAATGGACATGGGACCTCCCGGTCAATCGGCCGATCGGGATGATCGGCTCCCCGGGAGGCTAGGCGCGGAGGCGCGGCATGTCAACGCCCCCGCCCAAACGCCCTACTTTCGGCTGCCTGCGGCCTGAGGCTCGCTCGCCGGCTCCGCCGCGGGCGCGGCGGCGGTCGCCGCAGCGCGGAAGCGGGCCTGCATCGCGCCGACTCTCTCCTCGCCGTCGGGCATGGACTCGATCATGCGCTCGAGCCGCATGAGGTAGTGCGGCTGATTGACCTTCTGCCGGAATTCGATGATGTGCGGCTCGAGCTTGGCCCACACGTAAATGTGCTCGTTGTTGGCATCGTGGAACATCGGCGCGTCGATCCCGCCGTGGAGCACGAGCGCGGCGGTCATGTCCCAGTAGCTCGTGACCATGCGGAAGTACGCGTTGTTCTTGCCGCGCGCCGCATCGAGCAGGTCCTGGGTCGACTGGAATGCCTGCGCGCCGAACCACTGGCGCGCCTTGCGCAGCTTCTTCTCGCGGCGCAACTCGTAGAGCTTGAGGATCAGGTCGGCGCTGGCGTGCGGAGAGGTCATGGATGCTCCTTTGGGATTTACGCCACGAACCAGAGCAACTCGGGCTGCTCGAGCAGCGACTTGACGCGCACGATGAACTGGACCGCAGTGTGACCATCGATCCAGCGGTGGTCGAACGTGCAGGCGAGGTTCATCACCGGGCGGATCACGACCTGGCCGTCGACCGCGATCGGCTTGTCGGCGATCTTGTGCACGCCGAGGATCGCGACCTCCGGGAAGTCGATGATCGGCGTCGAGCCGGTGGAGCCGAACAGCCCGGCGTTCGTGATGCTGAACGTGCCGCCGCCCAGGTCATCGAGCGTGAGCTTGTCGTTGTGCGCCCGCGTCGCGAGGTCGTCGACGCCGCGCGCCAGCTCGACCAGCGACTTGCTGCCGCAATCCTTGAGCACCGGCACGATCAGGCCCTTGTCGCGGCCGACCGCCACGCCGATGTTGTAGTAGCGCTTGATGGTCACCGACTCCGCGCCGTTCCAAGTCGCGTTCATGGTCGGGAACTCGCGCAGCGCGAGCGTCGCGGCCTTGACGAAGAACGGCGTGAACGTGAGCTTGACGCCCTCCCTCGCGAGCCGCTCCTTGTGCGCGTTGCGCAGGCGCACGATCGCCGACATGTCGACCTCTTCGAACGTCGAGGTGTGCACGGCGGTGAACTTGCTCTTGACCATGTGCTCCGCGATCGCCTTGCGAATGCCCGCGATCGGCACGGTCTCCTCCATCGGACCGGCGATCGGCAGGCCGGTGCGCGCGCCCGCGGCCGAGCCGGCCGTCGGCGGGACGACCTTGCCGGCGCGCAGGTCGGCGACGTAGGCGATCATGTCGTCACGCGTCACGCGTCCGCCGAGGCCCGAGCCCTTGACCCACGCGGGATCGACCTCGTGCTCCCTGGAGAGCCGGCGCACGACCGGGGAATAGCGCGCGTGCCCGTTGCCTCCCTGCGGCCCGCTGAACCCGGCCGCCGGGCCCTGGAGCGCGGGCGCCGGGGCGGCGCTCCCACCCTGTGCGGGCGACGCGGCGGAGTGCGGCTGCTCGGTCTTCGCCTCGGCGGTCGCGGTCGTGGCGCCGGCGGCCGCGGGCTGCGACTTGGGCGCGGCGTGCGCGGTCGATGAGGCCGGGCCGGCGGGCGCGCCCTCGGCCGGCAGTTCGGCCTCGGTCTCGCCGGCGGTGAGGAGGTAGGCGATCTTCTCGCCGATCGGCACAGTGCCCGACTCGACCAGGATCCTGGCGAGCGTCCCCGAGCCGGCGGACGGCACCTCGATGGTGATCT
>JBKJJJ010000121.1:0-17380 GCA_046598045.1 Candidatus Eiseniibacteriota bacterium
AACTGTAAAATTGTTCTGGGGCGCACACAGGCGTCACTTCGGGGCCTGGTTACGGTAGCGCGCCTTGAGCGCTCCCCAGGTCTCCGGGTGGGTCGGCGTCGGGCCGCACGAGGCGCAGGCGAGACCGCCCACGCCCCAGAAATCGTCCCCGCAGCCCGGCGTGAGCAGGGGGGAGTTGGCACAAAGGCCGAGGTCGTGCGCCGCGAGATCACACAGGCGCGGATCGACCGCGAGGTTGGTCGCGGCGGCGGCGGGCAGGCAGGAGCCCGAGAGATCCGGCCCGCCATTCTGGTAGAGGTCGCAGCACCCGATGTCGAGCGTCGCCCGCGGATCGAGGCAGGCGAGGCCGCTCTGGTTGCCTGCAACGATCGACGACGCGATGCGCAGTACGCCCGCCCCCGTGACCCCTCCGGCGGCGGGGGCCGTGCCGCGCGCGAGGAGCACGTCCGAGTGCGTGATCGAAAGCAGCGCGCAATCGCTCAGCGCGCGCGTGGAGTTCGGAAAGGTTCGCCCCGCCTGCGCCGACGGAGAGGCGGCGTCGCACGAGACGTGGAGCCCGCCGCCGCCCCGACCCGAGGTGCATTCGAGGAACGAACAGAACGAGACGATCACCTGGCCGCCCGCGGCCACGCTCACGCCGCCGCCCACGCCGCCGGCGCCCGCGCCGTCGACCCGCAGGTTCGAGAGCGTCGCGGTGCAGGCGTCGAGATGGAGCCCGCCGCCGTCGCCGGTTGCGCTGGTCCCCATGACCACGCCGCCGAGCACCGTGATGCGCGCGCCGCCGGTCGCATAGAGCGCGCCGCCCGAGCTCGCGCTGGTGCCGGACGCCGTGACATTCGTCCAGGCCAGCGTTCCACCCGCCTGGAAATGCGCGCCCCCGAATCCGGCGGTCGTGCCGGTCCAGGCGCAGCGCTCGAAGCTCACGCTTGCGCCCGCGGCGCCGCTGCCGCCACCATAGTCCGCCCGTGCGCCATCGAAGCTGCAATCGCGCACCGCGAGCGTCCCGCCGATCACGCCCAGCGCTCCGCCCAGGGTGGAACCGCCATCGTCGATCCCCGTGCCTCCGGTCAGTCGGAATCCTTCGAGCCGGCTCCCGGCCGCGAGGCCGCGCGCCTCGACGGCGGCGCCGAGGCGCTGGGCGTCTATGACGGCGGAGCCGGGCAGCCCCGCGGCGCGCAGGGTCACGCCCGACACGAGCATGACGCGTTCGGCATACGTACCGGGGGAGACGAGCACGGTGTCACCGGCGCCGGAGGCGGCAAGGGCGCCGGCGATGCTCGCGAATTCCTCGGGCACGCGGCGCGTGGTGCCTTCCGCGTCCACCGCAGCGGTGGCGATCGCCGCCCCGGCAAGGGCGAACGCCGCGCGCGCCTCCCAGAGGTGGCGCGCCCTCAGGGCAGCCACACGAAGCGCCCGTGCGCCAGCAATCGACCCGCGGGGTCCACGACGCGCACGAACACCACGCCCGGGGCAACGCGTGCGCCATCGCCGGAGGTCCCCACCCAGGTCAGGCGGGCCGGGCCCGTGCCCGCGGCATCGAGCGTCGCGATCCTGCGGCCGGCGACGTTGCACAGGAGCACGCGCGTGCCGGGCGGTCGCGCGCCGGACGTGTCGAGCGCGAGGGCGACGCGGCCGCGCGCGGGATTCGGTGCGGCTTCGACGCGGGCGATGCCGGGTTCCGGGCCGCCTGTGACGTCGACCGGGGCGCTCGCCGGCGCGGCGTGCACGATCTCGCGCAAGCGCCGCCCATTGCTCCCGATCGCGAGCCAGATCACGTGCGTGCGTCCCAGCGGATCGATCGTGAACGCGGCGCCACCGAGTTGCTCATCCTGGAAGCCCGCGAGCCGGGAAGGGCCCGCGTCCCAGACGTCGTTCGCGCGGTGCCAGACCGTCTCCACCAATTCGATCAGCCCGGACGTGTTGGTCCGGCGCACCAACAGGTGCACGTCACCCCGGGCGTCGGTCACGGCGCGCGGCGAATCGAGCGGCTGCGCGTTGCGGTACGCCGAATCAAAGCCGAGGTCCCAGCCCTTGAACCGCGACCAGCGCGCGCGGCGGATCTCGCTCTGCGTCGGCAGGTTGTCGCGCCAGAAGAACCACACCGAGGTATCGGAGGCGGCCGCAAGCGTCGCCTGGTTGCTGGTGAAACCGTCGGTCTCGGAGAAGTAACGCGATGCCGTCCATACGGCGCCGCTGTCGACGCAGGCCTTGACCTCGTCGACGCCCGCGATACGCTCGAGGAACGCGATCACGATGCGGTTGCCCGCGGTGGCGATCGAGGGCGCGCCCGAGTTCGTCAGGATCGCGAACCCCTCGGGATAGGAGACCCGCACGTCGCTCTTGAGGGCCTCCTGGTCCGGGGCGAAGACGCGCGCATAGATCGACGAACCGCCGTCGCGGCCGTCCGTCCACGCGAGCGCGATCCGCCCGTCGGCGGTCCAGGCGACCGCGGGCAATTGCGAGAACGAGCTATTCTGCGTCACCCGGTGCGCGGAACCGAACGCTCCGCCCGCCGGGGCCCACGCGTAGTAGATCTCCGAGTTGCCATCGCGCGTGTCCCACCAGGCCACCGCGCGTCGCCCGTTCTTGTCGATCGCCAGCGCGGGCGAGCTCGACAACCCCGGCTCGTTGGTCAGCGGCAGGGGTGTTCCCCAGTCGACCCCGAAGCGCTTGCGCCGGAGCACGACCTCCGGGGCGCCCGAGACGTCGTCCATGGTCGCGAGCCACAGGTCTCCTCCCGGATCGGCCGCGAGCGCGGTCGCGTTGTTCGCCACCAGGGAACCGCCCGCTCCGAGCGCGCCGATCTCGATCGGGTCGCTCCAACCCGCGGGCAGCAGCTGGACGTAGGCGCGCACCTCGCTGCCGACTTCGCGGATTGCCTCGAGCGAGGTGTTGAGCGGCCGCCCGTCGTAGGTTGTCGTCGAGGGCGCGGTGTCGTCGGCAAAGCGCGTGGCGCCCGACAACCCGGGGAAGGGGTCGCGGCCATCGCCGCGATTGATCGTGAACTTCATGTCGTAGTGGCCGTCGGCTTCCTCGACGCGCAGCGCGGGAGTGAATCCCGAGTTCACGGTGTTGAGGATTCGTTTCTGCGCCATGACGTCGGAGCGGATACGCGAGACCAGCAACCCGTGGCCGGGCAGCGTGCCGTCGAAGCCGGTCTTCTGGCGGTTCTCGAGCAGGAACCACTCATCCGATGCCTCGCCCTGGTACCACAGGCGGTAGGCGAGGTTCGCGCTCGCGACGGGAGCGAACGCGCGGTCGCCGTCGACGACCAGGTTTTCGAGCGTGATCCAGCCGGCATCCCACCTCGCCCAGGCGCACGGATGCGTGGGGCGCTCGGGCGTCCGGTTGTCGCCGCCGTATGCGCCGGTCGCCATCAGGCACCAGTTTCCCGGACCGAGATTCGTGCCGCCGCCGAGCGAGGCCGTGTCGTAGAGATCCGGCCAGCCGAGGTCATGGCCGAACTCGTGGCAGTAGACGCCGATCTCCGTGAACTTGCCGGGCTCGATCGCGGACAATTCGGGGAGCACGGAGAACTGGTCCACCTTCATGAACTGTCCCGGGTGGCCGGGCCGCGGATCGGCGGTGACATAGGGTGCGACCTGTCCCCAGGAGTTCGCAATCGTGGTGGTGACCGACCACAGGCGGCTGCGATCGCCCGCGGCGCCCTCGGCGCCCATGCTGCTGTGGACGAAGAACACGCAGTCCACGTAACCGTCGCCGTTGCGGTCGTATTGCGAGAAGTCGACGTCGGGGTCGAACGCCTTGAGCGCGGCGTAGACCATCCCCGCGTCGTTCTGGGGAAACGCGAGTCGCGCGAGCCCGTACGAGTCGTTGCCGTAGAAGTTCGCGGTGTCGGGCAGCGTCTTCCAACCGTAGGTCCGGCCGCGCACTGTGAGCAGGCCGCCCGACACCTCTTTATAGTAGTCGGCCATCGAGCCCGTCGGGATCGCGCCCGTGGTGTCGAACAGCAGCGGCTGGAAGCGCGCGGCGGGATAGGTGGACCGGCGGTCCGGAAAATCGAACAGGAGCACCGGGATGTTCCAGCGGCCGAGCGTGCCCGCGGTCGCGTCTGTAACCGGGCCCTGGGGGACCAACCGGGCCGCGGGCCGCGTGGCCCCGGCCGCGATCGCGGCTCGCACCTCGGCCGGCAACGCGCCGCCGGCGGCCGGCGGCATGACGGCGAGCGCGTCGGAAGGGCCGAGCACGCATAGGGCTGCGGCCACGAACACCAGCGCGCAGGCAAGGTGATCGCCAAGGGAGAGAATCGAGGGTCGAAGCGGTGGGCGCCGGGCCGGTGCGAGGGAGCATCGCCCGACACCCGAATGTCCAGCGATCACGCGATCTCCTGGCACGGGATGAAGCCCGGTCGAGCGCGTCGAGTATGGCGGGCGCGCGCGCGGGGGGTCAAGCCCTTTGCCGCGTCAGGAGCCTGTGCTAGGTTCGGTTCGTGCAAAGACTTCGCGGATTCTTCGAGCGGCGCGTGGGTCCCGCGCGGCGGGATGCACGGGTGCGCCCCGGCCCCGTGTGGCTGCTCGCGCTCATGCTGGTGTTCCGCGCGTCCGGCGCTGGCGCGGGCGAGATCGGGCCGACCGAACCGCTGGTCAGCGAGTCCTCTCCGCGCTTCGGTGCCGACGTCAACGCCTACCTCACACCGACGGGCACCGCGCTCGGGTTCGACTTCGAGACCCCGGTGGCCGAACTCGCCTTCATCCAGGTCCCGGCCGGATACGGGGCGGCTGTCCGCGTGACCGTCGTGTTCCGGAGCAAGCGCGGGGACCAGGCCGGCGGCGACGTCTGGGAGAACCGCGTCGTCCTCGCGACCTTCCCCGAGACGCGCGAGGCCGGGAGCCGCCTGCGCTTCCACCGGGATTTCAAGTTGCCGCCCGCTGAGTACCGCGTGGACGTCACCCTCGAGGATCTCAACGGCGGCCGCAAGTCGCACTCCGAGGGCCGTGTCCGGGTTCCGGAGTTCGGCCCTGGGGCGCTCGGACTCGGCGACCTGCAGTTCGGTTTTTGCGGTCCGGACTCGAGTTTCACGCTCCTGCCCTCGCGCAAGTTCGAGGCCAATCTCGACGCGATGTGCGTGCGGGGCTCGGTCTATGACCGCCGGGGAGACAATTCGCCGCACGCCTATGCGATCCACAGCAAGGTCACGGCGGAGACCGGAGAGGACCTCGTGCGCGCCGACACCGTGCTCTCGCTCGGAGCGGGCGGGGAGTTCCTGCTGCACCCGAACGTGCGGGACCTGTTCCTCGGGGAGTACACCTACGAAGTCGAGATCAAGGATGGCGACCGAAGGTGGCGGACTGCCCGCACGTTCGAGGTCGAAACCCTCAACCTGCCGCGCGGCCAGAACTACCTGACCGTGGTCGAGATCCTCTCGAACGTGGCGACCCGCGAGGAATACGACGAGCTGCACAAGGCCGGGAGCGACTCGACCCGCGTCCGCGCCTGGGAGAACTTCTGGGCCCGTCGTGACCCGACGCCCGATACGCCGCGCAACGAGGCCATGCTCGATTTCTTCCGGCGCGTGCGCTATGCGAACACCCATTTCTCCGGCCAGACCGGGGCGGGATGGCGGACCGACCAGGGGCGCGTGTACATCCGCTTCGGCGCGCCCGACCAGATCGAGGATCGCCCCGCGACGTTCTACGATCCGGCGCTCCAGATCTGGCACTACTTCGCGCTCAACCAACGTTTCGTGTTTGCCGACCGCGAGGGATTCGGCCGCTACGAGTTGATCTCCCCCGGACTCGATCGCTGACGTGGCGCGCCTGAGCTCCCCGGCAGCCACCCGAGGGGGCTTCGCGCCGCCGTCCCCGCTCGCCGCCGCGCGGGCATCCGCCGCCGTGGTCGCCGTGCCGGTCGCCGACGTGCGTCGCCTCCCCGACCACACGAGCGAACTCGTCAGCCAGGGGCTCTTCGGGGAAACCTTTCGCGTCCTCGCCCTGAGCCGCGACCGGCGCTGGCTCCACCTGCGCGGGGAAGAGGATGGCTACGCCGGCTGGGTGCGCTCGTGGTCGCTGGCGCTCGGAAGCCTCGCCAGCGCCTCCGCCTGGCGCGGGCGCGCCCTCGGGCGGGTCGACCTGCCGTGGCTGGATCTCGGCCCGGCGCGCGGCGCGCTCCCGTTCGGGGCTCGAGTCGCGCGGGATCGCGGAATGCTCTGGGGCCCGCTGGGGCCGCTCGGCGTCCGTGCCGTGGGCGTCGCCGCGCTGGTGGGACCGCGGGTGGGGGTTCCTTCACCCCGACTGGGGCGCGCGGTGGTCGCGACCGCCGTCCGCCTCACAGGCGTGCCCTACCACTGGGGAGGCCGCACGTTCGCCGGCACCGACTGCTCGGGCCTGGTTCAACTCGCGGCCCGGCCGCATGGACTGGCGCTGCCGCGCGATGCCCGGGTGCAATGCCTGGGCGTGGGGGGCGTGCGTCGGCTGCTCGCCTTCGAGCGCGCGATGCTTCCGGCGGGCCAGGGTGGAATCCGGCCCGGGGACCTGTGGTTCTTCGGTCCCGGCCCCGGAGCCGTGACTCACGTCGCCCTTTCCACGGGAGGTCTCGGGTTGATTCACGCCTATGGCCGGGTCGCGCCCGGAAGCCTCGATCCCGGCGCTCCGGCGTTCGAACCCGAGCTCTTTCGAAATGTGCTCGGCTGGGGACGGTTGGCGTCCTTCCTTTCCCACAAGAGAGCCAGCTAAACGACATAACGACAATATCTTAAATTGCGGATCGCGGGCGGGCTCCTGGCCGGGTCGCCGCTCCGGGCCCGGGGTCGGGTCTCGGCCTGCTGACCCCCTGTGGATCGTTGCCCGACAATGGCTTACGAGGGTGGGGTCTGACTATTTCCCCTGGCGAGCAATTTTCCGCTCAAAGGGGGGTTGACACGGGCGTGGTTCGGGGACAGGATGCGCCCGGCTCTTGCCAGGTCCCTCCCGATCCCGATATGAGGATGCGGGCCCGGTAAGGTCGTACCTTGTCTCGATTCCTCGGGACAGGGTTTTTCCATGGAGGACTAGCCCCAAGAATTGGGGCGTCCAGGAGGTCCCGAAGACATGCGTAATCTCTTCACGAAGTCCGCCCTCGTGGCGGCGCTCGTGACGCTCGTGCCGGCGGCTGCTTCCGCCTCTGACGCGCGAGTTCAGTCGCTGGGTCTGCAGGGCGACTACATCCAGGACTACACCAACGTCTATGCCTATCCGTCGTCGATCGTTCGCTACCAGAACCTCGTCTACGGGAACCTCGGCAACAAGGACGTCGCTGGTGGCGACCTGCCTGACTTCCAGGACAACGCCGGCTCGAATCCGCTCGATCAGAGTGGCCGCGCGATGGGCGCGTACCTCAACACCTGGAAGTGGCTTCCGGGGACGTGGGGCATCCAGATCAACGAGAACCGCAACGCCATTTCGCAGGCGTACGGTCCGTCGTGGTTCGATCGCAATCGCAACGAGGGCATCACGCTGCTGTGGGGCGGCAAGCTCGGCGGCGGCAGCATCGGGTTCGCGATCGACAAGGCCAGCTCGTCGGTTACTGACGGCAACGACACGGTTTCGCCGTACACGTGGTCGCCGGCTACGCTTGCGATCTCGGGCAGCAATGCCCGCCAGGTCATGAACGCGATCAATGCTTCGCTCGGCTCCGAGGATCGCAACTCCTGGGGCGCGGCGGGTGGCGTGTCGTTCAACTGGGATGCGTTCGGTCGGGAGCAGACGGGCGACATCGCCGTGCACTACCGCAACAACACCCTGAAGGTCGAGGACGCCGCGGCCAAGCAGTTGCTCGAGGACAACGGCAATACGGACTTCTCGATCAACGCGCGCGTGCAGATGGCGGTGAGCGACAACTCGTACATCACGCCGGTGTTCAACTACTACACGATGGATCGCGGCTCCAAGTTCACCGATGGCGTGACCCCGGCGAACAACACGGAGTTCGACAACTCGGTGAAGGGCCTGCAGCTCGGTATCGCCGAGTCGTGGGTCATGCGCGAGAGCGACCTGCTCGTGCTCGGCGTTTCGCTCAACCACGAGAACGTCGACTACAAGGATCCCGGCGTGTTCGGGGATCCGTTCACGGTGACGTACAACACGACGCCGTCGGTGTTCGGCGCGCTCGAAGTGCACCCGGCCAGCTGGTTCCACGTCCGCATGGGCGCGGGCAAGCCGGTGTGGAGCAAGCTCGAGTTCGAGAACAAGACCACCGCCCAGAAGACGACCGTCAAGGACTCGCCGCTCCAGTATGCGCTCGGCGCGGGTTTCCGCCTGGGCAACCGCCTCGACCTCGATGCCACGCTCAACCAGGACTTCGCCTTCACGGGCGCCTGGTTCGCTTCGGGCAACAGCGAGGTGCCGTTCTCGAACCTCAGCATGACGTACCGCTTCTAGCTCGACCGGAAGCGCAGCAGTCCAGCGGGGGGGCGCCTTGATGGCGCCCCCCGTTTTTTTGGACCGGACCGAATGCCCTGCCGGGGCGCGCGTCGGGGTGTGGCACCCCGGGGGGACCGGATCGGGCTCGGTGCCGGTTCGTACCGCGTTGCTAGGCAAAGGGATCGGGCGTCCCATTCGCGAGATATCAGTTGACAGTCTCTTGACTGCGAAATTACCTTCGATGCGTTGCACGTGTACGGACTCGAGAGGCCTCCCTAGGCCTCAGCGCGGCACCCCAGGCTGCGCGAACCACGGATGGAGGTGGTACCACGAGCCGTTCGACTTGCCTTTATGCGGCTTCCCCCAGCAAACGCTTCGGTCCTGCGTTCGCGTGTCGGATCGGCGCGCCGGCTGGCTTTTCCCGGTCAGCGCGCGGAATCCGCGGCGATAAGGAGATCTGATCCATGAGCAAGTTCGACCAGCGGACTCGTGCCCTCGTGGCCCTGGGGATCGCGCTGGTGATGGCCGCCGCGGCGCTGCCTGCCCTGGCGGGCACCACGGGCAAGATCTCCGGGACCGTCCGCGAGAAGGGCAAGACCGGGCTCCCCGGTGTGACCGTGATCGTGGATGGCACGCACTTCGGTGCCATCGCCGATGACCAGGGTCACTACAGCATCCTCAACGTCCCGAGCGGCACCTACACCGTGCGCGGAAAGATCATCGGCTACGCCGACTACGTGGTGACCAACGTCTCGGTCGCGCCGGATTTCACGACCGAGGTCAACCTCGAGATGTCGACGGATGCGATCCAGCAGGCGCCGGTGATCGTGGAGTCGACCCGGCCGCTGATCCAGAAGGACGCCACCGGCACGGCGCGCTTCCTCTCCAAGGAAGACCTCAAGAACCTGCCGACGCGCGGCTACCGCGACGCGGCCTCGCTCCAGACGGGCGTGGTCAATTTCGCCCGCAGCTACGATCCCCGCGGCGTCGAGCGCGAGTCGCAGAACACCTCGTCGCTCATCGTGCGCGGCGGACGCGCCAACGAGGTGGCCTACTTCGTCGACGGCTTCTCGCAGCAGGATCCGCTGACCGGCTACTCGACGACCAATATCGCCAGCAACTCGATCGACGAGGTCGTGGTGCTGACCGGCGGATTCAATGCCGAGTACGGCAAGGTCTCCTCGGGCGTCGTCAACGTGGTGACGCGCGAAGGCGGCGCGAAGTACTTCGGCAACTTCGAGGCGGTCACCGATGCCGGCGCCGGCTCGTGGGTCGGCTCCAAGCAGTATGACTGGAACCTCTACGACGCCTCGATCGGCGGGCCGGTCATCCCGGGTTCCGACAAGATGACGTTCTATGCCTCGGGCGAACGCCGCTGGCAGGGCGACCGGTCGCCGAAATTCATCGGCAGCCCGCTCAACGAGGCCTTCCAGACCACGCTCGGGACCAAGGACGGCCGCCTCCCGAACAACAGCCTCGCGGGCTGGACCTGGCAGGGCAAGCTGGCGTTCCGGCCGGGTGACCGGATGAACCTGAAGCTCGGCACCCTCGGCTCGTCCGACGACTGGCGCGAGTTCTCGCAGGCATACCTGTTCAACGCGGCCCACATGCCGCGCTACCAGGACACCAATCGCTCCGCCTTCGGGACGATGAGCTACACGCTCTCCTCGAAGTCGTTCGTCTCGACGTCGGTCAATTACTTCATGACCGAGCGCAAGCGCGGCGACGGTGTCTTCTTCGACGACGTCACCAAGTACAGCCAGCCCGACGGCAACCCGCAGTTCAACACCCAGCTCCCGTACTTCCTGCTGCCGGGGCACGTGTTCGATGACTTCCTGCGCCGCAAGTCGCAGTACTGGGGAGTCAAGGGCGACTGGACCAGCCAGGTCAACCGCCACAACCAGGTCAAGTTCGGCCTCGGCGGCGAGCGCCACACGCTGCGCTACTACGACTCGTACTTCCCGGTCAACGTCGACTACGACTCGCTCGGCAACCCCACGGGCGGGCTCGAGGATATCGACCGCTACGGCTTCGACGTGCTGGGGCGGAAGCAGGTCGACGGCGGTCTCGACGGCGCCAAGCATCCCAAGACCGCGTTCCTCTTCCTGCAGGACAAGTTCGAGCGCGAGGGCGTCATCGTCAACGGCGGCATGCGGCTCGACTACATCAACGTCGACACGCCGGCTCTGCGCTCCGAGCAGTACCCGCTCGGGCCGCCGCCCGACGATTCGCTCGCGACCACGGACCTGTCGCCGAACCGCAAGTATTCGCGCCTTTCGCCGCGTCTCGGCGTGGCGTTCCCGGTGACGGACAAGACCTTGCTCCGGGTCAACTACGGCCAGTTCTACCAGCAGGTCAACCTGCAGGACCTCTACGTCTCCTACCGGTTCCTGCAGCACAAGATCCGCACCGGCGGGTACTTCGTCGGGTTCGGCAACCCGAACCTGAAGCCCGAGCGCACGACCGCCTACGAGGTCGGCGTGGCGCAGCAGATCGGCGAGCGCATGCGGCTCGACGCGACCGCGTACTACAAGGACGTCAAGGACCTGGTCGAGATCGTGACCATCACCTCGAGCCCGAACGCGTTCGCCAGCTACCGGAACCGCGACTTCGCGACCATCAAGGGCGTCGACGTCGGCTGGACCATGCGTCCGATCAACCACGTGGCCGCAAGCCTCAACTACAGCCTCTCGTACGCCCAGGGCACGGGCTCGGTGTCGAACTCGCAACGCAACATCGCGTGGACGGCGTCGAATCCGCCCAAGCAGTCCTCGCCGCTCGACTTCGACCAGCGCCACAAGATCGCCGCGAACCTGGACTGGCGCTTCGGTCCGGGAGAGGGTCCGACGGTCGGGGGAGGCCACATCTTCTCGAACGCGGGCATCAACTTGCTGCTGTCGTCGGGCAGCGGGACGCCGTACACGCCCGTCGAGGTCTATGACGAGGTCACGCTGGCGGCGGTCTCGACCGTGCCGATCGGCCCGACCAACTCGCGCTACGGGCCGTGGACGTCGACCATCGACCTCAAGGCCAACAAGGGATTCAAGATGGGCTCGCTCAACTTCGATGCCTACGTTTGGGTTCTGAACCTGCTCGACCGCAAGAACGCGGTCGCCGTATACGAATCCTCCGGCTCGGCCAACACGACGAACTGGCTCAACACGGAGGCCGGACAGGCTTTCCTCGCGCAACAGGGAGCGGTCGGCCAGACCACGTACGACCTGGCACAGACCAACCCCCAGCTGTTCGGCAATCCGCGTCTGGTCCGCTTCGGACTCAGGCTCGGCTTCTAACGAACTCCTCGATGTCCGATCGAGGCAGGAGGCTTCGTATGAATCGAACGTTCGTTTGGCCGGCCCTGGGAGCGATCCTGGGGCTGGTCGTGGCGGAACCGGCGTTCGCCCACTTGCCGCTGCGCACTCAAGGCACGCGGCCGGCCGTGGTGCAGGTCGTGGACACCGGAACCAAGATCGATGCCAATCAGCTTTCGATGTTCGTCACCAACGTCGGGTCGTTCGCGTTCGACCTGCAGGCCGGCAACTCGGGTCTCGAGTTCCCGAAGGGGACGGGCAAGACATGCGTGTTCGCGGCGGGACTCTGGTTGGGTGCCCAGGTCGCGGGCCAGACGCGCGTGACCGTGGCCGAATACTCCCAGGAGTTCGCGCCGGGGCCGATGGTCGGGGGGACGTTCGCCGCCGACCAGCCGAGCTACCGCGTGTACAAGGTCTCGCGCGAGGACACGACCGGCTGGGGCGAGTGGGTGAATGTCGCGGGCCCGCTGGGCGCGCCGCTCGACACCATCTCGGGCCTCGTGGTGCCGCACATCATCGGCGACCAGACGCTGTGGGCGATCTTCAACGACGCCGACGCGTCGCGGCACTCGAACAACGCCGGCAACTCGATCCCCCCCCTGGGCGTCGAGGTGTCGCTCACGGCGTTTGCCTTCAACCGGCAGGGCGCGCTCGGCAACACCGCGTTCCTGAGCTACCGGCTCATCAACAAGGGCTCGAACACGCTCGACTCGACGTTCGTGTCGATCTGGTCGGACCCGGACAACGGCGGCGCGGGCGATGACCTGGTGGGCGTCGACACGTCGCTGTCCCTCGGCTACTGCTACAACGCGACCAACAACGACAACGTCTACGGCAGCCGGCCGCCGGCGGTGGGCTACGACTTCTTCCTGGGGCCCAAGGTCGCGGGCGACACGCTGGCGCTGAGCTCGTTCAACAAGTACATCAACGGCACCGATCCGAACTCGAAGGAGCAGTCGTACAACTACATGAAGGGCCTGGAAGCCGACGGCTCGCCGGTGATCGACCCGACTTCGGGGCTCCCCACCAAGTTCACGAATCCGGGCGACCCGGTGGCCGGTACAGGCTGGCTCGACGGCAACCCCGCCGACCGCCGCCTCATGTTGTCGTCGGGTCCGTTCACGATGGCGCCGGGCGACACGCAGTTCGTGGTCACCGCCGTCCTCGTCGGGCAGGGCCGCGACCGGCTGTCGTCGGTCAAGGCGCTCAAGTTCTATGACCAGTCCGCGCAGGACGCGTTCGACCGCGACTTCAACCTGCCGAATCCGCCGGACAAGCCGATCGTCCAGGCGGAGGGGCTCGATCGCAAGGTCGTCCTGACCTGGGACGCGGGCTCGCAGGTGGTCGACTCCTCGTCGAGCTACCGCTTCGAGGGCTACAACATCTACCAGGGCGCGACGGTCGCAGGACCGTGGACACGCATCGCGACCTACGACATCGTCAACGGGATCGCCACGATCACCGACGCGCTCTTCGACCTGAACCTCGGCGACATCGTCATCGCGCCGGTGCAGTTCGGAGAGGATTCGGGCGTCCGGCACTCGATCGAGATCACGACCGACTTCATTCGCGGCGGCGGGCTGCACAACGGCACGGCGTACTACTACTCCGTGACCGCGTACAGCTACGATCCTGCCGCGGCGCCGGGCCAGAAGACGCTCGAGAACGCGCAGGGCACCGCGGGCCGCGATGTCAACGCGGTGGTGGTGATCCCGCAGGGCCCGACGGCCGGCACGAATCTCGCGACCGCGGCGGCCACGGTCACGCAGCTTCGCATCGACACCAACATCCCGGCCACGACCGATGTCGTCACGGCCGAGATCGTCGACCCGACGAAGGTGACGGGCTGCGCCTACGAGGTCTATTTCACGGACGCGATGCCGCCGTTCCCTTCGTACAACGGGATCGAGGTGACCCGGTACTGGAACCTCAGGCGCATCTGCGCGGACGGGGCCGACGCGGGGTCCGCGCCGGACACGACCGTCATGTTGACGAACCAGCTCAACAAGACCGGCGACACGGACTACCAGATCGTCGACGGCCTCCTGATCAAGGTGAGCGGCGCCTACAGTCCGCAGCTCCAGGACGTCTTCTACGTCAAGGTCGACACGGACAACCCGCGCGACCTCCAGCCGGTCGACTTCGGCCTCGCGTTCTATGGGGGCGCGGCGGACTATGCCGTGAACTTCTTCGACTCCACGATCAACCCGACCGCGAATCCCGACCAGTTCACGACCGTCGAGGTGCGCTTCGACAGCACCGCCACGCAGAAGGCGTATCGCTACTTCCGCGACGGCGTCGACGACGGCACCGGGACGTTCACGACACCGACGAGTGACGGCACCCGTGGCTACAAGTACGGCGGGTTCGTGGATTGCAGGTTCCAGGTCTGGGACACGGTCAACAATCGCCAGCTCGACGCGTGTTACGTCGAGAAGCGCCTGACCGACAACAACCACGTCCCGACCGGCGTGATCTACCCGACGATGGATGGCACGTGGAAGCCCTCGATCGCAGGGGACGGGGACCGCGAGTACCTGTTCCTGAGCAGCACCACGTACACGGCGACCGCGAAGCCCGCGTACCAGGTCGACGACGCGATCGCGGGCACGGGGGCGAACGCCGCCAGCCTGCCGCTGCTGTACGTCCTCACCGCCCACGCGCTCGACGATCCGAGCAACGCGGAAGGCTATCCGGACAACGGCGAGAAGATGGTCTACGTCTGGGCGAACCCGGGCGGTCCCAACGACGTGTTCGTGATCAACACGACCGCGGCGGACAAGGACAACCCGGCGCTCGCGAAGGCGGCGCTCGACAAGATCCGCGTGGTGCCGAACCCGTACTACACGCGCTCGTCGTACGAAATCAACCAGTTCGCGCGGCAGATCCGCTTCATGAACCTGCCGGCGACGTGCACGATTCGCATCTTCAACCTCGCGGGGGACCTTGTGCGCACGCTGCACAAGGACGATGCGTCCACGTCGATCGCGACCTGGGACGTCCTGACCGACAACCGGCTGCCGGTCGGGAGCGGCGTGTATATCTACCAGATCGAGGCGCCCGGCGTGGGACAGACCCACGGGCGCATGATCGTGTTCATGGAGAAGGAACGGCTCAACAACTTCTAAAGGGAGGGCACGTCGATGAACGCAACGATCCTTCGGCTCCTCCTGCGGAGCCGCAAGATGGCAGGAAAGAGGGACACGCTGGCCGCGCTGGCGGCGTGCGGGCTGCTGCTCGCGCTTTCCGCCGGGGTCGCCGGCGCGGGCTCGAGCGAACGCCAGGGCACGTCGGGGGCGAACGAACTACGGATCCCGGTGGGACCCCGCAGCACCGCGCTCGGTGGCACGACGGTCGCGGATGCGAACGGCCCGGAGGCGCTGTTCTGGAACCCGGCGGGTCTCGCGACCGCCACGGGGACGGACGTGTACTTCAGCCACCTGAGCTACATCGCGGACATGAACGTGAACTACTTCGCGGTCGTGACGCACGCCGGCAACTTCGGCAACATCGGGTTCTCGGCGAAGATGCTCGACGTGGGAGATGTCATCGTCACCACCGAGGCCGCTCCCGAGGGCACGGGCGATGTGCTATCGCCGGTGTTCGCGACGCTCGGCCTGAGCTACGCGCGGCAGTTCACGGACCGCGTGCGCTTCGGCACCACGGTGCAGTTCGTGAACGAGACCGTTGCGCAGGCGCATGCGCGCGGCGTGGCGTTCGACTTCGGATTCCAGTACGACACGGGCCTCAGCGGGCCGACGTTCGGGTTCGTGATGAAGAACTTCGGCACGTCCATGTCGTTCTCCGGGTCGGACTTCGAGCTCAACGTGCCGATTCCGGACGCCGAACCGGGCTCCGCGAATCGCACCGTGGCCGCCTCGTCGTCGAGCTTCGAGATGCCGTCGTACTTCCAGCTCGGGGCGGCGTACGACCTGCTGCAGCAGGGCCACGCCGACGCGAACAATCACCTCAAGGTGCTGGGTACGTTCTCGAGCAACAACTTCTCGCCCGACGAGGTGCGTGGGGGCGCCGAGTACATGTACAAGGACGTGTTCGCGCTGCGCGGCGGCTACGGCAAGCGCGTGAGCGACAGCAACACGGACGTGTACAACGGGTTCTCCTTCGGGGCGGGGCTCAACGTCAAGCTGGGGAACGCCTCGCACCTCCGGTTCGACTACGCGAACCGCATGGTGAAAAACTTCTTCAGCGACACCAACGAGTTCGCGGTGCGCCTCACGTTCTGAGGCCGCTCGCGAGCGCGCAGCAAGAAGCCCCCGGAGGAGCGATCCTCCGGGGGCTCTCGCTTGCCTGCCTGGGTGCTCCCTTACGCGTAGACCCCGCGCAGCTTCACCACCTCGATGACGCGCCGGATCGCGAGCATGAACGCAGCGACGCGCATCGAAACCTTCGATTCGAGCGCGACCTCGAGCACATCGTGGAACGCCTTGACCATGTACTGCTCGAGGCGGTCGTTGACTTCCTTCTCGGTCCAGTAGAAGCCCATGTTGTTCTGCACCCACTCGAAGTAGGAGACGGTCACGCCGCCCGAATTCGCGAGGATATCGGGGATCACGAACTTGCCCATGATATCCAGGATCGCGTCGGCCTCGTGCATCGTGGGGCCGTTCGCGCCTTCGGCGATGATCTTTGCCTTCACGCGGGCGGCATTCTCGGTCGTGATCTGGTTTTCGAGCGCGGCCGGGATCAGGATGTCGCAGTCGTACTCGATGATCGAGGTCGTGAGCGGCTGGGAGCCGGCGAAGTGGACGACCGAGCCGGTCCTCCTGATGTGCTCGAGCAGCGCCGGCATGTCGAGGCCCTGCGGATTGTGGATCGCGCCCCTGACGTCGGCCACGGCCACGATCTTCGCGCCGTCCTGGGCGATCAGCTCGGCGCCGATCGAACCCACGTTGCCGAACCCCTGGACCGCGACCCGGCAGGTCTTGAGGTCCATGTTGAGGTGCTTGACCGCCTCGCGCACCACGAACTGGATCCCGCGGCCGGTGGCCTCGCGGCGTCCGCGCGAACCGCCCAGGCGCACGGGCTTGCCCGTGATCACGCCCGGCACCGTGCGCTTGGCGTGCATGGAATAGGTGTCCATGAACCACGCCATGGTCTGCTCGTTGGTGTTGACGTCGGGCGCCGGCACGTCGGAGTCGGGGCCGAACAGGTCCGACAGGTCCGCGGCGTAGCGGCGGGTGAGCTTCTCGAGCTCGCCCTTGGACATCTTCGTCGGGTCGCACGTGATGCCGCCCTTGCCGCCGCCGAACGGGATGTTGACCACCGCGCATTTCCAGGTCATCCACGCCGCGAGCGCCTGCACCTCGTCGAGCGTGACCTGCGGATGGTAGCGGATGCCGCCCTTCGCCGGGCCGCGCACGATCGAGTGCTGCACCCGGTAGCCCGTGAAGACGCGGAACGACCCGTCGTCCATCTGGATCGGCAGCGAGACGATCGTCGAGCGGCGCGGCTGCTTGATGATCTCGAGCAGGCCCGGGTCGATCTCGAGCCGCTTCGCGGCCTCCTCGAACTGGGCCTTGGCGTTCTCGAGCGGGTTCAATTCCTTCTGAATATCGGCGCCTTCGGCAGGCATGTCCTTCCTCCGGGATTGCGCGAACGTCGGGTGGGCTGGAGCGGGCGCAGTCTAGCAGGGGGGC
This sequence comes from Candidatus Eiseniibacteriota bacterium, assembly GCA_046598045.1. GTDB lineage: Bacteria > Eisenbacteria > RBG-16-71-46 > RBG-16-71-46 > DASYSL01 > JANPEF01. Next base: position 17,326 of record JBKJJJ010000121.1, read on the forward strand.
GGCGGGGGCGGCAAGAGCGCGCCCCGGACGGCGTAGGGGCCGCCCGGGGCGCGGG